>CALULT010000105.1 GCA_944321565.1 uncultured Paraprevotella sp. | reverse complement strand
GTGTGCTCCCCGCGGAGTGCCAAGTGAAGAACGCCACAGACTGCTGGTATGCAGGGGCCGCCGTGACGGGCGTGCTGTCGGCGATGATGCCGTGGCTGCTGCCGCTGGCGGTGTATTGCGTGTGCCGCGCCAAGAAGGGCGAGAAAGGAGGGGAGCGATGAGCAATTACAACTTCCTCGTAAAGAAAGAAATCGTTTCCGGCCCACGCATAGAGGGCTGTCTATTCCGCTATACGCTGAGCTTGTTTGACACCCGTTCCGACAGGGATCAAGAATCATTAAGCCTGGACGACCTGAAGGAAATATCCGACTTTCTGAAGGCATACATTGAAAAGGAAGAAAAGCAGGAAGGGGGTGAGCGATGAAAGAAAAAGACACCTGCTTTGTCACCAAAGTAGTAGACCGCGGTAACAAAGGCCGAAAAGAGGTGATATATACCGTAGCCGTGGAAGGTTCAATTGGCAGTTTGGCAGAATTGCAGTTCTGGCAGTTGGAGCAGTTGGCAGAGTTCCTGATTCGTTATGTGAAAGAAGAGAAGGAAGGAGGCGACGCATGAACACCGCCGCCATCCACTACACGCTGGAGAACATCGACAACCTGCGCCACCTGCTCTGCCTGGTGCGCGAGTTCTTCACCGAGACGGGCATGCTGCCCGCCGAGATAGCCTACCACGGCCGGCGACTGAGGTATGACCCCGTCGCCGCAAACGCCGTCATCAAGGGCGCGCTGGACGAGGATGCCTACATCGGGCGCAACAGCCTGGAGTGAACCTTAACGAACATTTTCTCTATACAGTTTTTTTTCTTCCCGCCCCGGCTGTCCGTGATGGATGGTCGGGGATTTTTTGTCTGATGATATAAATAATTATACTTTTCCTTTGCTGATGATATAGTATTTTATATCTTTGCAGGGTCAAACAATAACAAAGACCTACAATGAAGAAGTACAAAGTCAGGGAAGTAATCAAGATGCTGGAGGCTGACGGCTGGGTGCAGTTGAAGGGGAACGGAGGCGACCACCGCCAGTTCAAACATCCGACAAGACCCGGCAAGGTGACGGTAAGGGGACACGAAAGCGAGGTCCTGAGCCAATTCCTTCTGAACAGCATTTGGAAGCAGGCGGGGTGGAAATAATCCCCGCCCCTTTGAAACAAGAATAAATATATAGGAGGCAGATGTATGGAAAAAATTCATGTGAAAGTAGACTGGTGCGACAAGAATTATGGCGCCGTGACCGAATGTGAGGCCCTCAACGGGGTGGTGGCCGTCACGAATAAGACGTATGACGGCTTGATGGCAGACCTGGGCGAGGCTGTCCGTTTCCATGTGGAGGGGTGCGTGGCCGATGGCGACGAAATGCCTGCATGGCTGGTGTCAGGTGATTATGCGTTTGACATCGAGCTGGGCACTTCGGCCCTGTTGCGCAAATGCGAACAATTTACCTCGCTGGCGGCCATTGCCCGGGCATCGGGCATCAGCCAGCAGCAACTGAGCCATTACGCCAATGGCCTGCGCTCTCCACGCCCTGAACAGCGTCGCCGTATCGTGGAGGGCATCCACCGCATAGGCAAAGAATGTTTGGAAGTGGTGTAGTTATTGTTTGACAGCTTTTCTACCCATCCGGCCGGACACCTTTCGGGGTGCCCGGTTTTTTTGTGTCCTTTTCCCGGCAACGGCTGACCTCTACCTTTGCGACAAGCAAATTACAGGAATATGGGAGCACATGCAGAACGGATGGCCGGGTACGGCAAGAGGAACCGCAGCCGCAAGGGCGAGGGTTATCCCATCGAGGTATATATCGAGGGAGACACCGGCATCACTCAACAATGGGAACGCCAGCAGGACCGGAAGGCGGTGGCTGCCTTCAACCGCCGGGTGCGTGCCTGGGGGACGAAGGTGAACGATGCCTTGCAGTACAGCATCGCCGACCATATTGCCGAGGACAACAAGCTGTCCGCCTCGCTCAAGACGAACTACCGCCACTGGGGCAAGACGCCGCAGGCCGGACAGGAAATCACTTCCATCGGATTTTCTTTCGAGGAAGCAGGATTGTATGTCCACCTCGGCGTGGGACGCGGCTACAACCGTGAAGGCGGTACGGTAGTGGTGACCAAGAAGCACAACCGGGACATGATCCGCAAGCCCAAACCGTGGTTCGACCCGGTCATCGAGAACCATATCGAGGCGTTGCAGCAGATTGTGATTGACTATTGCGGCGACCTCTTCATCAACACCTCACACATATTAATCAACCGATAAATGAAAAAGATAGGAAAATTCAGCTTCGTGGACACTGCCGCAGGCCAGTATGCCCTGCACATGGACTGGAGCAGCTCGATGTCGCAACTGTTCGACCTCGGCGGGCGGAACTGGGACGATGACCCGGTGAGCGTGGCCGGTGAACGGGTGGTGCCCTGGGGCAAGGACAACAACCTGCCGCACGCCATCCGCGACCTGAACGATAACATGATTGCCGCGGCCTACGTGGTCCATGCGCCGAGCCAATACTGGAAAGACATCCGGAAACAGGTGCTGGAGGTGCACCCGGACTGGACGGAAGAGCAGGTGAAAAAGGAGATAGACAGGCTGAAGGACCGGCTGACGCAGCAGATTGCAGACGTGATGGCGGGCAAGAACAACGCGGGCAAGTTCTTCAGCTGCGTGGACTTCACGGACGATTAC
>CALULT010000104.1 GCA_944321565.1 uncultured Paraprevotella sp. | reverse complement strand
CAGTTCCAAAGGCCTGAAACACCCAGTTCCAAGGCCTGAAACACCCAGTTCCAAAGGCCTGAAACACCCAGTTCCAAAGGCCTGAAACACCCAGTTCCAAGGCCTGAAACACCCAGTTCCAAAGGCCTGAAACACCCAGTTCCAAGTGCTTGAAACTTTCATGCTTGGATATTATTCCCAAAAGCCACACCAAAAGAAGAGCTGGAGTCACTTCTAACTAAGTTTCGTTTGTGCAATTCGCAAAACATTTCTCTTTAACTATAAGAAACTGTTTTGAATTTCTACAAAAAGTTTTTTCCGGCTTGATGTACTCGTTTTCGTGTGTGCTTTGGGCGATTTTCCGGCCATTTTTGCTTCTGTTCTTCGTCAGATAGCTCGCTATCTTCCTCATCACGGAAACAAAACTGACTCGAAAACTCATCCCAAATCATCGCACGATAAATTCAAAACAGTTTCTAAATTCAAAACAGTTTCTAAAAAAAAGCCGTCTCGCCAAACGGCGAAACGGCCTCACTGCTTTCACGTGATTTATTTCTTCACCTGCACGATGTGCGTCGGCTCCTGTTCCGCGTTGCGCCGGTCGGTCTCTTCCACCACACGCCGGGCGAAATCCATGAAGGCCTGCCCCGTGGGGGTATTTTCGTCCAACGCCTCAGGCGTACCCTTGTCGCCGTTCTCGCAGATGCTCTGCACGATGGGAATCTGCCCCAGCAAGGGCACGTGCATCTCTTCGGCCAGCCGCTTCACGCCCTCTTTGCCGAACAGGTAATACTTGTTCTGCGGCAACTCGGCAGGCGTGAACCACGCCATGTTCTCCACCAACCCCAGGATGGGCACGTTCACCTTCTCGTTCTGGTACATGTTGATGCCCTTGCGCGCGTCGGCCAAAGCCACCTTCTGCGGTGTGCTGACAATGACGGCACCCGTGATGGGGAGCGTCTGCACCAGCGTCAGATGGATGTCGCTCGTGCCCGGCGGCGTATCCAAGATGAAATAGTCCAATTCGCCCCAGTTGGCGTCGCCAATGAGCTGTTTCAGCGCGTTGCAAGCCATCGCCCCGCGCCACAACATGGCCTGGTCGGGGTCCACGAAGAAACCGATGGACAACATCTTGACCCCGTAGCTTTCCACCGGCACAATCAAGTCGCGCCCGTCCACCGGCTCGGCATACGGACGTGCCTCCTCGGCATGGAACATTTTCGGCATGCTCGGCCCGAAGATGTCGGCATCGAGCAACCCCACCTTGTAACCCAGCTTGGCCAAGGCCACCGCCAGGTTGGCCGCAATCGTGGACTTGCCCACGCCGCCCTTGCCGGACGACACGGCGATGATGTTCTTCACGCCCGGCAACAGCTGCCCCACTTCGGGACGCGGTGCCTGCAGCGTCTTGGTCTTGATTTCCACTTCCACCTCCTTGCCCACGTAGGCATGGATGGCCGCCTCGGCGGCTTTCATGATGGATTTCAGGAAGGGGTTGGTCGGTTTGTCGAAAATCAGCGAGAAACTGACGTGCAGTCCGCTGATGCGCAGGTCGTCCTCCACCATGCCGGCCTCCACGATGTTCTTTCCCGTGCCCGGGTAGCGCACTGTCGCCAGCGCGTCCATAATCAATTTGGGATATATGTTCATGTGCTTTGTTTTTTGAAGTCTGTCCTATTTCGATGCCGCCAGGCTGCTCCGCTTGCTGCGGTTATAACTGCGGTACTCGTCCATTTCTATCTCCACGTCCGGCTCTTCCAACACTCCCTCGCGGGGCAGGCGGAAACGCATGTAGCGGATGGCCAGCCCGCGGTCCAGCCATTGCTGTTCATAATAAGTCTGGATGCCCAGGATGCGCGCCTCTTCCGTGCCGGGCTGTTCGGCCAAGACGCTGTGGTACAAGTCCGTGGTGGAAAACTCCATCGGCAGACCGTTCTTCTCCACCATATACGTGGTGTAAGTAAAGAGAAAATTGGAATCCGTCTTCAGGTGGATGCGCCCGCCATCCTGCAGGAAACGGCGGTAACGCTCCATGAAGAACGTGGAAGTCAGCCGCTTCGTCACCTTCTTCATCTGCGGGTCGCTGAACGTCAGCCAGATTTCGGCCACCTCGTCCGCTGCAAAGAAACGGTCGATGATTTCGATGTTCGTGCGCAGGAAAGCCACGTTCGGCAATCCCTCGCGCAAGGCTTCCGTGGCCCCCGTCCACATGCGGGCGCCCTTGATATCCACCCCGATGAAATTCTTTTCGGGATAAAGACGAGCCAGCCCCACGGTGTATTCCCCCCGGCCGCAGCCTAGCTCCAACACGATGGGGCGGTCATTGTGGAAAAAACGCGCCCCCCACTGCCCTTTCATCTCGCAGGGTGTCTCGTCCACAGCCGAATAAGGATATTCGAACACGTGCGGATAACTTGCCATGTCGGCGAACTTTGCCAATTTTCCTTTTCCCATTTTTCTTTCCCCGTATTTTTTACCCCGCCGCGAGGGCTTCCCACTCATGGGAAAAACGCCTGCGACGCGCATGGTTACACAAAAGTACGACAAAAAATCGTAGTACACAATAAAACGGAATCTTAAATTGAATATCCGCATTTCGCAGGCGGTGACGGCCATTCACGGGACGGCGGCCAGCAAAAGGCGCGTCCCGCCTTCCCGAAAAAACGGGTCAGCGGAAAATCAATGCGGGAACGCATAAAGCATAGAGAGTCTGCCGCATGGGATTTGTAAACTTAGAGCAATTGAGTATCAGAATTTTCAATCCGAAAAAAGTTCCCATTCTTGAATGTATTAGTACTTCCCACGTGTAAGCCCTTGCGGCGGCCATAATGGCCGTTTTGTTTCCCTTGCGGAATTGATACGTGGGCGGGAAACCCCTCCGGCTCTTCGAGCCACCTCCCCTGCAAGGCGGAGGAGTTTTTCTCCGCATGGGCAAGTGACGGGAAGCAGGGCATTTGATTACAAACGAATATTCGTCAGTTGTTAAATCCCCAAGATTAGGAACAGTTCCCGAATGTCCCCCTGCTGACGTTGTTGTACAGCGGCAACTTAAATATTCCGGCTTCTTTCCCACCTAATACCAAGTATGCACACTACCAATATAATTGGAAAAATCGAAGCGGCCAAGAGTCCACTTTGAATGTTACTTTCTACTGAACGGGTGCAAAGTCCTACAAGGGAGGGACCGAATGTGCCACCTGCATCACCAGCCAAAGC
>CALULT010000103.1 GCA_944321565.1 uncultured Paraprevotella sp. | reverse complement strand
CGGTTCTCACGCCGGTTGCCACGGTCGATGTCCGCCAGCATCTTCAGCTTCTTGTAGTCCGTGCGGATGTTCTTGTCCACCATCTCCCTCGGCGCACGCCCATAAAGCACTTGGTTGCGCAAATAATAAAGCACCATGTCGCAGTTGTAGATGCGGTCGTCGTCCAGGCATTCCCCTGCGAAGCAATAATTGTTGTACCATGGCCTCATCTCCTCCAACATCCCCTCAATGTCCGCATCCACCCGCAACTTGCCATTGTCCTGGAAATAACGGAACATGTCGCGCACGTCGCCTTCCGAGAAGCCAAGCATGTCGTTGAAGCGAGGGTCTTGCGAGATGTTCCAGTCAATGTTGTATCCGCTCGAAAGGTCGTCCAGCGTCACGGGGGACACCCCGATGAGGAACACACGGCTGAACATCGCCTTGAACAACTTGAAATATTCCCGGTAGAACCCGCTGGCATGGGTCAGGTTGCGGAACACGTCTTTGCCGCCCTCGCTCAGGATTACATTGGTGAAGTTGTCATATTCGTCTATAATCAGATAAAGGGGATAGCCTTTTGTATGCGCCTCGTCATTGACCAATTTCATCTTATAGGACGCATCATCCGTGGTAAGCACCTTGTTGCAGAAAGCTTCATCATAATAATCCTTATAACGCTTGATGAAGCTGTCCATCACCATGCCGCAATAAAAATCAAAGTTGGCTTCCAAGCCATTTCCAGCCGTCCCCACAAGGGAGAAGTCGAAGTAAACCACCTGGAAACTGTTCTTCAGCGGCGTGGGATGACCGTGTATCCAAAGCCCGCCGAACAGCCGGTCGAACTTGTCCGCCTTCGCAATGTCATAGTAAGCCTGCATCATGCTGACAAACACGCTCTTGCCGAAACGACGGGGGCGGATGAGGAACAGATAATCACTAGTCTCTTCCAACAAAGGAAGATACATCGTCTTGTCCACATAGTAACGGTTTTTGTCTCGCACTTCTTCAAACCGTGCCACCCCGTATGGGATACCTTTCACTGCGTCCATTTTAGCTGCGTTGTTGGTGTGTAAGGCAAAGGTACGAAAATTAAATGAAAACAGAGAAACTGTTCTTTATTTATCGTGCGATGACTGGGCATCCGCCCGCATACAGATGCAAGCCGTTTCCTTTTGCAAGGCTTTTCACTGTTTCCCGCCCCTCAGCTTTTTGAAAAACCGATATGGTTTTGACACGATCCACCACCGGGCCTCACTCGGGCAAACAAAATAAAGCGAAAAACATCTGCCGACAACCCAAAGGTAATTCCTTAATGCGTCTGCCAGCCCGCCATATTGGAACACGTATTCGCCACGGCCGAAATTTCCTACACGCATCACATCGTCGAACAACCGTTGCGCCATGTCCTTCTCCCTCCTTGAAAACGGTTCGACGAAGGCAGGCAATTCCGCCCCCAAATATCGATGGCAAATGCAAGCAAAGAGCCTCCACGCCCTGTGCATCCGCATCCGCCGCAGGTAATCCGTATGCCGTTCAACCACGATATCCTTGCCACATTGGTGTAAGAACATGGCGTAATCGACAATCTGCCGCAACCCGAGCCCCTCGCTATAGACATGGTTCACCATGTGGCTCACGAGAAAGACACTTTCGAACGTTGGCGGGAATGAGGGCAAGTCGCAGCCGTCCATGTTGATTGACGTCAAATGACGGGGAAACACTTCCTCGAACATCGCCTGCATGGCCCTGTCCGTTGACGGGCGTTGGAAAGTATGCACCTTATAATGAGGTTCGACCACAATCCCGTTTATCCAAGCTATGCCGTGGTGTTCACACGCCACGCCAAAATCGACCTTGCCAATGGAAGAAAGGGCTTGCAATGCCTTGGGGAAATCCTGCCTTGCAACGGCAAAGTCAATGTCCCCCGGCTGCCGGTGCAACGGATTGGGATAGCGCATGCCCGCCATTTGGCCTTTCATATACACCTCGCGTATGCCCTCTTTTGCCAAAGTCGCATGGATTGCCGCCAAAGTCTTCCGGTGCAACGCGTTTGTCCGCTCCACTTGTTGCATGGTACCTATGCGCCGCATCTTGATGCCCAACGGCGGATGGACATCTTTCGGCAGCAATGCCACTCCGTCAAGCACGATGGTGCCTACCGTTTGGATGTCAGCCAACTTGAAGACGGCGTCCCAGTCCGCATGGACGAAATGGGCGGGGTTCGGAGAGGTTCCCCAAAGGCCGGAGTGCAGAAGCTCCAGGAACAAGCCTTGTGTGTTTTCCATTTCCAATAAGTTCTATTCGTTCTATTGTGATAACATTGTGTTACAATAACTCAAGGTGCGGCAAACGGATACTTGAATCTATAAAAAAATGGCATATTTGCACATTTTTCATAGGAGAAATGTGTATATTTGCACAAAAACTACAGGTATGGAATTTGTGCGAACTATCCTCAATGATTTAAGAGCTTGGCAAAACAGCCCCTACCGTAAGCCACTTGTGCTCCAAGGAGCCAGACAGGTTGGCAAATCTTGGGTGTTGACCCAATTTGGAAAATTGTGTTTTGACAATACCATATATGTTAATTTTGATGCACAGGTGGAATTGAGAGCCGATTTTGCACGAACCAAAGACCCTAAACGTATTTTGCAGATGCTTTCATGGACTTGCGGACAAAAGATCGAACCGCAACGCACACTGATTATTTTCGATGAGGTGCAAGAATGCAACGATGCATTGAACAGTTTGAAATATTTTTGTGAGCAGATGCCGGAGTATGCTATTGTCTGTGCAGGTTCTTTGTTAGGGGTAGCTTTAAATTGCAGCGGTGCTTCGTTCCCTGTAGGCAAAGTCGATTTCATGCACCTTTATCCGGTATCTTTCCAAGAATACCTCGATACAGTCAGCCCGCACTTGTCTCAGGTTCTATCATCCGTGAACTCTTTTGAACCGCTACCCGAATTGCTTCATGCCCAATTGTTGGATAGCTATAAAGTTTATTTGGCTTTAGGCGGAATGCCCGAAGCGGTCAGCCGTTATGCCGATACACACGACTGGATTCAGACCGATGCCGTACAGGCGGAAATCTTAAAAGCATACGCGTTCGACTTCTCCAAGCACATCAACAACAAAGACATCCCTCGGGTATTTAGTGTATGGGCAAATATTCAAGAGCAACTCGCCCGCGACAATCGTAAATTCCGTTACGGCGATATTCAGAAAGGAGCGCGGGCACGCGAATACGA
>CALULT010000102.1 GCA_944321565.1 uncultured Paraprevotella sp. | reverse complement strand
TGAGAACGACAAGAGGTTGGCCACCCTCAGAGCATACGCCCAAACTGCCTAATTCCTAAATCCGAAACTTGAGTATAGGTATAATAAACAAAAGAAAATCTATGGTGAAGAGTTGGATTAAAACAGTGTGTGGGGGCTTGTTGGCGGCCATGGGGGTTGCGACGCCTGCCTTGGCGCAAGAGACGGTGAAGCCCGAACCAATGCAGACGGGCGAGTATGAGCCCACATGGGAGTCGTTGGCCAAATATGAATGCCCCGACTGGTATCGCGACGCGAAGTTCGGCATTTGGGCGCACTGGGGGCCGCAGTGTGAACCGGAAGCGGGCGACTGGTATGCCCGTAATATGTATTATCCGGGAGAATGGCAACATGATTTTCACGTGAAGAAGTATGGCGACCCGAAGGTGTTTGGCTTCAAGGACGTGATTAACGAATGGAAGGCCGAGGAGTGGGAGCCGGATTCGCTGATTCGCTTTTACAAGAGTGTGGGAGCAAAGTTCTTTATGACATTGGGCAATCATCATGACAACATGGACTTGTGGGACAGCAAGTACCAGCCGTGGAACTCCGTGAACATGGGACCGAAGCGCGACATCGTGGGCGAATGGGCCAAGGCCTGCAAGAAATACGGCCTGCCGCTCGGCGTGAGCATCCATGCTTCGCATGCCTGGACATGGCTGGAAGGCTCGCAGGACTTTGATGGCAAATTGACCAAGGCCGACGGGAAAGGCAAGTGGTGGGAAGGTTATGATCCGCAAGACCTTTACGAACAAGAACATGAGCGGAGCAAAGGCAGCGAGAAAGTGGGCACTATCCATTCACAATGGGCTTGGGGCAACGGGGCTTCGCAACCGTCGGAGGTTTTCAAAACGAATGTGTATAATCGCACGTTGGACGTAATCAACCGTTATCGTCCCGATGTGTTGTATTTCGATGACACGGTATTGCCTTTCTATCCCATTAGCGACGAGGGCGTGAGAATCCTGGCGCACATGTACAACAAGAGTTTGAAGGACAACCACGGGCAGATGAGGGCTGTGGTGACGGGCAAAATCTTGGAAGACAAGCACAAGGAGGCCATGGTGTGGGACGTGGAACGCGGAATCCCCGACCGTCCGCAGGAAAAAGCATGGCAGACATGCACCTGTTTGGGCAGTTGGCACTACGACCGCGGCCTGTATGAGCGGGACGGCTATAAATCGGCAGCCCAGGTGGTCAAGATGTTGGTGGACATCGTGAGCAAGAACGGCACGTTGCTGCTGAGCGTTCCCTTGCGCGGCAGCGGGGCGATAGACGAGAAGGAGGTGGCTATCCTGAAAGAACTCAAGGCTTGGATGGATGTCAATGGAGAAAGCATCTATGGCACCCGTCCTTGGGCGATGTTCGGCGAAGGCCCGTTGGCCGAGGCTGCCAACCCCATCAACGCACAGGGCTTCAACGAAGGTCAGAAATATACTGCGGCCGATATCCGTTACGTGCAGAAAGACGGTGTGGTCTATGCCACGGCTTTGGGCTGGCCTGCAGACGGGCGTATGGCGATGAAGTCGCTCCGTGAGGGGGCTCCTTATTACAAAGGGAAAGTGGCTGGCGTGGAACTGCTGGGGCATGGCAAGGTGGATTACACCTGCGATGGTACGGCCTTGACCGTGACGTTGCCCGCCGGAAACCCCGGTGCGATAGCTCCCGTGCTGAAAGTGACGTTTGCTGGCAGATGATGATGGGTCAGGAATGGCAACAATGCTTTTTTCCTGCGCAGTATAGTTTTTTTTCTCGGAGGGATTTCTATTTTCCTCCGAGAAAAAGCCTGCCTTCGGGTCGCGGATACTTGTCCGCAGCCCGAAGGCAGGCTTTTCTTAGGATAAACAGTTTATCCGTCTTTACTTCAGGAAAGTCCGGAAAAATGTTTTAATCTTGTCAAACGGGATTTTTTCGAAGTTGTCGTACAAGTCCGTGTGGTTGGCACCGGGAATGATGAGCAGTTGTTTGTTTTCGCCCTTCAGTTTCTTGTAAGTGTCTTCGCTGAAATAGCGCGAGTGGGCTTTTTCGCCGTGGACGAGGAGCACCGCACTGCGGATTTCACCGGCATAGGACAGGATGGGCATGTTGAGGAACGAGAGGGTTGATGTCTTGTTCCAACCGCCGTTTGAGTTGAGCGAACGCTTGTGGTATCCGCGTTCGGTCTTGTAGTAGGCGAAATAGTCTTTCACATATTGCGGGGCATCGTCGGGGACAGCGTCCGGCAGGCCTCCGGCGAGGGCGTATGAGCCGTTTTGGTAGTCTTCCGTGCGTTGGGCGTTGAGTTGTTTGCGCAAGGCATTGCGGGCATCGGCGTTGTCGGCGGCATCGAAATAGCCGTTGGCATTGACGCGGCTCATGTCGTACATCGTGGCAGCCACCGTGGCCTTGATGCGGGTGTCGATGGCGGCGGCATTGACGGCCATGCCACCCCATCCGCAGATGCCGAGGATGCCGATTTGTTCCGGGTTCACGTCATTGCGTGTGGACAGGTAATCCACTGCGGCGCAAAAGTCTTCGGTGTTGATGTCGGGAGACGCCACATAGCGCGGTTGCCCGCCGCTTTCGCCCGTAAACGACGGGTCGAAGGCCATGGTGAGGAAGCCGCGTTGCGCCAAAGTCTGGGCGTACAGACCCGAAGCTTGTTCCTTGACGGCTCCGAACGGGCCGCAGACGGCGATGGCAGGCAGTTTGCCAGTGGCGTTTTTGGGTTTGTACACGTCGGCTGCCAATGTGATGCCGTAACGGTTGTGGAACGTGACCTTGTTGTGTTCCACCTTGTCGCTCAGCGGGAACGTCTTGTCCCATTCTTGCGTCAGATTCAGTTTTTCTTCCATAAGCTTGTTTTTAAGGGTTTGATTTCCTTGTGCCATGAGGTTTCCCGCACTGCAGAGGCAGGCGAGCAAGACCAGGCAGAGGGTGGCGATGAATGTTTTTTTCATACGTTTATTCTGTTTAGGTGTTTGATGTGCTTAAACCCGTTTCACCATTTCGCAGGCGGGAGCCAAAGTAATACTTGGTTACGGCTGCAAAGGTAAAACAAAAGCCCCACAACGTAATTGCTGTGAGGCTCAAATAGCATTGGTGAAAAGTCCAAATGAACATGTAAACCCGTACAATTTTTCAGAGAACCGCAACCGACTTGCAGATATTCTCCAAAATGACGGAAAGTTTGTTGTCTCGCCGGACAATCTGCATATTATAGTCAGTCTGCAAACCGAGCCGTATTGTTGCGGCAATCCCTGTTGCGGCCACGATTTTCAATGCCGCATCAATGGTTGTCGGACGTTTGCCTTTGATTATTTGTGTGCTGTTCTATTCGAACGGCAGCAAAGAAAAGAACGGAATTGTCCCACTATGGGACGGGTTACAATCAACAGGAAGGTGGCGCAGTTCAATTGTTATTCAAAAGCCAATACCTGCCATTTTGATAAACAATTCATTGGTAATCCGCAAAAAGGGAATTACCTTTGCATTAAGTAAAACAACGAAGATGAATCGCAAAGACACTTACGGCATATACAACAACACGACGGAGCATATTTCTCTCCTGAAATACTCCAAAAGCTCGTGCGGCGTGGACTTCCTGCTGAACACGGCGGAAAGCACGGAGAAGCGGGGCTGGTTCGACACGGACAAGCGGTATCGGACTGACT
>CALULT010000101.1 GCA_944321565.1 uncultured Paraprevotella sp. | reverse complement strand
CCACCAGGAACAACCGCTTAGTCCGGCCTTTGTCCCAAAAGTTTTCGGCATCAACAGCGGGCGACTGAACTTCGCACATGAAAATACGCCCGGCGACAAGGGACACGGGCGCGAGCGGTAAAAAGTCTGTATAATCGGGCAACTTTCAGCATATAAAAGGGATGGCAAAGTGGAATTGTTGCTTTGACATTTTCTTGAAAAGCACTCTAAACCACCATCAATTTTGCTAATTTTGCGACCTTTTATGCAAGTAACTGAAAACAGATGGAACGATTTGTCATCCTATTATTGCTAATCCTGATACTGGTTACCCGGTATGAGAGAAGAAAGCTGGGCGAAGCCTATTGTGCTGCCGCCAAGTATGCGCCCACATTGGAACTGCGCAGGGAATTCAGCCGCAAGGCGGTGTTGGCGGGCAACCAGGAAGCGAGGAAGATTTTCCCCATCACCGTTGCAAGCTTTGCGACCGGACATCAACCTTTGAAAGTGTTCAAGAGGAAAAAAATCCCCTGCGTATTCACGGACTATTACTTCCCGTCAAGGTACAACCCATACCTAACCGAAGCACAAAAGCAGTTCTGCCAATCCGTTCTGGATTTCAAGGACGGCAAGAACGATGGCACCCGTTTCCTCGTGGCCGGAATAGAGAGATTGAAAACCAAACCGGGCACGGTTGTCATGTTCATGCCGTGCAGCACACAGCGGAAATACTGGAAGCGGTTCAAGACGATGGCGGACTATGTGCATGACGAATACCCGGAGCTTGTATGCGGCATTTCTTATGTCCGTTATACGGGCGACAGGGAGAGCCTGCACCTGCAAAAGGACAGGGAGAATGCCGCATTGGAGAAAAACTATTTCTTCAAAGAGGATTTGTCGGGCAAGGATGTATTAGTGGTGGATGACATCCTTACAACAGGGAAAAGCCTGCAAGATTTCAAGGAGGAAGTGGAAGCGAACGGGGGCAAGGTAGTGGGTGCGATTTTTGCCGCCGAGACGTTCAAAATGCCCAATGCTTTCTGGTGTTATTTGGATGCGTTAGGCTGGTCGGAGGATGATGCGGGGAAATATGAACCCAAGCTCAAAGATACCGCTCTTGATCGTCCATACAAACGTCGTAATCAGGGCATTTATGATGAAGAGCCAGAAGACATTGATTGGACGCCCGACAGGACGATTATTCATGGAAACAGCATGATTAACTTGTGGTATGGCAAAAGGAAAGGGAAGTATGTAGTGGTAAAAAAGGAAGTCTTGCCATTGGATCCGGAGAGCAATGAACCATGCAGCGATGACTTGTCGGATTTTGACTTGCGGATATAAGACAGGCCGGCTTTCACAAGCCAGCCTGCCCTTAAACAGTGGTTCGATTTGATTGTGAATCTCCCTGTCAAAAATAGAACAAATCAAGAACTTAATCAGTCGTGTCCGTTATAGGAAGCAACAGCCTCACACAAGCATTGCGGTTGGCTTCCATGGGCTTGTAATCGTTGATTCCACCGGCTGAAACCGTTTCTATTCTATCGGCATCCACGCCACGCTTTCGCAACTGTCCGGCCATATATACGGCACGTCTTTGAGACAAGCCGTTGTTGATGGAATCATTCCCTGTGGCACTGTCTGCCGCTCCGATGATCTGGATGCGCAGCTCATGCTTCTTGGCAATCCGGGCGATGCCGTCCAGGTTTACCAACTGTGATTGGTCAGTAAGCCTGTCGGTATTCAGTACAAAGAAGAAATAGATGGGCGGGCCGATATATCTGCCGTCCACAGGCAAGGATGAAACAATGGAATCGTTACCTTGGAAGAAGCCGCCACTTCTATAACTGGAACCCATGTCGGATGCCATATAAACGGTGTCCTTGCCGTGGATAAAAGCGGTGTCGCCCTTATGCTTGTTCTTGTTCGCTTGGGCTTCGCGCAGCCTTGCACGAAGCGAGTTCAACCCGCTGTAATCATTCTTTGGATAGTAGCCCGTATTCTCCCTGCCACCAAACTCGTCTTTCATTGTAGAAAGCCTGTCCGCATACTTATTGAGCAGCCCTTCCAACTTCAATATCTTCTTCAATTCGGCGATGATGCGGGCGTTCATGCCATCATTCCGCCGGAGACACTCATTCTCACCGCGCAAACTGTGGGCATAGCCGGTCAACCGCCCGTTACGCTCGATGTAAGGGGAGGCATCAACCACGCGCTTCCAACCTCTCTTGCCGATGGTGTAAGAGAATCCGGCGGTCAGCAACAACATACGGTCGCCCCACCTGTTGCCTACGCCCATGCCGTCAAAGTCCTTGAAAGTGGTGGCGCAACCCAATTCGGCAGTGAGATGCAGTCGGCCGGTCAAGCGGTATCGTCCCTGCACACCGTAAGAAACGGCAAAGGGTTGCCGGTCGAGCTCGTCATTGTGCAGGATGCCCAAGCCAACGTAAGGAACCAAATCCCAACGGAAATCCTCTTTGGAGCATGAGAGGCCCGACAATACATTCCACATCAAGTCGGCATGGAGATGCTGGAAGTTTCTTGATTTAAGCTGTGCGTCCTTGAACTGCAAACCTTGGAAGGCGACTCTCACACCTATGGCGGGCGTTAACCACTTTCCCGCAGAAACGGACAATGCAGGTTTCGTGCGGTCAAAGATGTCACCGCATCCAAGCGGCGAACCGACAAATGCCGACACACCGCCGGACACGTTCACGAACCAGTTGCCACGCCAAGGGGAAACCTCCACGGCATTCTCCAAATAGACCGGCTCCAACGGTTGCAGCCATTCTTCCCATTGCGGGAAGTTCTCCCATCGGACAGTATCCGTCATGGGAACATTGTACGCCCTAGCCATGAACGGCAGGGACAATACGGATAGCAATAAAAATCTTCTTATCATATTATCAGCGTATTTATTTTCGACTTACAAAAGAAATGATTCGCCGCGTCTGCAAAGAGCCTTCCTCTTGCTTTCAGTTCCCGCTTGACAAGAATTTCAGTAGCATCCATTAATCATACTGTCAATCATACTTTAAGGAATAAAAAGAGGATGTTTAAAACCGCTTGCCTTGTCATTTCCTGCGGACGCTTTTGCCTCCTTTCGGCTTCATCATCCGGCTTGCCTGCATCAGGCAGCGTCTTGCCCACGCCCGGTCGTCCTCGTCCTCCTTCCGGCCCCAGGGCAGGTCACTGCCGCCACCTCCACCGCCATGGCTTTCAGCGAATGTCGTGGCCAAGTCCACATAGTTCGCAAAGAGGTAGATGGCACATTTGAAGATGTCTTCGCCACGTTCGGCCACATCTTTCAGCAGCGTACCGTCGAACAGGCTTTGCCCTTCGCCGTCCAATGACGGAAGCAATGACTTGAACTCGTGCAGTATGTCGCCCAGCAGCGCATCGGCCAGCCGGTAGCGCACCTGGTGTTCCAAGTCGTAGGTCGCAGCTTTGAGGTCTCGCCGGTATTCGACTGCACGTTCACGTGTTTCTTCCTCTATTCGGCGAAGCTCGGCGAGTTGTCTGTTTGCTTCTTCCAATTTGTTGCGTTTGTCGGTAAGATTGTCAAGCACTTTCTGCAAGTCAAGGTCGAGTTTGCTTATCTTCTTGCGCAGTTCCTCCGAATCGCCACGGCCCGCTTTCAACTTTTCCGCAAGGGCTTCCATCTCGGCAATCATCTGCTTCTTTTTCTCCTCTAAGTTGACGGTCATCGTGCCCAGCCCTTTCACCCGTTTCTCGGCAAAACGGATGTCGGCAAGCAACTCACTGAGCAACTTCCTGTTGTTCTCAACCTGTTCCTCCAGAGTCGTGCATTCCTCGCTGAGCGCACGGCGGTATTCTTCCGTAGTCCGGTGTTTCGCGCCAGTCACGGCAATGCTGCTGCCGCGCTTCATGCCCCACTTCTCGTTCACCTTGGCGAACTCGTCATGGTAGAAGTAGAAACGCTGTTTGGAGTCGTATTTGTTACCTCCGAAAACCTTGTTGTAGGAAATCCTGCCGTGTGGATCAATAGGTATCACAGAGCAGTGCACATGGGGGTTCAGCTCGTCGAGGTGTACATAAAAGCCGACGACGTTATCTTCGCCCCAGTGTCCACATGCGAACCTGTACACATCCATTGCCCAACGCTCTATGTCCTTGTTGCGCCGGATGTGCGAGTTGTCCGCCCCGTGCGTGAAGTCCACCCTTTGGCTACCGAAGGCGAGCTGGTGCATCCGCTCCCTCGAACCGCCGAAGATGATGTTAGCCACCGTGCGGAACCCAGGCTCGGAGACTCCCTCGTTGGGGTCTTTGATGCCACGGGAACGCAAGGATTCCGCCATGCGCTGTCCGATAGACATGGACTTATCCACGGGCACGACTTTCCCTCCCTTGGCGATTTCGAAGTTGAGTCGTTCACGGGTGCGGTCATAATTGCCGTGCCTCGTCGCCCATTCCCAACCTCTTTCCGTCCAGTTGCGCTGGTGCTCGTTGCTCTGGCCATCGCTCATGCCCTTCCCGGGCCTGATGTCAAATACCTGTTTGATGCTTTCTGCCATATAATCCGGTCATTTTTTACAGCTTGCTTCCGCCCCCGGCGGTTCCTGCATTTTGCTCCTTTAAGGGCAAAGTGCGTATTAGGCTACGCAGGCAGAGCCTGTCTTCGTGGGCAAGCCCTGTCGTCAGGGTCGGAGGTCAAGACCTCCGTTAATACCCATCCCGTCTGTCGGGATACCATGCACTTGGTTTGACGAAACTCAGCGC
>CALULT010000100.1 GCA_944321565.1 uncultured Paraprevotella sp. | reverse complement strand
TCCAACATCCCCTCAATGTCCGCATCCGCCCGCAACTTGCCATGGTCACGGAAATAACGGAACATGTCGCGCACGTCGCCCTCCGAGAAGCCAAGCATGTCGTTGAAGCGAGGGTCTTGCGAGATGTTCCAGTCGATGTTGTATCCGCTCGAAAGGTCGTCCAACGTCACGGGGGACACTCCGATGAGGAACACACGGCTGAACATCGCCTTGAACACCTTGAAATAATCGCGATAAAAACCGCTGGCATGGGTGAGCTTGCGGAAAAGGTCCTTTCCGCCGTCGCTCAGGATCACGTTGGTGAAGTTGTCGTACTCGTCTATAATCAGATAAAGGGGATAACCTTTCTTATGCGCTTGGAGGCTGATGAGATTCAGTTTCCCGCGTGTGTCCGACGCGGCTTTTACCGCTTGCTCGAACCCGGCATCGTAATAACCGGCATAGACTTCGGCAAACACGTCCAACACCTGCCCGCAATACCGATTAAAGTCGTTTTCCAACTCCTGTTCACTCCTGCCGCTGATCAGCGAGAAGTCGAAGTAAACCACTTGGAAACTGTTCTTCAGCGGCGTGGGATGCCCGTGTATCCAAAGCCCGCCGAACAGACGGTCGAACTTGTCCGCCTTCGCAATGTCATAGTAAGCCTGCATCATGCTGACGAACACGCTCTTGCCGAAACGCCGGGGACGGATGAGGAACAGATACTTGCCCGTATCCTCCAACAAAGGGAGATACGTCGTCTTGTCCACGTAATAGAAATTTTCGTTCCGCACTTCTTCAAACCGTGCCACCCCGTATGGGATACCTTTCACTGCGTCCATGATGCCTGATGTTGACAGATACTTATCAAACACAAAGGAACGATTTTATTTTGAGACGCGCAAATGGTTCGAAAAGAATTTTAGCACGTGATGGAACTCCGGACACAAGCACAAAAAAGCCCCGCCATGAAAGACGGAGCCAACCATATGAAATTGTTTTGAATAATGCCGTGCCTTGGCATCTTTGGCACAAATCGCTCCAACCATCAATCCTTCACGGGAATCTGGCGGAGCAAATCCTTCAGGAAATCCCAAAACTTGGCCACGGAAGGGATATGGCAACGCTCATCCGGCGTGTGGGGCGAACGGAGCGTGGGGCCGAAGCTCACCATGTCCATCTTGGGATAGACTTCACCGATAAGACTGCATTCCAAGCCGGCATGCACCACCTGCACCAAAGCTTTCTCGCCAAACATCTTTTCGTAAACGTCCGCCATCTGTGCTGCAATCTGGGAATCGAAGTTGGGTTGCCATGCGCCATAACGGCCACTGTATTCCACCTTCATCCCGGCCATATTAAAGCAGCATTCCAGCATGGCCGTCTCATAATCCATCATGCCTTCGTCCGAACTGCGCGCCAGGATGAGCACTTCGGCCTTCTCTGGAGTCACATTGACGATTGCCAGGTTGGAAGAAGTCTCGACGATGCCGGGCATGGACGGAATGTTGCGCAACACGCCGTCGTGGCAGGCCATGACGGCATCCAGCACGTTGTCCTGAATCTCTTCGGGCACCAAGGCTTCCGGCGAACCCACACGTTCCATCGTCACGGAAATGCGTTCTTCCACTCCCCGGAACTCTTCTGCAAAAAGCTCGCCGCAATAGTCCGCCAATCCCTGCAATTCGTCCACATCTTCGGCCGGCAAGGTCACCACGGCTTCACTTTCGCGCGGAATGGCGTTGCGCATATTGCCTCCATGCCACGAGGCCAGCCGCGCTTCATTCTCGCGGATGGCCATATAAAGCATCCGTGCCATCAGTTTGTTGGCATTGGCACGGCTTTCATTGATTTCCAAGCCCGAATGTCCACCACGCAGGCCGGTCACCTTCAGGCGCACCGCCACATCGGCCGGTTCGGCCTCCACCGGTTTGTATTCCATCGACGCGGTCACGTTCACTCCACCCGCGCTGCCCACGACGAATTCGCCCATCGTCTCGTTGTCCAGGTTCAACAGGATGTCGCCCGTCAGCGTATCGGCCGACAAGTGGTTCACCCCGTACATGCATGTCTCCTCGTCCGCCGTGATCAATGCCTCAATCGGGCCATGTTCCAACGTTTGGTCTTCGAACACAGCCATGATGGACGCCACACCCATGCCGTCATCCGAACCGAGCGTGGTGCCTTTGGCCTTCACCCATTCGCCATCAATATAAGTTTCAATAGGGTCGTTCTCAAAATCGTGTGTGCTGTCCGACGTCTTCTGCGGCACCATGTCCATGTGCGCCTGCAACACCACTGTCTTGCGGTTTTCCATGCCGGGCGTGGCCGGTTTGCGCATCACGATGTTCTCACCACCGTCCTTAAACGCCTCTATGCCATGTTCCGCCGCCCAATCCAGCAAGAACTTCTGTATCTTCTCCAAATGCCCCGAAGGACGCGGAATCCGAGTCAGCGCATGAAAATTCTTCCAAACAATCTGCGGTTCCAAATTTTTAACTTCACTCATAATCACATATATTATTTAAAGACCTAATCAACCATTCAAACAGCCGGAACCATCTCCGCCACGGGAGGCACCCGGCGGCGCGTACAAGCCAAAGCCACTGTGGCATAAAGCCCCAACAGGATGACCAACAGCGTCTGCAACGTATGCACGATGAGCACGAACATCACACCGTCCGACTCGCTCACGCCATAGAGCACCAATATTGTTTTCACGGCAAAATGCCAAGGCCCCGCCCCGTTCGGTGTGGGCACCAACACGGCAAACGAACCGACCACAAAAGCAATCAAAGCCGACATTACATCCAAATTCTCCGTATAAGGAAAGCTATAAAACGTGAGATAAAAATGCAGGAAATAGGCCACCCAAATACCTAGAGAATAAAAGACATAGAGGGGTATGTGCCGGACGCTCCGCAAAGAAAGGACGCCATCGGCCACGTTCTGCAACAGGCTGCGCGTATGGCTAAACCATTCCAACCGCTTGGCAAGGAACCACAAAAAAGCCAACAACACGACCACGCAAGCCGCCGTGACCCAATAGCCCGCAGCGGAAAAACGCCCGGCCAGCGCATCGAAACTCATGCCTGTCTCTTGGAAAAACACGGCAAACACCCTGACTTGCAACAACACCGTCAAGGCCGACAACAGGAGCATGACCAAAGAATCGACCATGCGCTCGGTGACCACCGTGCCCAATGCCTTCGTGAACACCGTGCCATCATAACGCTTCAACACCCCGCAACGCAACACCTCGCCCACACGTGGCACCACCAAGCTGGAAGCGTAGGAAAGAAACACGGCATTCATGCAGGAAAACAAGCGGGGACGCTCGCCCAAAGGTTCCAGCGACTGCCGCCAACGCAAAGCGCGCAACACCTGGGCCAACACACCGAAAGGCATGGAAAGCCACATCCACGTCCAATCCATGCCGCCTTCCAAGGCGGCCCACAAACCTTCCCAGTCGAAATCGCGGTACATCCACCATAAAATCAACCCACCCAAAACCAAAGGAAAGGCGATTTTCAACGCATTACGAATAATCTTTGTTGTTTCCAATGCGGTCTATTTCTATTTTTACCCTTTTTTCATAAGACAAGCTGCACCTTGGCCTGAAAAATAAACAAGTTTATTTTGTCCTGCTCCCGGTTTGCACTATCTTTGCGCCCACAAAAGTAAAACAAAAAAAGCACAATGAAGAGCGTAAAGCCTAAAAAGTTTCTCGGACAACATTTTTTGACGGACCTGAAAATCGCCCAAGACATCGCAGACACAGTAGATGCCTGCCCCGGCATTCCCGTTCTCGAAGTGGGGCCTGGCATGGGAGTCATGACCCAATTCCTCGTCCGCAAGGAACGTCCCCTGAAAGTGGTGGAAATCGACTTCGAGTCGGTGGACTACTTGCGGCATAATTTTCCGCAATTGGAGGAAAACATCATCGAAGACGACTTCCTGAAAATGCATTTGGAACATACCTTCGAGGGGCAGCCTTTCGTGCTTACCGGAAACTATCCTTACAACATCTCCAGCCAGATTTTCTTCAAGATGCTGGACTACAAAGACCTGATTCCGTGTTGCACGGGCATGGTGCAGAAAGAAGTGGCCGAACGCATCGCTTCCGCACCGGGAAACAAGGCTTACGGCATTCTGAGCGTACTCATCCAAGCATGGTACAGCGTGGAATACCTGTTCACCGTACATGAAAACGTCTTCAACCCGCCGCCGAAAGTGAAAAGTGCCGTCATACGCATGACCCGCAACGCAACAACCGACCTTGGTTGCGACGAACGCCTGTTCAAACAAATCGTGAAAACGACGTTCAACCAACGGCGCAAGACGCTGCGCAACTCCATCCGCCCCGTCTTGGCCGATGCCGACAACAAAGCCGTGCAACAGGGACACACTCCGCGCCCTCATGACGCCTTTCTCGCCGATGACCTTTTCGGCCTCAGGCCCGAACAATTGTCCGTGGCTGAGTTCATCCGATTAACCAATGCCGTGGCAGAAGAAACAAAATTGTAGGAAAATGAATGTAGGATGGGGGAAAACGCGCACAAAAAATGCCGTTACTGTTTGTTTCTTCAAACGGTTTCATTATCTTTGCACCACAATTTACCAAAGTATCATCTTAAAAATGGACGATTACCACGCGGATATAAACAAGTAAGGACAGGGGTTCGCCAAAGGGAGCCTCCGTCCCGCTATAACATTGGAGGATTTATTCATGCGAACATACTGGAATACGAACCGCGGACTGCGCACACTTGAACAATGGGAACCCAACTGCTGGGTTCAAGTGACTTGCCCCACGCAAGACGACATCGACTATTTGGAGAACACGCTCCACATCCCAGACTACTTTCTGATGGACATCGCCGACACCGACGAACGCGCCCGTTACGAGTTCGATGACGGCTGGATTCTCATCATCCTGCGCATCCCCTACGTGAAGGAAGTACGTTCACGCACTCCCTATACGACCATCCCGCTAGGTATCATTTTAAATAAAGAGGTGTGTATCACGGTATGCAACTTCGAAACCAACATGATGATTGACTTCGTGAGCTACCAGCAACGCCGCGGCCTCGGTTTCACGGACTCCGTGGACATGGTGTTCCGCCTGTTCCTCTCCTCTGCCGTGTGGTACCTGAAACGGCTGAAACAAATCAACCTGCTCATCGAAAAGGCCAAACAACACTTGGACCGCAACGTGGACAACGCGGACTTGGTGAACCTCTCGCGCCTGCAAGACAGTCTGACATACTTTATCACCTCCATCCGCGGCAACGAGACGCTGCTCTCCAAACTGAAATTCAAGCTGCCCGTGGACGAACTGGATGCCGACCTCATTGAAGACGTGAACATCGAGATGAGCCAGGCCCGCGAAACAACATCCATCTATGCCAACATCCTTGACTCCACGATGGACACCTACGCCAACATCATCAACAACAACACTAGCGGCGTGATGAAAATGCTCACGTCCATCTCCATCATCCT
>CALULT010000099.1 GCA_944321565.1 uncultured Paraprevotella sp. | reverse complement strand
CATCCGCATGGAGAACAGAAGGGGCATTACGGCCCGTGCAGAATTTATTAACCCCCCACTAAAAATCTACTGAGCCTACAAACTGCCTATAACGAAAGTCCGCCGCCTCAACGGGGCTGCGGACTTTCAAAATACTTCAGGAAGAACAGGAGATGGTAATCAATGGAATTGTTCCAATACTCGCCTGTGTGCGCACCGGGACGCACGATATAGTCGTGCATGATGCCATGCTTCAACAATTCCTCGTGAAAAGCATTGTTGACGGCAAAGAAAAAGTCGTCATAACCGCAGTCTATGAGCAATTGGAGGTCACCGTTCCGCAATTTTTCAATTTGGTTAATGGCCGTGTAGTCATCCCAATTGCAAGCCCCGCCATCACGAGCCCCTATGCGGTCTTTCATGTTCCAATTATCGGGAAACGGACGGATGTCCACCCCGCCGCTCATGCTCCCGGCAGCACCGAACACGTCCTTGTGGCGGATGGCCAGCCACATCGCCCCATGTCCGCCCATGCTATACCCCGTAATGGCCCGCTTCTCGCGTCGTGGCAACGTACGGTAATGGTTATCGACATAAGCCACCAACTCGCGACTGACAAACGTCTCAAACTGCTTGTCTTTGTCCAACGGGCTGTCCCAATACCAACTGTCCTCACCGTCCGGACACACAAATATCAGGTTGTCCCGGTCGGCATACTCCCGGATTTCAGGCTTCAGACCCAACCATGACCTCTCATCGCCGCTGTGGCCGTTCAACAGATACACCACCGGTGCGCCCTCCCCCCTAACCTGGTCAGGCGACACTACAAGGACATTCACCGTGCGTCCCATTTTCTCACTCATCACTTGAAGCGTGTCCACGACTGCCGCCGATGCCGACATCGCCATGCCCATGAACCAGGCACACGCCAACATGCAAATCTTTTTCATTTTACTTCTATTTTGGTTTCTCATATATCCAACACATACGACTCCATCGTGCGCAAGTCTATCGTCCACAACCGGCCGGCCAACACATCCCCGTAACCGCACAACAGCTTCATCACTTCGTGCGCCTGTACACCACCCACAACGGCCGCCGTCATTCCCACCACACCTTTGAAAGGAGTCATGCCGCGCAATGCGTCTTCGTCGGGAAACAAGTCGCGGTAAGTGCGACGGCACGGCGGGCAGCACAACACCGCCACCTGCCCGCAGAAACCCTCGATGGCCCCATATATATAAGGTATGCCGAGCGCGGCACACACGTCGCTGAGCACGTAACGGGTGGCATAGTTGTCGCAGGCATCCACCACGACATCGTGCCCCTCTATCAGGGACTCCGCGTTTTCCCGCGTCAGCCGACAGGCATGCGTCCGGACATCCGTTTCGACGTTGAGCGACCGCAGCCGAACCGCCGCCGCCTCCACCTTGGACGTGCCCACCTCGCTTTCCGCATAAAGGATTTGGCGGTGCAGGTTGGACAGGCTTACCACGTCCTCGTCCACCAACGTCAGCGTCCCCACGCCCGCCCCGGCAAGATAAAGGGCGACAGGCGACCCCAAGCCGCCCGCGCCCACTATCATCACTTTCGCGCGGCGCAGCTTCGCTTGCCCCGCGCGGCCGATTTCCGGCAACAGTTCCTGACGGGCATAACGCCCGCCGGAACAAGCCGCCGTATGCAACCCGTCCGCCTCAAGCATAAGACTTCAGGTCGAAACTGGCATCCCAGTCTTTCCACACCGGTTCACGCCCGACGCGCCGCAAGGCCGCCTCCACCTCGGCAGCCGTCCGCTCGTCGCTCACGTGGAACTGCTCCAAAGCCTGCGGATAGGTGAAATAACCGCCCGGTTCCGTCTTGCTCTCCGCGCTCATGGTCGTCACGCCCAGCGTGGCCATGTGGTCGCGGAAGGCAGCGGACTCGCGCGTGGAATAGGAAATGTCCACGTCGTGGTCGAAGATGCGCATAGCGAACGTCACTTGCGCCAACTCGCGGTCGCTCATCACCACGTTCGGCTGGAAGCCACCGTTCTCCGACGGACGCATGCGCGGGAAATTCACGCTGTATTTCGTGCGCCAGTAATGCTTCTGCAGGTAACGCAGATGGTAAGCCATCATCGTGACATCCGTGCGCCACTCCTTTTCCAGCCCGATAAGCACCCCCATCCCGATGGAATGCACCCCGGCCTGCCCCATGCGGTCGAACCCGTTCAGCCGCCATTCGAACTTCGACTTCATCCCGCGTGGGTGATAAATGTTGTAATGGGCCTTGTTGTAGGTTTCCTGGAAACAGATGACCCCGTTCATGCCGTGTCCCTTCAGCTCGGCATACTCCTCGGCCTTGAGCGGCATCACTTCGATTTTCAAATTGCTGAAATAAGGTTTGGCCAAGTCGAGCGCGCGAGCCAAATATGGCACACCTGCCTTGGCCGGGTTCTCGCCCGTCACCATGAGCAGGTTCTCGAACGGTGCCAACTTCTTGATGGCCTTGTATTCGTTAACGATTTCCTCCTCGGTCAGGATGGTGCGGCGCATGGGGTTGCTAATGTGAAACCCGCAATACACGCACGAGTTGGTGCAGGAATTGGTCAGATACAACGGGATGAACATCGAAATGGTCTTTCCGAAACGCTCTTCGGTGTATTTCCGGCTCAATCGCGCCATGATTTCCAAATAAGGCGCGGCGGCCGGCGACACCAAGGCCATGAAATCTTCCACGTCACAATGTTCCTTGGCCAAGGCGCGGCGCACGTCGGCATCAGTCTTGGCATTGATACGTTCCGTGGTCTCGTCCCACGAGATTTTCTCTAATTCTTCTGAAAACATTTCGCGCCTCCTCTGTTTATTCGTTTAAAAAGGCTGTCAGCGGCGAGCTGGCTTCCGCCACCATGTTTTCGGCCTGCAAGCCCAGCCCGGCCTCGTAAGCCGTCCGTCCGGCCTCCACGGCCTGCTTGAAAGCCGCAGCCATCGCCACAGGGTCGCCCGCCACGGCAATCGCCGTGTTCACCAGGCAAGCCGACGCGCCCATCTCCATCGCCTCGGCGGCATGGCTGGGTGCGCCGATGCCCGCGTCCACAACAACTGGCACATTGGCCTGCTCAATAATGATGCGCAGGAAATCGCGCGTCTGCAACCCCTTGTTTGTCCCGATGGGTGCGCCCAGCGGCATCACCGTGGCCGCACCGGCTTCTTCCAAGTGCTTGCAAAGCGTGGGGTCGGCCTGGCAATAAGGCAAGACGACGAAGCCCAACTTCACCAACTCCTCGGTAGCCTTCAATGTCTCCGTGGAATCGGGCAGCAAATAACGCGGGTCGGGATGGATTTCCAACTTCAACCAGTTAGTCCCGAAAGCCTCGCGGGCCATCTGCGCCGCGAACACGGCCTCCTCGGCGTTCCGTACGCCAGACGTGTTGGGCAACAACTGTATGCCGGGGCGCACCACGTGGGTCAACAAATCATCCTCCTTGTCCTCCAGCTCCACGCGCTTCATGGCCACTGTCACCATCTCCGTGCCGGAAGCCTCAATGGCCTTCGCCATCAAGGCATTGGAGTCAAACTTTCCCGTACCCAAAAACAAGCGGGAGCTGAACTCGCGCCCCGCTATAACCAATTTTTCCATATTTTTTCCTTTTCTGCTTATTTACTGATTCAAACTATCCACCGCAGGCAGCCTTGACGACCACCACGCGCATCCCTTCAGACAAGGCATAATCCGCCCACTGCGTCCGGGGCACCATGCGGTTTTCCACCGCCACGGCGATGCCCTGCGCCGGAAGCGACAAATCCTCCACCAACGAAGCCAACGAGACCGCCGCCGTCTCCACTTCCTTGTTATTTACCCATACTTTCATTTCACATTCCTCATTATTGTGTTATGGTAAAAAGTACAAAGAAGCATCCCCAGCGCGGCAATGAGAAAAAATCGGTAATCCACAATCCCTACGGCAGTACGAGCTGCATCAGGTTCGAGGGTATAATCTCAGCCCCTTCCGGGCACCCCTTTGCATTTTACGCCCCAAAGTTACATAAAAAAAGGAAACGGTGATACCGTTTCCGTAAAAAATCTATGCCGACAAGGACTTGTACGCCCATCCTATTTTTCTACCCTCGCAAAAGCCAACCAATATAATGTGACTACCCTACACCGCACAGTCATTCACGGCAAGCGTAAAATTGCACACACAATAAGGGCACAGTTTTTAAATTTGATGATTTAGAGCCTGTTTAAATTTTCCAATAAGGTGATATGTCAGGTCTCTTTTGAGTTTGTTTCCGGCCTGTTTATGTTGATGCGTCCGGTGTTGTTACCGTGGGCGTGAAACTCCCTCCGCCCCTTCGGGGCTCGTCCCCCTGCAAGGCGGGACAGTTAAATCCCCCAAAATGCAAACTAATCCCGTATGACTGGATTTTTCGCAAATAAAACGACCGGAAACTGTCCTACAAAAGTTGACGCTTTATATTATGAAGCGGCATGTTTTTCCAACACATTGATAATCAAAGGATGAAAGGATGCGTTTTCCGGAATTGGTCGAACAAACTCGACTTTTTGGAAAAAATAATCACCAATCTTGTGTTTTTTTCGGGTTGTAAAGTTCTTAGTATTAAATCTTTTTACTACATTTGCAGCAAGTTTTGCCGCTTCATAATATAAAAAAACAATAAAACGGCAGACTTGGAAGAATTTAATTGGTTGAAGACTAAAACCTTGTGACATGGAGACAAAAACATTGGAACGCATTGCGCGTTGCTCTTCCCGTCACATCACAACGGCAGGCCATTGTTGCTGAGTTTTTACTCCGGAATGTTGCCGTTAGACCTAAAGAATACTGTAAACAACGCCCGGAAAACTTCCGGAAAAAGTTTGCCTGGCGTGGTGGTCCAAATTCTAAAGAGGTACCGGTTAGCCGTCATGCGATTGTCATGAGGGTAACGTAAGGAACGGCCTTTTGCATAGTGATAAAGTATGAGTGATTAGTGATGAGTGATTTTGATAATGAAGCATGAACCATTCCTCACTCGTACCTAATACCTAACCATTCGCACCTGACACCTAATATGTTGTCCGACAAACTCAACAGCGTGGATTACCAATGGTTCCTTGTCCGCACCAAACCCGGGCACGAACAGGAGCTGTGCGCGCGCATCGAGCGCGAAAAGGGCAACGTGCGGAACATATTGGAAGTCTATTGCCCCACCCATACCAAAATCTATGTTCGGCGGGGCGAGGATGAGCGGCGGATGCCCCTTTTCGACGGCTATGTGTTCGTGCTCGCCACCCAGGGCGCACTGGCCGGGTTCCTCCGCGGCAACGGCTCCGACGCCAATATCCGGTACAACCGCAGGCGCAAGCCGGACGAGAAAGCCGCCCCTTGCACCATCCCCGAACCCCAGATGCGCGCCTTCCGCGACTACAACGAGAACTATGCCGACAAGGTGATCGTGCTGGAACGTCCTTATACCGACTATGCCTTCAACCCGAAAACCGACGAGCCGAACGAGATTGTCCGTGTGGTTGACGGCCCGCTTGCCGGGTGCGAAGGCTACATCTGCCGCTTCCGCCGGAAAAAGGGGCTGGTGTTCCGCGTCCGGGGCATGATGCCGGGCAGCTGGCTGACCGTCACCTACCCCAATGCCTCCGACCTCCATGCCGTCCGCCTCCACAATGCCGAGGGCGACCGGCTGTCCATAGGCACGGAGAAAGGACGCGCCGCGGACCTGCTTGCAGGTATCCTGCAAGGCTGCGGGTACGGAGAACGCACACAGTCCCTGTTTTATGAACTGGTGGAGCGCCTTGCCGCCGGCCTGTCGTTGGAGGCCCTCCGCAAGGGGCTCCAGAAGCAAGGGGAAGAAGCGTTGGCCGGCCGTCTTGCCGGATTGACCACGGAAGAGGCCGGATTGCTGGTAAACCTTGCCCGTTACGAGCATGACACCCCCGGATATGTAAAGGAAAACTGGCCACGGGTCATCCTCCGCCCGTTCCTCACGCCCACATCCGGCACAGGGCTGGAAGAAGGCAAGGACGAGGCCGAGCTACGGCATGCGGACTTTACGGAAATCATCCGCAGGGCGGACATCACCGAAGAGGTCTATTACCCCGGCAGGCAGGAGTCCGGAACAGTCACCACC
>CALULT010000098.1 GCA_944321565.1 uncultured Paraprevotella sp. | reverse complement strand
GTGGTGCCACCAGGAATCGAACCGGGGACACAAGGATTTTCAGTCCTTTGCTCTACCAACTGAGCTATGGCACCAACATCTTCCGTTTTGCGAGTGCAAAGTTAGCGATTTATTTTATACGAGCAAAACAATTTGCGAATTATTTTGAGGGGAGTGGAAAAAAGGGATGTTTTTTGGGGGAGGGAAGGAGGTGTTTGGTACTGGAGATTCTTTCGTGGCAGCAATAAAGGCCGCGTGAGAAAACATTCAAACCTAGGAATTTCAATTTTTGAAGGGCTTCATGTTCTTCTAAGAACCTTTGTCAAGAGGGGGATAAAAATTAGAAATTGCAAGAAACAGCCTTGAGGGTGTTTCTTGCAATTAAGTTATCGGGATTATTTCGAAGCGTCCAATGCCTGCTGGATATCCTCGATGATATCTTTCACGTTCTCGATGCCCACGGACAGGCGAATCAGGTCGGGAGCCACGCCCGCTTCGCGGAGCTGTTCGTCGGAGAGCTGCCGGTGGGTGTGGCTGGCGGGATGGAGCACACAAGTGCGCGCGTCGGCCACGTGCGTCACGATGGCAATCATCTTCAGGCTGTCCATGAAGCGCACGGCATCTTCTTTCGTGCCTTTCAGGCCAAAGGCGATGACGCCGCACGAGCCGTTTGGAAGGTATTTTTGTCCCAGTTCATAATATTTGTTGTTCTTCAGCCCGCAGTAGTTCACCCAGGCCACGCGCTCGTTGCGTTCCAGGTATTCGGCCACGGCCTGTGCATTTTCGCAGTGGCGTTTCACGCGCAGGTGCAGTGTTTCCAGCCCCAGGTTGAGCAAGAAGCAGTTAAACGGGCTGGGGATGGAGCCGAGGTCGCGCATCAGCTGGGCTGTGGCCTTGGTGATATAGGCCATCTTGCCGAAAGCCGTGGCATAGGTCAGGCCGTGGTAGCTCTCGTCCGGCTGGCAAAGGCCGGGGAACTTGTCGGCATGTGCCAGCCAGTCGAAGTTCCCGCTGTCCACGATGGCGCCGCCCACCGAAGTGGCATGTCCGTCCATGTATTTTGTGGTGGAGTGGGTCACGATGTCGGCCCCCCATTCGAAGGGGCGGCAGTTGATGGGCGTGGCGAAGGTGTTGTCCACGATGAGGGGCACTCCGTGGCGGTGCGCCATGCGGGCAAAGCGTTCGATGTCGAACACGTGGCCGCCCGGATTCGAGATGGTTTCGCCGAAGAAACACTTCGTGTTGGGACGGAAGGCCGCTTCGATGCGTTCGTCATCCCAGTCCGGATCCACGAAGGTGCATTCGATGCCCAGCTTCTTCATTGTCACCCCGAAGAGATTGAACGTGCCGCCGTAGATTGTGTTCGAGGCCACGAAGTGGTCGCCAGCCTCGCAGATGTTGAACACGGCGTAGAAGTTGGCCGCTTGGCCCGAAGAGGTCAGCATGGCTCCCGCGCCGCCTTCCAGCGTGGCTATTTTGGCCGCCACGGCATCGTTGGTGGGGTTCTGCAGGCGGGTGTAGAAGTAGCCCGTGTCTTTCAGGTCGAAGAGCCGGGCCATTTGGTCGCTGTCGTCATATTTGAATGTCGTGCTTTGGTAAATCGGCAATACGCGCGGTTCGCCGTTTTTCGGAGTCCATCCGCCTTGTACGCAGACCGATTCCTTTCTCAAATTCTTTTCCATTGTGGTTTTGTGTTTACGTGTTTTTTATTTTTCGTCTATATTGTGTCCTTTTATTTTGGTCGGTTCGGGTCGTTTGTTCATCAGCGAATCCTGTTGCCACACCGGTATGGGGTAAAGCTCTATGTCGTGGTATTCCAGTTGCAGTTCCGGGATTTCCTCTTCTCCCTCCGGGCGGAAGGGGAAGCGGTTGGGGCGCAGGCGCGTGATTTCCACTTGGCAGAATCCTTGCCGGATGAAGCCCAGTTCCCGTGCAGCGGCTTTGGAGAGGTCGATGATGTAGCGTTTCGAGAACGGCCCCCGGTCGGTCACTTCCACCACCACTTCTTTGCCGTTGAGGGGATTCCTCACGCGCAGCAACGTCCCGAAGGGGTAGTGCATGTGGGCGCAGGTCATGCTGTCGCGGTGATAACGTTCGCCGTTGCTCATTTTCCTTCCATGCAACTTGTCGGAGTAATAGCTGGCTTTTCCCGTGGTCTGCTGTTGTGCCGGCAGGTGGCTTGCGAAAACCGTTGCCAGGGTGCAGCAAAGTATGAACTTTTTCAACGCCATGGATATACCGTTTTAGTTTGGCCTAGCCTTGTCGTGCAAGGGCTTTTTGCCGAATTTTTCCGCAAAATACGGATTTTCCTTCGTTCCGCCAAGCAAATGGCCTGATTTTATTCTTTTATTGGAAATATTAAATGGGGTTCCGGGCGGTTTGTTGGGGGCGATGGCCGGTGGGATGTCTTCGGTTGGTTCTTTTTTTGTTTTGCCCGAGAAAGCAGGTGTTTTTGAAGCCGCAAAACTTAAGGCGCAGGCTTTTTTCAACGAAAAACCGCACTTTTTGCGGAAATCCTGTGTCTTGTTCGTATTATATAATAGGTAAGCAAATGAAGTTTAATGAATGACAAATTTGGATAGGATGAGAACAAAACTACTTTTCACAGCGGCGTTGATGGCCGCTGCCGCGTCTGGGGCGCAAGCCGCCTTATGCACGGAAGGCAACATGCTCGTGCAGTTGCTCGAAAGTCAGCGGTTCGAAAGTGTGAACCTGCTCGCGGCCGAAACGGAGGAAGGCCAAACGGACATTTCCGGATGGGTCTTGAGAAATGCAAAGATGTCCACGCTCACTGCCAGTGGATGGTTTGATACGACGACCGGTTGGTTGACCGATGCCGAGGGCGGCAATTTCAGAATCTATGCCATGCCGAGTCCGGCGGATGCGGATGTGGACCGCGGGGAATGCCCGTGCCCGAATGCCGTGGAGCGTTGGAATGGGAATGGGCACCATTGGCCTGAGAACACGAATATCATTTACCAGACGGCGAACGTGCCCAATGGCACTTATGCTGTGACGATGTGGGCCGAGAGCCAGGCTTTGGCCGACCACACCCACAAAGGCGGCATGTATGTGTTTGCCAATGAGGTGCAGGCCGAAATCACGAACAACTGCGTGATGCAGCAATACGCTTTGACGGTGGAGGTGACGGACGGCACGTTGACCGTGGGCGTGAAGACCGGTGCCGGCGGGAGCGACGACAACCATGTGGTGCTCTCTGCCGTGGCCGTCATGGCGGACAATGCGTTGTTGGAAGGAATCAGCAGCGAGAATCCTTTTGATGCGACAGGAGCCGTGGCCAATGCTTCTTGCACGGAAGGATATGGCTGGACGAAAGGCGCGGGCAACGCTTCTGCAAGTTATAACGTGAACAACGGCGAATTGGATAGTGATGATTATAGCGGTGCCGGTGTGGAGTTTTGGACGGATGGCAGCCATGTGGCCAAGAATATGGACGTGATTTATCAGGAGGTGAACGGTCTTCCCAATGGCAGCTACCGGGTTACGGCTGTGGCCATGGGACGTTTCCAGCAGGCTCAGGGTGGCGATGACAGTTGTGCCAAGGGGCTTTACTTGTTTGCCAATGAGGGACAGGCCGAAGTGACCACGAATGTGTGGGGCACGGTGACTGCGACAGGCCTGGTGTCCGACGGGACTTTACGCATCGGGTTACGTGCCGGAGCGGACAATGGCAACAATTGGGTGGCGCTTTCACAAGTCAAGGTGGAGTTCATCGGCGAAGACATGAGTGCTTTGGCTGAGGCTTTGGAGGCCAAGGTGGCCGAGGCGCATGCCCTGGCCGAAAGCCTGGAAGAAGGGCAAATCCCGACCACGTATCTCACGCAGCTGGGCGGAGTGACAGCACCGGCTTGTTCCACGGCTGAAGAATATAATGCGGCGATAGCCGAGATTGATGCCTTGATTGTGGCCGCCAATGCCGCGCGGACGACCTTTGCCAGCTCCTTCTTGTCGGCCAAAGACTATGCGGAGAAGGTGTTGGCCGCCTTCCCCGGTGCCGACGAGAGTGCGAAGGCCGCGTTGGAGAGTGCCCTTGAAACGGCCACGGCTGCCGCTTTGGCTTCTACGGACGCTGCGGTGTGGACTGCTCAGGGCGAGGCTTTGAGGGCTGCCGCACAAACCTATTTCGAGGCTTCCGACAAGGTGATGGCCGAAGGACTGTCGGATTTCGACGTGACGCAACTGTTCGTGGTGAATTCGGGATTCGATGATGGGGTCAACGGTTGGAACACGGGAGGAGCCGGGTTTGATGCCAATCTCTTGGCTTCCGGCGGGATTGTCTCCGTGGGCGTGAACCAATGGAGCCACGGGAAGACGTTCGACTTCACCCAGACCCTGACCGGGTTGCCTGTCGGCGTATATTGCCTTTCCGCACAAGTGAGCAGTTCCACGGGCAACAGCGAGGTGCTCCATCTCACGGGAAGCATGGAAGACAGCCGCGTGGGCTTTGGCAACAGCGGCTTGTCGGCGGCTGCGGCTGCCGAGGCATGGGCTGCGGACAAGGAAGCCAACCGGGTGTCCACCGGCAATGTGCTGGTGCTGGACGGGACGGTCACGATAGGCTTGAACCGTCACAACGGGCGCAACGGCGAGGTGTTCTTCGACAACTTCCGGCTCACGTTTGTCAGCGACGGCCTTGCGGAAATCAAGTCGCTCTATGATACGTTGAAGGCCGAGGCCGAAGGCATCGACCAGACGCAGTTGCCGCCTGCGTTGGCCGGGGCGTTGGCCGATGCTTTGGAGCTGCCCGTGGCGACCACGGCCGAATATTATGCGGCCTACGACGCCTTGTTGGCCGTAATGGAAGATTGCCGGGCGGTGCAGGATGTGGCTGCTAGCTTGCCCGGGCTGATTGAGGAATGCCGGGCTTATCTGGACAACTCCACCGGTGGCGGCGATGCCCGCGGGGCTTTGGAAGAGGCTGTGGAGGTTGCCGAAGGCTACATGGATTTGTCCGGCGCGGAAGAGATTGTGGCTTGTGCCGACGGCTTGGAAGCCGCGCGCCGTGCGTTTGCCGAAGCGGCCACCCCGACGGGCGACCAGCGGTTCGACATGAATTATCTGCTGACGAATGCTTGCACCACCGGCGAGACGACGGGTTGGTATGGCGATGCCGCCGGAGGTGTCGGTGTCTCCACGAGTGCGTCTTATATTGGCGATTTGGAATTCTCCCACTTCATAGAGAAATGGTCGGCCAGCGCGTTGAAGCCTGCCGAGGATGGCAACGGTTGGCTGATTTACCAGCAGGCCGTGTTGCCCGCCGGAGCCTATACGCTGACGGCTGCGGCCTTCACGGACATGCCTTTCAATGCCGACGAGACGGTGACCGGCCATGCTTCGGCCTGCTTGGCCATGGGCTTCGGGAGCACCGCCATGGTCGAGGGCGATGCCATCGAGTGGACGGAGCATGAGAAATATCCGGGCGAGGTGCCTGCCGAGGAGAACCAAAACAAGCTGGAATACCTCTCCATTCCTTCTTTCTATTTGGGCGAGGCGGCCACGGCCGAGAATCCCGTGAAGCTGGGCATCTACATCAAGGCCGACAACGAAGCCGACTGGTTCGGCATCAACGACATGAAGCTCTACAAGGTGGCACCGGCGGCCACGGCTGTGGCTTTGGACGAGACGGAAGCTTACGGCGTGACGGCCGACACTTATGCCGACGTGACGCTGCGGCGCACCCTCGAAGCCGGTTGCTGGAACACGTTCTGCGTTCCGTTCGACATGACGCCTGAACAGCTTGCGGACAACGGCATCAGTGAGGTGCGCACGTTCTCGGGCGTGATGGCGCAAGGCGGGAATCTTACGTTGCAGACCACAGTGGTTCGCGATGGCGTGAAGGCCGGCATGCCCTACATCGTCAAGGTGGATCGCGAAGTCTTGGAAATCGCTGCCGACGGCGTGAATGTGGTGGCAGCTGCTCCTGCAGCCCATCGCATCGGTTTCTCCGGCACGGCATTCGTGGAGATGATGGGCAACTATTCCGCCGGTACGGTGCCGGCAGGTGCCTACTTCATGGCCAATGATGTGTTCACTTTGGCCGGAGAGGCTGTGCCGCAAAACGGTTTCCGCGCCTACGTCACGTTGGTGGACGATGCCGGCAATCCGGTGCAGTCGGACGTGTCCCGCATCCTCATCGACATAGACGGTAAGGTGACCGCCATCGATGAAGTGTTGGCGGCCGATGCCGACAAGCTGGTCGATGTTTATACGTTAGGTGGCGTGTTGGTGAAACGCGGCGTGAAGAAGTCCGAAGCCTTGGACGGCCTGCAGCGCGGTGCCTACATCGTGGATGGCGAGACTTATTTGAAATAGTAGTTTAGAATTGTTTAAGGTAGAAGGGTCCGGCATGCAGCTTCAAGGTTGCATGCCGGTTTTTTTAGCCACTCAGGCGGGTCTATGCGCGAACAAAGTGTCTTCTACTGACATAGGTAGACACATTTATAAGTAATAACTAAATGTGTTTTTATTATGGAAAAGAAGAATCGT
>CALULT010000097.1 GCA_944321565.1 uncultured Paraprevotella sp. | reverse complement strand
CTTTTTATATTCCGTCCTGCCTACAAAGATAATGCAAACCGAGTGCAGAACAAAACAAACTCGTTTGTTTTTTATGCTGAGGTGCCGCTTATCTTATCCAAAGTAATGCAAACCTGGAGTAATGCAAGTTTTCCGATGCTGTACCTGTTTTCTCCGGAAGGGCAGAGACTCGTCCACACCGTATTGTTTTCAAATAAAAACAGGGCGTTTTTTGTCAACCCTACATGCCAGAATGGCTCCTGTTAACTTAATTGATGTTAACGGGGTGGGGGGGGTAAATTGGAGTTTGCTGAATTTTTTTTAATATAATTGTAGCCATAAAAACGCGGATTGGAGTTTTTTCCGTCCGATGAGACTGTGCTATTGTAATCTTGATGTTTATGGCTGACGTAGTGTGCATGACGTCTGCGGCGGGTTTGGAGTATGCGGACGAGCATTTTGTTTGTGAGAATTATTTGAATGGCGAGAAGGCGGTTTTGGGTTTCTTGGAGAAACGTGCGGGCCAATTGGTCGCTTACGACACCTTGGCACGTTCCACGTTGGTTTTTGTCATGTCCGGAAAGGTGCGGATTTTTGCTGGGAAGTCCTATAATGATTTGTCTTGTGGTTTCATGACCCTTGTGCCCGCCGGAGATGGTTTCTATGGCGAGGTGTGCGAAGACACCCTGCTGCTCTATTGCTCTTTCAGCCGGGACATGCCGCTGTGCAACAAGTTCACGTTGGAGACGCTGGCCGGTTTCTTGCCCCAGTCGGGCGGGGGGGAGGAATCCGTGTTGCCGGTCAGGCCGTTGCTGGCCCGCTATCTGACGCTCGCGCTGGATGTGCTCAGGCTCGGCCTGCTTTGTGTACACTATCAGCACATCACGGTGGAGACCGTCTTCCTGCTTTTGCGCGCTTTCTACACGAAGGAAGAGCTGGCGCGGCTGTTCCGTCCCGTCCTGGGCACAGATTTCGATTTCAGGGACAGGGTCTTAGGTTCTTATTCGGCGAGAAGCACGGTCAAGGAGCTGGCGGTCGGCATGGGCTTGTCGCTGGCCACGTTCAACCGCAGGGTCCTGGCCGCTTTCGGGGTGCCGGCGGGGCAGTGGCTTTTGGATAAGAAGAAAGAGCGCATCCTGCGCGACTTGTTGGTCACGCAGGACACGGTGGCCGAGCTGGCCGACAAATATGGCATGTCGCCCAACTATCTGTCAGCGTTTTGTAAGGGGCATTTTGGCCTTTCGCCGTCCGAAATCCGCAACCGTGACTAAAGCATTCCGGCTGGTCGCGTATGACCTAAGATAGGTACGCGCGCAAGAAATCGTGCGTTGGGTATTTTCGTAGGATTTTGAGTTTTTTTCGTAGGTCTTATGTTGTCAAAACAAAATAATTTTGCACCACGAAAAGATAAAGGGTATAAGAATGAGATTAAGGTTGACGATTGTATCTGTCCTATTGGCGGGGTTCTGCCGTATGGCCGGCGTGCTGGCCTATTTCACGAACATCCCGGCCGGGGTTACGGAAATCCGCCTGGTCGTGTCCAATGGCCAGGCGCAGAGGGCTGAGGTGCCCTTGTTGCCCCGGGAGGCCGATGATTTCGGTACGGCGGAGTTGGACGGCGAAGAAGAAGTGGTGCTTTCCATGCCGGTTTCGCTGAAGTCTTTGGATGCCGAGGTGAACGAGGACGGTGTGCCGAAGTTGGTTGGCAGCGCGCTCCGCACGGCCTATATGCTTCCCCTGCCTGCGAAGGGAGACGGCGCATCGCACACGTTCCAACTGCAGCTTCTCGCGGACGGGGCAGTGACGCAAACAAAAAATGTGGTGTGGAAGGACGAAACGGGAGCTTCCGTGACGGATTTTCCCATCTTGGCCAACCACTTCTACAGCATAGGGCGCAAGGATGCCACGACGGATGAACCGTTTGATTTGGGGGGCACCGCTCCCGATGTGGTGATTTACGTGGACGGCAACTGGCAGGCAGAAGTGAACATCCCGATGTGATGGCTTGCTTTTGTTCGCCATGCGAGGTCGTCACGACCTTTTTGTTCGCCGTGCGGACGGAAGAGAGAAAACCGCTGGCGGGTTGAGGGAGAAACGGAATGAGTATGAAACAGCATGTAACAGGAAAGGGATATGAAAGGATTGGACATAATAGTAGGTAAAGGGATTGTTGTCGGACGGCGGGCGGCAAAGGGCGCGTGGTGGTTGTGCGTTTGCGCCCTGGCGGCCTGCACCGCCGACGACCTGCCCGCTCCGGCACCCGCCGTTCCCGTGCCGTCCGTTCCGGGCGAGACGGGAATCTATGTGTCCGGCGGACGCGACAAGGTGACGATGACTTCCGGCAAACGCTATCTGGATCCGGGTAATACCACCGACGGGCCGCAACTCGAAGGGGTTTGCAGGGCGGATATGCTGAATGTGTATGTTTATGAACATGATGGGGGAACGAGTAGCCCAGGAGCAGATGAATGTAGTCTAGGAGGTACATTAGAGGCTATTCCACTTAGTGTGATGGGATTTGATCGCTTTGCTGAAGCTTCTTATTCTACAAAAAAGGATGGCAAGGTACATAAGTGGCATATGGCATCGGCTTTGGCATATAGCGAAGCGAATCAGGCGGCCTTCACGGTAACGGCTGGTACGAAGCGAACTGAGCCCTTTTTGTCTTTGGCTGGTACATCTCCGACACCGGAACTTTACTATGGTACATTAGGAGGTGAGGGGGATTATATTGAAAATGTGAGAAATGGGAATGATGATATCATTCATTTTACTACTTCACTTGGTATTTGGGATGAAACGACCATCTCCTTCAAAGGCCGCATCTTCCGCATCGTGAGCCAAATTAACTTGAAGGTGACGGACGTGGAGAAGGCGTTGGTGGAGAAAATGGAGCTGCTGACCGACTATTACCCGAAGCAAATCATGCTTTACGGGTCGCACGGGAAGAATTATCCCGTGACGGCCTGCACGGATGAGGCGTTGACATCGGGCGCGGAGGACGTGTTGTTGGACACGCAGGCTTTCGCGGCGGATGACACGTTGGGCACCGCTACGGTCAACCTCTCTTCTTTCCTCCTGCCTTCCGAGGTGGGCATGCACCTGAAGCTACGCATCGTTTACCGTCAGGAGATGATAGGGTCGGTGGACGAGGCGACTGGCGAGGTGACCCATTACAAGGAGAAGACTTTCGACCTGCAGCCTGCCGTCAGCTATTACCTGACGAGGAATGACGCGGCAGCCTACGGGGGCGCGTCGGCGAATGTCAAGAAGGGCAACGACCTCTACGTCTATGACGGGCGCAGCGGCAAATATTGCTTTTATTCCTATGCTAACGTGCGGGTCAACCTGACCGGGCCGTTCGGCCACTTCGCCGCCAGCACTTCCACGCCGGACATCGTCATCGAGGTGGAGCCGGACTTTGAAGGAGTGCATGATTATGAAATAGTGAATTAGAAAGGAGATGAAAACGATGAAAAGATATATGTGGGCCTTGTGCGCGGCCTTGCTGACGGCCGCCTGCACGGACGACGCGGAGCTGCAGCCGTCCGTGCCCGAGAACGTGGACGAGGAAACTTTGCCCGCCGGCACGGTGGCCGTGCCCCTCACCGTGACGCTTGGCACGGACTGGGACACGGACGCGCCGAAAACGCGGGAAGCCCCGCCCGACCAACGCCCCGGACTGGTCAACGAGTCGGGGCTGGAGGAGACCAAGGACGTGGACCGGGTGCGCGTGATTGCCTTCCGCCGCCGCACCTTGGACGACATCATCATGACGGAAGACACGGACACTTCTTTCGTCTATGACCCTTCGAACGACCAGACGCTGACCTGCACCTGGCAAGACGGGACACCGGACGGGCAAACGCCCACGGCACATACGCGCAAGGAGGCCAAGGGGACATTGAAGAAGGTCTATGGTTATGAGTACCGCGTGGTAGCCGTGGGCTACAGTTCTCGCCGTGCCTTTGCCGATACCGAGGGGATTGTTCCCGCGTCGGGTGAAGAAAACGTGTTTGACTTCGATCTTTCGGACGGACTGAAGTTTCAGGACTTCAAGGTTACGGTAAAGGATTACGGGGTGTGGGATGAATTTTTGAAGGGAAATCCATCTTCAGTGATAGCCTATGAAAGCGTTGGCTGTTTGAGTTGGAAAACCGTCTTTGTACCCCAGTTCTTCTATGGTTATTGTCACACGGGCAACGGGAATCCGATTATCCCGTTTGCCGAGGAAGGGGATGGGGAAGACGAGCAGGAGACCGATAAGCCGCTGACTGGTATCCTTTATCGGGGCGTGGCCAAATTGGAACTGTATTTTACTGCACAGATTTATCATAATGTGATTGATTATAACCTACTCTGGTGCGCTTTGTTGGGAACGAACGTGCAGACGGAGGTGGGACTGACAGATTACGACGATTTTCTTAGACCGTTTACGCCGGTGCAGCCGGCGGAGGACGCTGATGGCGAATATACCATGTTGACCAGGGCCACGGGATTGTCCGGCGGGAAAGAGTTTATGTTGACTGCGTATGTATTGCCCGCCAAGATGAGATTGGGGATTCGGATGAGAGGAGAGGGAACTTGGGGACTACGTTATCACAACGGCAAAATTGAAGTGAGCAATGGCGGTTCTTCCGGCGAGAATGCCACGGGCATCATTTCCACGAATGTGCAGGGTGAGGAGTTCTACTTCCGCCGCAACCACAAATACGTATTTACCGGTGGGAAGACCACTGAGCTTTTCGAAAATCATCCCCTTAATTAATTAAACGCGCTTATACCATCATGAAGCAAACCAGATATTTTCATGATATGCTTTTCCGCGCGGCCCTGTGTTTGGGGCTGTTGTGGCCGTGCCTGACCGCCGCGCAGGAAATCGGGAGCGAGGAAGTCCCGGAGAAACCCGTATGGTCTCAGAATCCGAACGACTCGTTGAAGTATGGCGACCGTTACCGGGCGTTGGAGAACCGCCGCGCCCTGGTGGGACCCGGCAGCACGGTGAACAAGATTGTCAACGTGGTGGGCGTGGGCAGCTGGGTGCAGGACCTGAATAACCTGACGGACGAGGACCTGAACAACTACGTGGAGTTTCCCAAGATTGTGGGGGCGGGAGTGACGGTGAATCCCGTGACCAGTGTGCGCGACCTGAACAACCATTATGCCGGGGGAATGAAGGGGGCTTCTGTCTGGTGGCCTCTTCCGGGACGAGCGTGCTCTCGCTGGATGTCATCAAGGCCATGAGCATTCAGTTCTATTGTGACGGCGCACCTGTGGGCGACCCCGTGTCTGTGGAGGAAGGACAGGACGCATCGGGTATCGGCCTGTCGCTCATCAGCATCCCCGGCTCGGAGGATGCCTGCATCAACGTGACGGCCACGGCACCCGGGGAGTTCGATGAGGTTTGCCTGATAGATGCGGGTGGCGTGAACCTGACCGTGGGCAGCCGGGTCCAGGTGAAATATGCTTTCGTGGGCGATGCCAAGCAAATACTATTGACTTACGACGGCGTGGATAGTATGAATGAAGGGCTTGAAGAAAATAGCGAAAAAGGGTATTATTTGGAGACGGCCAAAGGATGGAATCCCGTGCTGTTGGGCATTCCCTTCCCCTTATTGCCGGAAAATATCGAAGCCCTGACAAATAGTGACACTACGGACTATGCCCCCCTTACGCCCATTATCGCCACCGGCTACCAAGGCGGTGTAAAGTTGTGCGTGGCGCAGAGTAGTGACGAGGAGGTGTTCAAGGCCGGTGACGAGGTCGGTTTTCAATGGATTAATGGTGCGGCACTCGACTTGGACGTGGGCGCGTGGATTCGCATCCTGCTTTTCGACCGCCACGGCAACGTGGTGCAGGAGGAGACGGTGAGCGGCGACGTGGTGGGGCTGGGCGTGGCCTCGGGCGGCAAGGGCATGTCGTCCGTGGTGGCCGAGCGTGACTTCTCCGGCGCGGAAATCCGCTTCCATACGGTGCTGTCCGTCAGCGTGGGCGCGATGGGCATCTATTACGGCTTTGTGCGCGAGCAGCCCGAGATACCGCACCACTGCGACATCAATCCGACGGTGAGTACCAACGTCTGCAGCATGCAGAACTCCTTCCAGTTGGAGGCCAATCCCGAGCTGTCGGTGACGTGGTCGCTGGTGAGCGCGCCCGCCGACACGTCGAAGGTGGAGGTCACGCCGGGCGGCTACGTGACGAACATGGATGTGGACGGCTTCTACGTCTTTAGGGCGACGGCCGCCGACGGCTGCACCGAGACGGTCTTCCTGAACAAGGGCGACGGGCTGGGCATTGACGGACAGGTGGAGTGCGGCATCCCTGTGGTGAACATGCCATTGGAAGGGGATGAAGAGGACAAATATAAGCTTTCTGACAAAATCTATGATTCGTCGGGTTCCTTGCTGTCCATCTCCGACCTGAAGAACCCGCAGTATATCCTGGATACCGGACTGGACAGCGCGGCCACGTATACCGGCGGGCTGGGATTGGCGACCAACCTGATGGTGACCGGCGTGAAGACCACGGACGGCAGCCTGATATTCGACGGGGCTGGGGAGGATGCCGTGGCCCGGCGCGTGGGCTTCGTGGTGGAGTTCGAGACCACGGGACTGAGCCTGAGCGCGCTTCAATTCTTCCGGATCCGTTGTTATAATGGCGGAGAAGAAGTCTATAATAATGTGGTTACGGAGACCGATGTGGTGTCGCTCGGCCTGGCGGGCAGCAACAAGGTGCAGAAGTTGCGCTTCTGCATCGACGTGCCGACGCATGACGCGGACGGCAATCCCATCCGGTTCGACGAATTCCAGCTGTGGAAGTCCGGCGTGCTGGACCTGACCATCTCCACGCTGAGAATCTATTACCCGTTCATGGAGGATGCCACGAGCGAGTGCGGCGGCGTGATGAGCTGCGTCACCGAGACCATCTCGGTCTACGACCCGAA
>CALULT010000096.1 GCA_944321565.1 uncultured Paraprevotella sp. | reverse complement strand
TTGAGAACGACAAGAGGTTGGCCACCCTCAGAGCATACGCCCAAACTGCCTAATTCCTAAATCCGAAACTTGAGTACCATATTCTTGTGCAGGTGCCTCCCCATGTGCCTTTGCAATCTGCCTTTGTGCAATCTGAATCTCTTTTTGTGCTACAATTGCAATCAAGTGCTGGTCCGCTTTCAGATACCGTAAGAATACGTTCCTTTAGGGTAATAGTATAGGTGCCGTTACGGTCGGTCATGCGGTTGCCCGTGTTGGCAATGGCATAAATCTGCTCTTCCGTCCAGTTCAAGTCTATCATGGCATCGTTTTCCCATTGGTAGGCAAAACGGGCGAAGGCATCGTTTTGGATGGAATCGTTCAATGACTCTTCGGTATATAAGTCCGGATGTTCTTCCAGATATTGGTACAGTTTTGCGAGATGCCTCATTTCCGCTTCGTTCCATTCCAGCGTGGTCATCACCTCTTTCAGCTTGTCTTTCCAAAAGAGCATCTTTTGGTCGGGGGTTAGGGCGTTGAAGGCCGGTGCCTTGTAGACCTCGTCCAGTTGCAACCACTTTTCGCGGTCCATGGAACGGATGGTTTTCAGGTTCTTGTGCGCCCATTCGTTCAGTCGCTTGTCGCAGCTATACACTTCTTCGTTTTCTTGCTGGCAGGCATACACCAGCACGGCGGCCAGGAAGGCCAGGATGATAGTTTTTTTCATTTTGTTAATTGTTTTTTAATGTGGTATATTGATGTTTCATTTTCGCGATGATGCCCCGCACTTGTGGCGAGTCCACCTTGACGGGCTTCTGCAGGATGGCTTCCGCCACGCGGCGCATGGCCGGGGTGTCGGCCTGTGCCTCATGGAGCAGGTAAAGTTCGTGGAGGGGCACGAAGCGGTTGGGACACATGTAGGCGGCCTGCACCAAATGGGCTTCCGCCTCTTCCGTCCGTCCCAGCTTCCGGCAGTTGCCGGCTTGGAGCAGTCGGGTGAAATAGTCAGCCATCCGCGCCTCGCATTCCTGTCCCACGCGCAGGCTTTGGGCATACCTCCCGGCCACGTTCAACTCCACGGCATAATTATAGAGGAAGAGGGGGTCATCCTTCAGTTCGGCATAGAGTTCCTCGTAGGCCGGCAGCATTTTCAGGGTCTGTCCGCAGAGCGAGAGGTTGGCCGTCTCACACCAACACATCTCGACCTGCATCCGCCGCAGGCCGAAAACCGCAGCCACGGCGGCACAGCCCACAAGCGGCACGGCCACTCTCCGCCAAACTTTTAGCGGAAGCGGCCATGCGTTGCGAAGCAGCACGGCCACACTGAGGCCGCAGTACAGCCATGTGTGGGCGTAACGAAAAGGATAAGAAAAGAGTGAGAATACGGCCACGGAGAGCAGGCAGAGCATGGCGGGGCGCGAGCTGCCGCCGGGATGCTTGCGCCATGCCCGGGAAAGCAGGATGGCGATGGCTGCCAGCGCGAGGCCGCCCGCAAGGCCAAAGTCCGCCAGCACTCCGAGGTATTCGTTGAAGGGGGCTTTCATGTTGTCGGCCAGCCGGGCATACGGGCTGTCGGGATGTTTCCGGAAGTAGTCGGCTTGTGCGTCCATGTAGTGCGCTTGGAAGCCTCCGGGTCCGTGCCCGGCCAACGGGCGTTCCTTGATGAGCTCCCACGTGCATTGCCAGATGAGCAGCCGCCCGTCGGCGGAATCTTTCTTATTATAGTAAAGGAATACAGAGACGACGGCCACGGCAAACACCAAGGCCAAGGCCAGCGGCTTGCGGATTTTCGCCCATTTCATCGGGAAAAACACGAGGCACACGGCACACACCGCCAAGATGCCCGACCGTGAACCTGAAGCCATGATGGCGACAACCACAAGGATGGTGGCAGCCCAAGCCGCCTTTCTCCAGCCGCCTTGGCTGTTTTCCGCCAGATGGAATCCGAACGGGATGCTGAAAGCCAGTGCCGAGGCCAGTCCGGCGGGATTGTCGAAACTGCTGCAGACAGGAAATGAACTGCGGGAATCGCACAGGCCGCCCCATTGCAACAAGGCATAAGCGGCTTGCAGGACGGCACAGAGCAGGATGGCGGCTGCCACGCTGGTGAATCGACCCTTCTTCCGCAGGGATTCAGGGAAGAAGGCCAACGCGGCACAAACGATGCAGAAGACCGCCGCCCCGAACAAGGCGAAGAACCATTTCGGGGTAATCTCGGCATCGACGAACCGTGAGGAGACCCACCAAAGTGTGCCTCCGAACCAAGCCGCGAAATAGAGGAAAATCCACCTGTTCATGTGATATCTCTAATGTCCGGTTGCAAAGTTACACAAACCCAACGGCTTTTCCGGCATTTTCGAGTTGACAAATTGAGCCTTCGGGATTTTGATAAAACGCTGATAACCATAAATAAATGTTTTTTGGTAGGTCGGAATTTGTTGACTTAACATTTCGAAAGGTTTCCGAAAAAGCCTTGCTGCGTGGGATTTCCGCATCCCACACAATAGGGTATCAGGATTTACAATCCGCTCAAACAATACCTATGTACAGGCAACAGTCCAAACGCAATCTTTGAAAGTCCTTGCGGACTTGCGGATTCGGAAATCCGCAGCTCATGTTGCGCCGGATTTGGAAATCCGTCGCAGCATGGGTTTCCTATGGTGAATGGCAGGGGAGGCTTCACAACCTATACAGGCAGTTTGCACGAAAAAGGGTTCACGGGTTCACACTCCCTGTGTGACAGAGACTTACTGTGAAGGGTTGCCTTCAGATGGGTTCACAGCATCAAATTCTCAGGCAAGGTGCTGCAGTGTGTTTTTTTTTAGGTGTCAACAAATGTTAAGTCAACTATTTGCCACCCATCAAAAACTCAAATCGTTAAGATTCAAGCAATTCCATTTTTCATTTGTCAACTCGAAAATTTGGAGTCCATATTGGAAAGTCGTAACTTTGCAGCGAGATTTAAAACATTATTTATTCATTAAAAAAGGAACAAATGAAGAACGCATTAAAAGAATGTAATAGTATTATATGGTACCTCATAGGCATCATACTGCTTGTTGTGTACTCCTTGGAAGGTACGAACTTTCATGCGCACTTTAGTTCTGCAATCGTATCATATGCCCTACTGCTTACGGCATTGATTCAGTTTTATGTGTTGATTCGCGATAAAAGAACTAACTCCGGAAGAAGGGCTACTAATGTTGAACGCATTGAACTTATTCTAGGAATTGTATTTGTGATTCTGTTCATTTACGACGCCACGCTTTAATATCTTTTGCATGATGCCGACAGTGCGAGCCGCTGTCGGCTATGCATAATTTTATTCGTTTTCCGAGAAAGTTCCGAGTTGCCGGATGATGTATTGGTCTTGTGAGCTCATTTTTCCTTTTCGTTTTTCCAAGTCGCGCCACAGGGCGCGGCGTGCTTCCCGTGCTTCCTGTCTCTTTCCGTGACGTTTATACAAACTACACAGGCAAACAAAGAATCTGTGGGAGAAAAGAAGTTTTCTGGCCAAGCATTCATGTTTTTTGGGGTAGGAAGTCTGTATTTATTGCGAATATTCACTATTCGTTGTGCCAAATGCATTGCTCCACAGGAAACACCTCCGCCTTGTAGGAGGGCACTGAAAAAGTCCGATATTTGAAACTGCTGCCAACAAAACGCAAGTAGAACCGTTTGTAATAAGTTAAATAGTGTACAAAAGCATTGCATTTGCTACAAATAGACGCATCCTTGCTTGCATTATGATAGTGCATTTTCGAGAAAAGGGACTTTTTCAGTGCCCTCCCTTGTAGGGGAGGTGGCCCGAAGGGTCGGAGGGGTTTCCCACCCACGCCTACCATCCCGTATGGAGAACAGAACGGCCATTATGCCCGTCGCATGGAAAACAAAACGAGCATTATGCCCGCCACATGGAGAATAAAGGAGTGTTGCGCCCCGTGGGTGTGAGACCCCCTCCGCCCCTTCGGGGCTCGTCCCCCTGCAAGGTGGGACTGTTCATTCCTTTCCGGCTTTGACAGCGGACATTCAGGGTTTGTAGAAACAGAACCCTTGCTGCGTGGGATTTCCGAATCCACGCAATAGGGTATCAGGATTTACAATTTGCTCAAACAATACCTATGCATAGGCAACAGTCCAAACACAATCTTTGAAAGTCCTTGCAGGCTTGCGGATTCGGAAATCCGTCGCAGCATGGTTGAAGGACGGGCAAAGGGAAACTCCGTCCTCCAAGTTTATGGCGTGGAGGACAGAGAAAAGGTTAGTCCGTGATTTTCCCGACAATTCGTACAAGTTTGATGCCTTCCTCAGCCGTGGAATTGATGAACAGAACTTTGCTGAATTGCCCTTTCAAATTCCTCGTATCCACGTTGACAGCAAGTTGTGCTGTTTGCGCAGGGGGAATGGGTTTCTTGTTAAAACTTGCCGAAAGGCATCCGCATGAGGCATCCACCTTTTGGATGGCGATGGGTTTTGTGCCCACATTCTTCATTTCGATATTGAACTGTATATTCTTCACTTTTCTTTTGCTTACGATTCCAAAGTCATATCGGTTGCAACTCAATTGCAGACTTTCCGTGGTTTCTACCGAGTCTTTGGATAAGTCTTTTCGAACGTTTTTTTCCCAATCCGTATGGGTAATTCCCTCTTTGTTGTCGGTACTATTGGGCGATTCATTGGTGTCACAATTTGAAAAAGCAACAGGCATGACCAACAAAACTGTAAATAGAGCTTTCTTCATTATTTTAAGGATATGCTATATATGTTATGTAAAGAATATTCCTTTTGATATGCAAATTCCAACCATTGTGGATGTCCGAAAAAGACAAAATAGACCCATCCAATGATGCCGACGATGATGGCCACCTTTGATTTATGATGCTTAAAATACCAAATAACCATGCCTATATTCCATAGTTCAAAGATGGTAACCATTAGACTGCATAATGTGTCTTTAAAAGCAAATACACGTATAGGATATTCAAGCCATAAGCGTCCGGCAAGAATGAAGAAAATCACTTCGAGCCTAAAATTTTTGTACTTTTCTAATGCTTTGTAAGCCAATAGGACATAGCACAGACTGCCGATAATGGCAGACCAACCAAAAGAGAGGCCATTTAGCGGAAAGGTCAATAAGAGCAATAACGTTGAATACGTGAAAATTTTGATGCAGTCTCTTGTTTTGAAAGACGTGTTATCGCATATAGCCTGTTTCATACTAAGCATTTTTTATGTTGGATTAAAGGCCTCCGCAAGTGCCATTGCAAGCACCCATTAAAAGCCACCCGCATCCTCCGCTAGCTTCTTCGCAAGGAGAATCTTCACAATGGGTCGTGATACAAAAATCATATTTTTGGTTGCAATCACATTTGGATTCTTGATAGCTTATCATTCGTTTACGTGTTTGCACCTCCAGCAGTCCTGATTTGTCCACTAGGTTATTGGCTGAACCAATGAGTGCATAAATCAATTTTTTGTCCCAGCCCAAATTCTCTTCACCTTTTGTCATCCATTCATAGCCAAACAATTCTACTTCGTTTGCTTGCACCTCGGTTAGTTCTTTTCCATGAAACCAGTTTTGGTGTGAAAGAATAAAATCTTTTAATTCTAGAATGTGTTCGACTTCTTCGTCAGACCAGTCCAAGGTTAGCACTTGTTCAATTTTTCCCAACCATAATGCCACTCTTTGCTCTTGCGTGAAAGCCGCATATGCAGCACGTTTGTAGTCTTCTTCTAGCAAATTCCAATCACTTCGTTTCATAGATTTAATTTCCGAAAGATTTCGGTGTGCCCATTCGTCCAAATTTTTGTCGCAACTGTACACTTGTGGTTCTTCCGCTTCACATGAAAAGAAGAACAGGCTCGTGATGGCCAGCATTACAAATCCAACTTTTCTCATTTTTTTCTCGCTTTTATTAGTTATATAAATTTTTAATTATTTCAAGTGCAAAATTATGAATAATCGTGGTTTCCATACAAATTTTCGAGTTGACAAATTGAGCCTTCGGAATTTTGATAAAACGTTGATAACCATGAATAAACGTTTTTGAGTAGGTCGGAAATAGTTGACTTAACATTTCGAAAGGTTTCCGAAAAAGACGTTTGGGGAGGGAATCGGGGCGTTTCCCATGGTGAATGGCAGGGGAGGCTTCACAACCTATACAGGCAGTTTGCACGAAAAAGGGTTCACGGGTTCACACTTCCTGTGTGACAGCGATTTACTGTGAAGGGACACCCTCGAAGGGGTTCACAGGGTATGATAAGTAGGGAGGGGGAAGATACGGAAATGGGCTATAGGCAATTCCACATCCTAAGTTGCGCCAGATTACTCCGAAGCGGCGTGAAAATCCGGGCCTTTCTTGGAATTACCAAATAAAAATCGTTACTTTGTAGTATTACTAATCGGCAAGAATGTGGCAGTATGGGAATGGATAGTTACATACGGTTTGACTGGGCCATCAAGCGTCTGTTGCGTGACAAGGCGAATTTCAGCGTGTTGGAAGGACTGTTGACTGTGCTTTTCAATGACAAGACAAAAATCGTCGAGATATGGGACTGCAAGCGCATTCAAATTTGGGAAGATGATAAGTATTACCGGGTGGATATTAAAGTCCGAAACAGTAAAGGTGAAATTTTTTTTGTGGAAGTACAAAGCATGCGTGAACTCTATTATTGGGAACGTGTTTTATATGGCACGTCCCAAACTATCACGGAGCATATTTCACGGGATAATAACTGCAAAGTCTATTTTATCTATATCCTCTATTTCGACCTAGGCAAAGGCAACGACTATTTGTACCACGGGCAAAACCGTTTTATCGGTGTCCATACCCATGATGAGTTGATGATTACCGCCAAGGAAGAAGGAGCCATTGTGCAAAAATTACCGGCAGAGGTGTTCCCCGAATACTATTTGATACGTGTGAACGAGTTTAACCAGGTGGCAAAGACTCCTTTGGAGGAGTGGATACAGTATCTCAAGACAGGCGACATCTCTCCAGACACGACGGCTCCAGGCTTGTCTGAAGCACGTGAGAAGTTGCGCTATTATGACATGTCTCCCGAGGAACGCCATGCGTACGATGAACACGTCAACGCCATCATGATACAAAATGATGTGTTGTGTACTGCCAGACAGGAAGGTTTAGAAGAAGGTCGTGCGGAAGGTGAAAGGAATAAGGCATTGGCCATAGCCCTCAACATGAAGGCTGCGGGTTTGCAGGCAGACATGATAGTGACAGGACTTTCGGTGGACGAGATTTTGGCTTTGCAATGAAATTTTAGTCATTCTGTCTTCTACTGACATAGGTAGACACATTTATAAGTAATAACTAAATGTGTTTTTATTATGGAAAAGAAGAATCGT
>CALULT010000095.1 GCA_944321565.1 uncultured Paraprevotella sp. | reverse complement strand
TCACACAGAACCAGTTGAGACCTCTTGAGAGGAATAATATTAAAAATTGGTTCAATACGACGCGAGAAATACCTCACGGCAAATTTGAAGAAATCCAAAAACAACAAATGAACGAAGTTATCAAATCATCAAAGTCAGGATAAAGGATGATTTCTTCACGGGGTATGCCGGCACAGTTCCTAACAACTGGGTCGTTATGGCTCGTTTCCAAGCCTGAACTCCGTCATGACCCAGAACTTATCCTTTTCGCCGGCCCAATGCACTTTCTTGTAGAGGCGGTACGTACCCGGGCGGTTGCGGTTCAGTATGGGCAGCAATGAGGCTTTGAAGGTGTGCGTCCCGTCCGGGCGCAGGGCATAGCCGATGTCCTCCCATCCGCCGATGTGCGGCAGTTCGTACCATTGTCCGTCCGTGCCTTGATAGCCTACGGTGTACGGTTTCCCGAATTGCAGCACGTTCCCGCTCAGGTTGCTGAGCGTGAAAGAGGCCGTCTCCGCGTCCGTGGGGAACACGGCGGAGTCCGGTTGCAGGCGGATGCCTTCATCTTGCCTGACCGTCAGGGTGATTCTTTGCGGTTTCGCGGGACCGTGGAAAGCGATGCGGGGTGAGTCGGAAATTTGTGTGCGGAACTGGGCTTGCCAATCGGGAGTGTTGATGGCCAGTTCCACGATGAGGGAGTCTTTCGTGGTGTAGCTCCCGTGGAAGTTGAAGAAGAGCGGATGGTCTCTTCCCAAAGTTTCGCGCTTGTCCCAAATTTGTTGGTGCAGCTGCTCCAGCTCTTCGATTGTGCTTGGTGCAGGTTCGGGGCTTTCGGTCGTTTCCGCGAGCGTGATGGTGTCTGCGAGGAGAACGGTGTCCTTGACGGTGTCCGTGACAGGCGTTTCCTTCGCGGTTTCCGCTTGTTGGGGCGCGTCTTTGCAGCCTGTCGCGAACACGAGGGCGACAAGGGCGGGCATGAAGGGCAGGGCGGTTTTTCTCATGGCTTTCCCACCTTTTTTATAGTGCGGCCATCAGTTCCTCGTAGATGTCTGCATCTTCTTCGAGGAAGCAGCAAAAGATGACTTTTCCTTCGTAAGCGCCTGAGCGTAGGTGTGCCAAGACGGTCTTCAATGCAATGTCGGCGGCTTCGCGATGCGGATAGCCGTACACGCCTGTGCTGATGCAGGGGAATGCGATGGAGCGCAGCCCGTTTGCTTCCGCGATGCGCAAGGCAGAGTCGTAGCAAGAGGCGAGCAGTTCGGCCTCGTGGTGTCCACCGCCGTGCCATACGGGTCCCACGGTGTGGATGACCTTCCGGCAGGGCAGGTCGTAGGCATCTGTCATCTTGCTCTCTCCCGTGCGGCATCCGTGTAACGTGCGGCACTCTTCCAGCAGCTTCGGGCCTGCGGCACGGTGTATCGCGCCGTCCACGCCTCCGCCGCCGAGCAGTGAGCAGTTGGCGGCGTTCACGATGGCGTCCGTGTGCAGGGTGGTGATGTCGCCCACGATGATTTCCAGTTGGTCTTTGATTTCCATATTGGTTCGTTTTTAGGGTTGTATGTCATGCGGACGGGGCTTCGCCGAGCTTTTGCAGCCACAGTTCGGCCTTTTCGCGTATTTCGCTTTGCTGTTTTTCCAGTTCCCGGATTAGCGGGTGCGTCTCCGGGCTTCCTTTCACGGCCAGCGCGTCGGCTGCGGCTTCCGCGTCGTCCCCGTCTATGCCGAACACGCAGGGGCGAGGACACTCGAATTCCTTGCGGGCGTCGGCGATGATTTGGCGGTTCAGTCCGATGGCGGCTTCCGCCCATTTCCGGATGACGGGGCGGCACAGGGCATCGGCGAAGTTGCCGTTGGCGGCTTCGGGGTAAGCTTCTGACAAGCGTGCCCAAGTCCATGCCCAAGCCCGTTCTTCGTAGCTCTCGCGGAGGGCGAGGAGCCGTTCGTCCAATGCTTCCGTGCTGTTCAACTTTCCGTTGGCCACATCGGCTTCCAGCCGGTCTATTTCACTTTTCGGAGCCAGCAATCCTCCGATGTCGCACCAACGGCCTTCTTCGGGGCGGGAGGGACGGAGCGCGGCGCGGAGGTCGGCGGGCGACGGGATGCCGAGGGCTTCCAGCCGCGCCAGCAGCTGGTCGCCGAAAAAGCGGTCGATGGCCATCCGGTAGAGTTCCCGTCCGGTGGCGGCATGGCGGCGTTTGATGCGCAGCCCGTTCCAAACGGTTTCCTGTGCACCGTCCGTCCATTGGTTTTCAATGTCGGTGAGCAAGGCATGTCCTTGCAGGATTCGTTCCATGGTGTAGGGCGAAAAGGCTTCGAACACGAGGTGGTCCAGCCGGGGCGCGTCGGCGGGGCGTCGGTCCCGCTGCGGCCACTTGCGGATGTCGCGCAGTGTGCCCACTCCCCGCAGGGCGATACCGGGGATGATGTAATTTGCCCCCTCCCGTTCCACGACGTAGGAGAATGGCAACGTGCGGCTGTCGGCATAGGGGTCGCAATGCCCCATGACCAGGGAGAATGCCCCGATGCGCACCGGCCACGAGATGTGGCTGCCCGAGCCTGTCTTGCAGCCCCGTTCCAACACCCCGTGGTGGCTGGGGCCGAGCTTGTAGGCGTGGTTGCTCTGGTTGGTGGCCGACCCGGCGTTCATGAACGAGAACATGCCGCCGATGAGCAGCGTCGCCTTGTGGTGGGTTACGGTGTAGGGACCGGCGAAAACGGCGCAGGCCTCGCCGTTTTCGGCCTGGCAGTTGCAGGCGAAGTAGGTGTCCGAGGCAGTGAAGCCGTGGCCGACCGCAGTGGATTGTCCCACGTAACAACGGGTGAGCATTGCCCCGTCCGCCACATGGCTTCCCGTTTGGAAGATGAAGTCGCGGGCGATGACCTCTTCGCCCACGAAGGTCGGGGAGGCGGGGTGGCTGCACACGGTGCCGTTTTCCAGCCGTGCCGCCCCGTCGATGGTGGCACAAGGGCCGATACGCACGTTCCACAACCTGCCGCAGTGGAGGATGCGGGTGCGCATTCCGATGCGTCCCCTTTCACTGCTTTGCTCTTCCGCATATTGGAAGGCCATCCGCCGGATGGCCTGCGTGAAGCGCGTGTCGTGGCGGTGCATGGCCTGCATGTAGGCTTCCTGCGACGATAGGCGGTCGTGCATGACGATTTCCCGCCCGCCGCTTTCGCTCATGACGGCCAGCTCCACGCCGTTGCCGAAAGACGAGCGGGCGGTCATGGCCAGCACATCGGTGTGCAGGATGACGCATTCCGCCCCGATGTCGTAGTGCGCGATATAGCCATGGATATGTTCGATGAGGCAGTCGTCGCCCACGGTCGTGTCGTGGAGCGCGGCATGGCGGATGCCCGCCCGGCGCGTCATGCCGCCGGGGAAGGTGAAGTCTTTTCGGAACGCCCCGATGCGGTTCGTTCCGGAGAAATGCACGTGTTCCATTTGCCGCAGGTCGGTGTCGGGAGCGATTTCGATGAGGCTCCAGTCCTTCGCCGTGCAGCCTTGCTGCCGGAGCCGGGCTATTTCTTGGTCCGTCAGTCTGCGGTAGTTCTCAGGTATGTTCATTGCGGTTCTCTTTGTCTTTTCGTTCCCATGCGGAAACCGATTTCAAGGCATAAAGGAACAGCTTTTTTCTGAGAAAACCACGTTTTTTTGTTTTTTTTGCCATTTGTCTTTCATTGCGTTTATGCTTGCTCCGAAGGGTAGGAAAAGTGGAAGGCGGACGGGATTCCATGGAAATCTCCAGGGCGTCCCGGTGCGGTTCGTCCTGGAGAAATGCACAGACTGTGTCTGTTTTTGTGTGGAAGCTGTAGATAAATCCAAGGGAGCTTAGTTATCCCAAAGGTCGATGCGGCAGTTTTGGTTCGTCAGCACCTCAAGCTCTTCTCTTGCAGGGCTTTCATGGCGGTAAAGGCCGTCGCTGCATGCCATCATTTGCCGGGCTTCCACGTCTGATACGGAAATTTCAGGGTTTATATAGGCTTTCTTTTTCATTCCTTTTTAGTTTTAAGGGTTATTGACTGGATTATTTCACGGTTTTCTTTGTGCCGTTCACGATGTAGATGCCTTTTTGCAGGCCGTTCAAGGCTTCGTTTGCTTTCACTCTCCTGCGAACGGGGATGCCACTGAGGTTATATACATTCACCAAGGTGTTTTCCTCGGCTATCGTGCTGTTGATGCCGGCAGTCGTGCTGTCGCCGTCGATGTCTCTCAGGACGAAAGCCTGTACGTTGCTGCCTGCTGACCCGGCATTCAGGTATGCACGGTAAGCTCCGACTTTTGGCTTCGCGTCGGCGGTCACTTTGTAGAAACCCACATTGCCGTCTTGGTTTTGGAGGACGTAAGAGTTCTCTATGGCCTCTATTTCGATGAACGTGCCGGTCAGCAGTCCGGCGGTATAGGTCGTGGCTCCGGCGGTGCTTTCTCCCTCGAATGTATGGATGAAGTCGGCGGAAGCACTAACGATGTATGGTGTATTGGCTTGTATGCCGCCGGTCACTTCTTCCAAGTTCAGGACGGCTTCATTGCTGTCTGCGGTTGTTCCCCCGCAAGCGTACACGGTCAGGCCTTCAGGAATGTCGGCTGTGAACGGCAGCATGAGGGTACCCCATCCGGAAGGGGTTGTCAGTGTGATGGATTCCTTTCGCGAGGCCGGTTGGTAGTAGATGTCAAATCCTTGATAGTTGAACCATTGCCCTCCGCTGGTCACTTCGACCTTTATGGTCAAGGTATTGTTCTCGACCAGGAAGTTTTCCGCTTTGGCCACAGTTCCCGGGTGTGTCAGGGCTTCTGCGGCAGACCTCATGCCGTTGGGCTTCGTCCCGTTGTCGCTGGTCCAGTCGGCCGCTCCGCCTTGGGTCACCCCGAAATCAATTGAGCGCATGTCGGGGACGTGGGCGGATGCCGTGCGGTTTCCGCTGGTCAGGGTCAGCGTGGGTGGGTTTGCTGTGTCATCAGCAAAGAATCCATGGAAGACAACGGTATAAAGCCCGTCCGGGAGGTCTTCCTGCGACTGTTTTAGGACGGTGGAGGAACGAAAGTGTTCGAAGTCTCCCCAACCGATGTTTCCTCCTTGCGTCCAGTCGGCATTGGATCTTACCGCACGCATGTCCGCATGGGTGAACAGTGCGGAAGCATCCACCATCGAGCCTTCCGGCAACGTCTTGGCGACGGCTTTCAGCAGTGTGGCTGTGGCTGCGTTCACGTCATCGGCGGTGGCATCTGTTTGCGTGTAGGTTTTGTTGGCTGTTTCCAACGCTTCCTTTTGTATGTCGGTCAGAGGTCCTTCGGATAAAGTCCGGTAAATGTCGTACATATTCTTCCGGGCTTTGTAGCGTGCGAAGCTTCCGTCTGTGATGGAGGCTTCCGGAATGAATGCCCAATCCGTGAAGCCTTGTCCGTCCTCATAGACCATGGGACCGCCCTCCGGCCATGCCACGTCCAAGATTCTATGGCTATTGTCTTTCTCGGACAAGGTGTAGCAGCCTTCCGCTGTTTGCGTGTAGGCATATTGGTTGGAGCCGGAGCCGTCTGCGATATTGACCCAGCACTTGCCGTCGTATTCTGTTTTTGTTCCCAGATAGCGGTTTCCATAAACCGTAATCTTTATGGTATTCTCGGAGTCTTCGGTTTTGTCGATGTTGCACACTTGCGGGGCAGTCCATTGGGAATCCCCGTCGCACAGCTTGGAGACGATGGCCTGTTGACAAAGGTTCATGCCGTTGGTGGCAAAAGCGTCGGAGCCGATGTTGTACATAAAGTAGGTTGCGCCGGATGTGGCCTCGTTCAGGTTGATTCCCGGCACGACGGGAGATTCCCACACTCCTTGTGCGGAAACTCCAGCCGTGCAGATACTCAAAGCGGCTGCGAGAAGTTTGGATACATTTCTTTTCATGGTCGTTTGTATTTGATGTGTGTATAAAGTTTATTTCCAGTATTCTTCCAGCCTTTCGGCTTCTTCGTCCGTGATGGGGACGACGGCGCCGTGCTTGGGCGACGAGAAGTTGGTGCATCGCATTTCTCCCTCGTTGAAGCGTCCCAAGTGGCGGAAGTTCTTGAAGTCCGTCGTCTCCATGAAGCCGAAGTTGTGTGGCTTGATGGAGAAGATGTCGTAGAGCAGGAACCAGCGGTCTTCATCGGCGAGCTTGTACATGGTGGGAGCCTCGCATGAGCCGCGTTCGGCATCGATTTGCTGCGGGAAGTACTGCCAACCCCGGTTGATGTGGTCGGAAACGGCCATCTTGATGCCGGCTGGTCCTTCTTGTGCGCAGTAGGTCATGCAATAACGCCCGTCAGGCATGGGCATGATGTCGGCATCCAGCACTTGCACGTCCGGGTCCGGGTATTCAAAGAGCAGCTGGGGCTCGGTCGAGAACCCGGTGAAGCTGTCGTTGGCGTAGGCATAATACAGCCGGGTCTTTCCCGTGCCGGTCTGGCGGATGGTGAGGTAAACCATCAGTTTTTCCGTTTCCGTGTCGTAGATGGTTTGCGGCGCCCAGGCGCATCCCAGGTCGCCGAACTTTTCCGGGAAGGCCTGGTCAAGTCGGAATACGATGTGGCTCCAGTGGATAAGGTCGTGGCTTTTCATCATGACGATTCCGCGGTTGTTGCCCCATCCGTATTTTTTCCCGTCCCTTTCCCATTCGGTGTCCCGCAGTCCTTCCTGTTGTCCGAAGATGTGCAGGTCGGTGGCCGTGAGATAGAAGCATCCGTCGGGTGCGCGGTAGATGTGCGGGTCGCGCACGCCGTGCTGTTGGGCGATGCTGTCGCCGGCGATGACCGGTTTTCCGCCGTTTACGGCAGTGAATGTCCGGCCATTGCGGCTGGTGGCCATGTGTATGCTGTGGGTGGGGTCCGTGAAATAGACCATGAGGTATGCCTCATTGTCATGCGGCAACACTTGTCCCCATTGGCGTTGCAGGCGTTCCAGTTCGTCCGCCGTCACGGGGATTACCGTACCGTGGCGGGGGAAGAAGTCCTTGCGGAAAGACTGCGGCTCTTCGGAGAAATGGATTAAGTCCTTGGAGGTCTGGTATTCATAACGTCCGCTGCTGTAGAGGTCGTACATCAGCACATATTCCTCGCGTCCGTTCAGCTTGAATACCCCGCTGCCTTCCACGTGGGTGCGTGTGCCGGCATAGGCATCCAGGTATCTGAAGTCTTCTTTCCATGGCCCGTGCAGGCTTTTGGACGTGGCCTGCTGTATGCCGTTCTTGATTTCCTTGCCGCCCGCGTCCTTGGTGTTGCCCTTGTAGAACAGGTGGTAGGTGCCGTCCTTTTCGATGATGTCGTTGTCGATGCTGCCGTATTGGGCGGAGAACAGGATTTCGGGTTCGCCTTCGAATCCGGTGAAGTCCTTGTTGGCATAGGCATAGTACGTGATGAGGCTCTTGCGGTCGTCACGTTGCAGTGTGAAATAGACCATGTACTTTTCCGCTTCCTTGTCATAGATGGTCTGTGGCGCCCACACCCAGTAAGCGTCGCCAAAGTTTTTGGGATAGTCCTTGGACAGGTTGATTTTCGCGTGGCTCCAGTTTATCAGTTCCTGAGACTTGAGGAGTACGATGCCCGGATTTTCGTTCCAACCATATTGCGCCACCTTCATGTCTGTGGCCACGATGTAATAGCATCCGTCTTCTCCACGCAGGATGTGCGGGTCGCGGATGCCGCCGCTCTCGCTGATGCTGTCGCTCGCGATGACGGGCTTGTTCCCGTTCAGCGCAT
>CALULT010000094.1 GCA_944321565.1 uncultured Paraprevotella sp. | reverse complement strand
CTGCGATATGCGGAAATCCCTGTGCCTCTTTTATATCCCAAGAAGAAGGTTATCTATTAACTTGCGAAACTTGAATAATTTAACTTTCGGCTCCGATTTGGTTTCTTGCACAGCCGAAAGTTCTATCTTCAGCGTTGCTTCATCGTTTTTCTCTGCCACGGTCAACACTTCAATCTTCTTGACAAGCCCCAGACGGTAGCTGTCTGCCGGGGTAAGGCGATAAAGCAAATTACGCTTTACCTTGTGTGTGGCAGAATAACGTATCTTGAACAATGGACAAAGTTTGTTTAGCCATGCGATAGAATTCGGAGTATCCATACCTTCCTGGGGTTCATCCATAAATATAATAGGATGCGTTTGGCTTAACGACATGATATGCGACTGATTATTAAAAAGCCCTTCCTGCTTTTCCCGATTAAGGATGTTATCTTCCGAATTGAAGGATGCCATAGTCAGAATCATAATTTGCGGATTGCTATCCGTAATGAAATCCCTTAGCCTGCTCAATTTGGAACTGTCATACACAAAGACATTCGGAGTGATTCCGTATTTATCTGCCAGTTGTTCCTTGAAGTTCAGGAATGTGTTTATAACGCCCTGACGAATGGGAATTGATGGTACAAGCACGATGAACTTAGTCAATCCGTAATGATTGAAAAGTTCATACGCTGTTTGCAGATAGGTCAGAGTCTTACCCGTCCCTGTTTCCATTTCAACACATACATCCGGCACAGGTTCAAAATTCGCATCTTCAGGAGATATGCCATTCTGTTCTGCTATAAAATGTATATTGGCTGCCATTTCTTCAAGCCGCAAAGAACAGGTATTGGCATAAATATCCTCACAGTGAGCATTATCGAAAGTATTGCATTCCATACCTTCAAAAATGTTCACCACGCTTTGTATGGCTATCGTCTGGTGTTGCGGAGTCTCCAACTTAAATCTCATACATGATTCTGTTTGGGTACAAATTTACAATATTCTCCCGAAAAACGCGCTTTATTCGGCAAGAATAACTAACTTTGCCCGACAGGCAAAGGGAAATGTGAAGGCACGGAACGCGAACTTTTGAATCGTATCAAGGAAACGTATGCCGATATGGAACAAATTTATGAAAATATGGAATGGCGGAGATTCGGACAAGACCTCCGGCAATCCGACGCGCCAGACGCCGCGATATGCCATCATTGACATCGAGGTCGGCCTGTCAGACCACAAAATACACGACATCGGGGCACTCCGCGACGATGGCGCGACCTTCCATAAAGCATCGAAAAAAGAGCTGTTTGACTTTCTGGAGGGGATGGACTACGTCTGCGGACATAACATCATCCACCACGATGCCCGTTACCTGTTTGCGGACAGGCCTTGCCGCTGGAAGCTGATTGATACGCTCTACGTCTCCCCCCTGTTGTTCCCCGAACGCCCTTACCACAGGCTGGTGAAAAACGACAAACTGGCAAGCGAACAAGTGAACAACCCGGTGAACGACTGCGAGAAAGCAAAAGACTTGTTGCTGGACGAAATCGCACACTGGCATGCTTTACCTGAGGGAAAACGCCGGTTGTTCGCCTCGTTGCTAAGAGGGCAAAAGGAATTTGAGGGTTTTCTCCATATCACAGGCGCGGAATATGCCGACGGACATGAACTGCCAAGGCTGGCAAGGCAACTCTACGACGGGAATATCTGCCAATATGCCGACCTTGACACGCTGGCCAAGCAATATCCGTGCGAGCTGGCATACGCACTGGCCCTGATTGACACTACCGACCACCGCTCCATCACCCCGCCGTGGGTGCTCTGCAACTACCCCGCAGTGGAATCCGTCATCAAACAGCTGCGGCACACCCGTTGCCACGAAGGATGCGCCTATTGCGACACCCGGCTGGACGTGCGCCACAACCTAAAGGCATTTTTCGGATATGACCGGTTCCGCACGTATGACGGCGAACCGCTCCAGGAGCAGGCAGCCCAAGCCGCAGTGGAAGGCAAGTCGCTATTGGCGATATTCCCCACCGGCGGAGGAAAATCGCTCACGTTCCAACTGCCCGCACTCATGGCCGGCCGCTCCGTACACGGCCTCACGGTGGTCATATCGCCATTGCAGTCGCTGATGAAAGACCAGGTTGACAACCTCGCCGACAAAGGCATCACGGATGCCGTGACCATCAACGGGCTGCTGGATCCCATCACAAGGGCGTTGTCCATCGAAAGGGTGCAAGACGGGGAAGCCTCGCTCCTCTACATCTCTCCCGAAATGCTCCGTTCGAAAACCATTGAGAAAATCCTGATGGCGCGCCATGTCGTGAGATTCGTGATTGACGAAGCCCACTGCTTCTCAGCATGGGGACAGGATTTCAGGGTCGATTACCTCTACATCGGCAAGTTCATCCGGGAATACCAGCAAAAGAAAAGGTACAAAAGTCCGGTTCCCGTATCCTGCTTCACGGCCACGGCCAAACAGAAAGTGATACAGGACATCTGCGATTATTTCAAGCAAACGCTGGACTTGGACTTGACGTTATTCGCCTCAAAAGCCTCAAGGACAAACCTGCGCTACTCCGTCATACACACTGAGACGAACGAAGACAAATACCAAAAATTGAGGGCACTCGTGGCCGAGACGGATTGCCCGACAATCGTTTACGTGTCGCGCACCAAACGTACAAGGGAACTGGCCGGCAAGCTGACCCGGGACGGCCACAAGGCCTTGCCCTTCAACGGGAAGATGGAACCAGACGAAAAAATCGCCCACCAAGAAGCTTTCATGAACGACGAAGTGCGCATCATCGTGGCCACATCGGCCTTCGGCATGGGAGTGGATAAAAAAGATGTTGGGCTGGTGGTACATTACGACATCTCGGACTCGCTGGAAAATTATGTGCAGGAAGCCGGACGGGCAGGACGCGACCCCGGCCTACAGGCCCGTTGCTACGTGCTTTATGGCGACAACGACCTGGACAAACACTTCATCTTGCTGAACCAGACCAAGCTCAGCCTCAGCGAAATACAGCAAGTGTGGAAAGCGGTGAAAGACCTAACCAAGCGACGTGCAAGGGTGTGTTGCTCCGCACTGGAAATCGCGCGACAAGCCGGATGGGACGACTCCGTGTCCGACATCGAAACCCGTGTGCGGACAGCCCTAGCCGCCTTGGAACAAAGCGGATATCTGGAAAGAGGCAACAATGTGCCCCACGTCTATGCCACCGGCATCACGGTGAAGAACATGGACGAAGCCCGAAAACGCATCTCAGAATCGTTGTTATTCGGCAGCGATGAAATAGAGACTGCCATCCGGATTATCAAATCGCTGATTTCACAAAAACATATCGCCAAAGCCCAAGACGCGGAAGCGGAATCGCGGATTGACTACCTGGCCGACATCTTGGGACTAAGCAAAAAAGATGTCATATCGGCCGTGGAACGAATGCGACAGGAAGGCATACTGGCCGACACCAAGGACATCTCCGCTTATCTGACGGACGCCGGCGACTCGGAACGGAAATCGCAGACGCTCCTCGAACGCTTCGCGAAGCTGGAACAGTACATCCTTAACCACATTCCCGACAAAACCCTGCGGACATCCTGCAAGCAACTGAACGACAACGCCATAAACGAAGGAATAAGAACATCCACCGAAAAAGACATCCGGACACTGCTCTACTTTCTCGCGGTCAAAGGATATGCCCACAAGCAAGAAGACGCAACCCACAACTTGGAAATCAGCCGGCAGAACGACCTTGACAGCACCATCCGACGTTTTGAAAAACGGTTGGAGATAAGCCGTTTCGCCGTGGAATGGCTATACCGGCTAGCCGCCGACGCGGAAAAAGGGAACACGACAGACAAGGCAATCCAGTTCTCCGTGGTCGAACTCCTGAACCAAATCAAAGCAAGCCCCCACTCCCTCTTCAGTCATCTTGAAGACTTGCAGTTGGAAGACGTGGAAGAGGCTCTCCTGTACTTGTCGAAAATCGGCGCGCTCAAACTCGAAGGCGGATTCCTTGTGCTCTACAACGCCATGGACATCCGACGGATAAAAGACAACAAGTCCAGATACAAGCAAGACGACTACCGTATGCTCAACGAGTTCTATAGACAGAAAATCCAGCAAGTGCATATCGTGGGCGAATACGCCAACCTGATGGTGAAAGACTACCAAGCGGCCTTGCAATACGTGCAGGACTATTTCCAAATGGACTACAGGAAATTCATCGCGAAATATTTCAAGGGCGAGAGGGTGAGCGAGATCCAACGCAACCTGACACCGAAGAAATACAAGGAGCTTTTCGGACTATTGTCCAAACGCCAAATGGAAATCATTTCCGACAAAGACTCCCGTTGCATCGTTGTTGCGGCCGGCCCCGGCAGCGGCAAGACACGCGTATTGGTACACAAACTTGCCTCCCTTCTGTTGCTCGAAGACGTGAAACACGAACAGCTCCTGATGCTGACGTTTTCAAGAGCGGCCGCCACGGAATTCAAGCAACGCCTGATGGCACTGATCGGCAATGCCGCGCATTTTGTAGAAATAAAAACCTTCCACTCCTATTGCTTCGACCTTTTAGGACGGATAGGCAGCCTGGAAGAAGCCCGGAACGTCGTGACACAGGCAGCCGACATGATCAACCGGGGCGAAGTGGAACCGAACAGAATCGCCAAGACGGTGCTGGTCATTGACGAAGCGCAGGACATGGGCGTTGAAGAACATGCGCTGGTGAAGGCCATCATGGACAGGAACGAGGAGATGCGCGTGATTGCCGTGGGCGACGATGACCAAAACATTTATGAATTCCGCGGTTCAGACTCCAAACACATGTTCCGACTGACACAAGAACAGGGAAGCCGACTGATTGAAATGACCGAAAATTATCGCAGCGCATGCCACGTGACGGACTTTGCCAACGGATTCGCCAGAAATATCAGCCACCGGATGAAAAGCACCCCCATCATCTCCATGAGAAAAGAAGAGGGCTGGGTCGGCGTGACACGCCATCAATCGAAATACATGTATCAGCCGATTGTTGAAGAACTAGCCCGCCACCAGGCAGAAGGCACGTCGTGCGTACTCACCCAGACAAACGAAGAAGCCGTAATGCTGACGGCACTCTTGCGGAAACGGGGCATCAACAGTAAACTGATACAGTCCATAGAGGGATTCCGCTTTTGGAACTTGGCCGAAACAAGGTATCTTATAAAGTATATCGACAAGCATACGGACACTCCGCTCATCACGGACGAAACATGGGAAAAAGCAAAACACGCGACTTGTTCCGCATACCGCGAAAGCCTTAGCCTGGCATACGTGAAGCGTTGCATGGAATTGTTCGAACAAACGAATAAAACCAAATACTTCAGCGACTTCAAAGAGTTTGTCTTTGAATCGTCTGTGGAAGATTTCTGCGACGTTTCCGGAACGGAGGTAATCGTATCAACCATCCACAAGGCAAAAGGCAAAGAGTTTGACAACGTGTATATGCTCATCACAGACAACTATCAGATAAGCGACGCACTGATGCGCCGATACTATGTGGGCATGACCCGTGCCAGAAACCGGCTGTCCATCCACACAAACAGCGGATGCTTCGACCACCTGAAGGCCGACCGGCATGTCACAGACCCGAAAGAATATGCCATGCCCGAAGAGATTGCCCTGCAACTTTCCCACAAAGATGTCTATTTGGGATTTTTCAGAGGGCGCAAACAGGACGTGCTGGCACTAAGGAGCGGAGAACCGCTGACGTACAACGATGCCATCTTATATAATGCGAATCATTGCCCCGTCGCAAAACTCTCCACGAACATGCAAAAGACACTGGCCGAATGGAAAGAAAAAGGATATGAAGTGAAATCCGCGTCCGTCCGGTTCATCGTGGCATGGAAGCCCAAAGACGCACCAAAGGAAGAGCCGGAAACAGCCGTCCTTTTGGCCGACATGGTGCTTTCCTGTCATGTCCCGTAAACTGTTTTAGACATATATGCCCCCCAAAAGACCCACAAAACATACGTAACCACAATTCCCTTCTCCGAGAAACAGCACCCCGGCAATAAAAAAACGAACGCTTTTGTTTTGTATTACTCTCGGTTTGCATTACCTTTGCTGTCAGCATACATTAAAAAAACAACAAGCCATGATAAAAATATATGGAATGAGCACGTGTCCCGACTGTGTTTTTGTAGAAGAACAAATCAAAGGAAATGACAACTATCAAATCATAGACATTGGGAAACACGTGAGGAATCTGAAAGAGTTCTTGCGCCTGCGCGACAAAAATCCGGCGTTTGACGTGATGAAACGAGTCGGAGCCGTTGGCATTCCCTGTTTTGTCCTCGAGGATGGAACCGTAACGCTTAGAGCCGAAGAAGCCGGCTTACGCGCACGCCCCAAAAACGAAGAAGGAGCATCTTGCCGCTTAGACGGAAGCGGTTGTTGACAGCCCCTTCTCCCCCATCTCACGCGATGCCTAAAAGTTCGATCTCAAACACAAGTGTGGAATTGGCCGGAATGCCCGGTTGCGAAAATCTGCCGTAACCCATCTCCGCCGGAATGTAAACCTCCCACTTGTCGCCTACGCACATTTGTTGCATGGCGACAATCCATCCCTCGATGAGGTCGCACAGCCGGATGGCCAACGGTGCGCCACCACGGCTGCTGTCAAACTGCCGCCCGTCAATCGTCCGCCCAGTATAATGGGCGGTCACGATGCTGCGCGGGTTCGGATGCCTGCCGTCGTTTTTTCCTTCTGCAAGGACTTTGTAACATACCCCCTTGGGGAGCGTTTTCACCCCTTCTTCCTGCGATTTCTGCAAAAGCCATTCCTTGTTGGCCTGCGCGTATTCCCTTTTGTTCATGTCGTGTTTGTTTATATATGATTCACCCCAAATGAAACTTGCCCGACCGCGCCATTATGCATATCCAAACATGGCAGCCACTACAAAAATACACATTTTTCTCCAAAGGACAAGAAAATTACTCGTCGTCCGGCATAAAATCGAGCGGCAAAGGACTTTCGCCGATAAAACGGTCGAAGTCGGAAGAAAAATTCTTGTCCTGAATGACGCGATACTTCTCAAACTCAGTTTCGGCGAATTGCTTGGCGAACTCCGCCGTAATGCGTCCGGCATTGTCCAACACGGCATCACCTCCGGCTTCCAGTATCAGGTCTATGCGCTTCGCCCAATCCTCCATTGTCATTGGGATATGTCGTTTCGCCATACGCTCCGCCATGTCAAGCACGGCGTTGACGAGCCGCCCCATATCTTCCAGCTCGGTTTGTTTCAGATAATTTTTGGCTATGCTTACGTCCGGCTTCACGATTTTCCCGTCCGGAGCATTCTCCCATGTGGTCAGTCCCATGTGTTCCTTGGAGGCATCGGCACGTTCAACAATCAGTTCCGCTGCCGTATGTCCATGCACGGCATAGTGCATTTTGTTCTGAACCATTTTGTAAAACAGGCGTGTGGTAGGTGCGCTTTTGTTGTAGTCTATGGCCGTGGCGTATATATCGGTAAGTTTTTGATAGAAACGTCGTTCGCTCAGGCGTATCTCTCGGATTTCAGCCAGCAGATGTTCAAAATAGTCTTCTCCGATAAACGAGCCGTTCTCCATTCGCTTTTTGTCAATGACATATCCTCTGATGGCAAACTGGCGAAGCACGTAAGTACACCATTGACGGAACTGGGTGGCACGAACGGAATTGACACGGTAGCCTACGGAAATGATGGC
>CALULT010000093.1 GCA_944321565.1 uncultured Paraprevotella sp. | reverse complement strand
TTGTTCAGGCTATCAAAATTGTGCGCGTAATATTGGAAACGGTAGAAGGAATACAACCGGGTTTTCGGACTGACCCAGAAAATATAAAAAACCTATAACTTGCTACTATTTAAGCATTTAATAAATTTTTATTGCACATTACCTACTAATTTGTTGCGGTACAAATATGGTACAAATAAGCGAATTAAATATATTTTAGGAATAATGAATAGAAAAATGTATCTCAATATTCGCTTTCAATATTGGCAAGGGAAAACTACTTGTGTATATCCTTGATTATCAGACTATATATTCTTTAAGTGTCACATTATCTACCATTAAGGTACGGTACAAATATGGTACAATTATGCCATTAAAAGCCAATAATCATAGATAAAAACCACCGTTATAAAGAAAAACAAAAAAAGGCGTGAAACCACCTGAGTTTCACGCCTTTACTTATGATAATTTATGTTTATTTATTTCTAGCTTACTTGACTTCCTCAAAGTCAGCATCCTGAATATTGTCATCCGAAGAAGAACCGCCTGCATTGGTATTGTTGTTCTGCGCACCCGAATTCTGCTGCTGACCGGCACCGGCTTGTGCGCCGCCCTGGTACATCTGCTGGCTTGCGGCATGCCATGCGTTGTTCAACTCGGCCATGGCTGCATCAATAGCTGCGATATCACCAGCCTTGTGGGCATCTTTCAACTTCTGCAAGGCAGATTCTACGGCAGGTTTCTTGTCGGCAGGCAACTTGTCGCCCAGTTCCTTCAACTGATTCTCGGTCTGGAAAACCATGGAGTCGGCCTGGTTCATCTTGTCCACACGTTCGCGCTCTTTCTTGTCGGCCTCGGCATTGGCCTCGGCTTCAGCCTTCATTCGTTCGATTTCATCCTTGCTCAAACCGGAAGAAGCTTCGATGCGAATGGCCTGCTCTTTGCCCGTTGCCTTATCCTTGGCAGACACCTTCAAGATACCGTTGGCATCAATGTCGAAAGTCACTTCAATCTGGGGCACGCCACGCGGAGCCGGAGTAATACCCGTCAGGTTGAACAGACCAATCTGCTTGTTTTGGTTGGCCATAGGACGTTCACCCTGCAAGACGCGGATGGTCACTTCCGTCTGGTTGTCGGCGGCCGTACTGAACACTTCGCTCTTGTTGCACGGAATGGTCGTGTTGGCATCAATCAGCTTGGTCATCACACCGCCCATGGTCTCAATACCCATAGACAACGGCGTCACATCCAACAGCACGATGTCGCCCACACCGGCTTCCTTGTTCAGGATGGCACCTTGGATAGAAGCCCCCACGGCAACCACCTCGTCGGGATTCACGCCCTTGGAAGGAGTTTTTCCGAAGAAGTCTTCAACCAACTTCTGGATGGCAGGGATACGGCTGGAACCACCGACCAGAATGACTTCGTCAATATCAGAGTTGCTCAGACCGGCATCCTGCATGGCTTTCTGGCACGGCACCTTGCAAGCCTGGATCAAATGGTCGGCCAACTGCTCGAATTTGGCACGGGTCAACGTCTTCACCAAGTGCTTAGGCACACCACCTACGGCTGTGATGTACGGCAAGTTGATTTCGGTGGTCGTGGAAGAAGACAATTCAATCTTTGCCTTCTCGGCAGCTTCCTTCAAACGTTGCAAAGCCATCGGGTCTTGTTTCAAGTCCACGCCTTCCTCACTCTTGAAGTCGGCAGCCAACCAGTCGATAATCACTTGGTCGAAGTCATCACCACCCAAGTGGGTATCACCATTCGTGGAGAGCACTTCGAACACGCCGCTACCAAACTCCAAGATAGAGATATCAAACGTACCGCCACCCAAGTCAAACACGGCAATCTTCATGTCCTTGTTGGACTTGTCCACACCGTAAGCCAAAGCAGCCGCCGTAGGCTCGTTCACGATACGCTTCACGTCCAATCCGGCAATCTGCCCGGCTTCTTTCGTGGCCTGACGCTGTGAATCAGAGAAGTATGCCGGCACTGTAATGACGGCTTCCGTCACTTCCTGGCCAAGATAGTCTTCAGCAGTTTTCTTCATTTTCTGCAGAATCATGGCAGAAATTTCCTGCGGAGTATAGAGACGGCCTTCCACATCCACACGAGGCGTGTTGTTGTCGCCCTTCACCACCGAGTAAGGCACACGTGCAATTTCCTTTTGCACCTGGTCATAAGTCTCACCCATGAAACGCTTGATGGAGAAGATGGTGTTCTTCGGGTTCGTGATAGCCTGACGCTTGGCCGGGTCGCCCACTAACCGTTCACCATTCTTGAATGCCACGATGGAAGGTGTCGTGCGCTTCCCCTCGTTGTTGGCAATCACCACCGGTTCGTTACCTTCGAATACGGAAACACACGAATTCGTCGTTCCCAAGTCAATTCCAATAATCTTTCCCATAATCGTATCTATTTTTATTATTAATCAATGAATATTCTCGCGTCCCACCCTTCCGGGTACGTACGCACTTTAGTTAAAACAAACCGTGTGCCAAACTGTTCCGCGAGGCAGAAAAAATGATAAAAAAGAACATTTAAATATATTGATGAAATTTTTGGATTATCTTTGTACCTAAGAATGGAAATATGCGACATTCAGACTCACAAACCGCCAAAATGACAGAAAACAGATAATGCTTATGACTAAAATATCACGTTTGCTAATACTGCTATTCATCCTATGCACTTTCTTTCCACCTGTTGCTGCCCGCCCAAAGGTCGGAGTGGTACTGAGCGGAGGAGGCGCCAAGGGCACAGCGCACATCGGCGCACTGAAAGTGATGGAAGAGGCCGGCATACCCATTGACATCATCGTGGGCACCAGCATGGGCAGCATCATCGGCGGACTTTATTCAATCGGCTATACGCCCGAACAGCTGGACAGCATCTTCATGGCACAAGACTGGCCTGCCCTGCTGAGCGACAAATCCAAGCGTTCAGCCATCGACCTGCAGGCACGGGAACAAGGTTCGCAATACATTCTATCCGTCCCGTTTTTTGAAAAACCTCAAGACCTCATCAGCGGGGGGCTTATCAAAGGACGGAACATCGGGAACATGCTTTGGCAACTGACGGAAGGCTATCACGACTCTATCGACTTCCGGAAAATGCCTATTCCATTTGCCTGCGTGTCGCAAGACCTCGTCACAGGGAAAGAAATCGTGTTCCGCAGCGGCATACTGCCCATTGCCATCCGCTCCAGCATGTCCATACCCGGTGTGTTTGCCCCTGTGGACACGGAAGGCATGCTACTGATTGACGGGGGCATCACCAACAATTATCCCGTGGACGTGGCATTGGAAATGGGAGCCGACATCATTATCGGCGTGGACGTGCAAGACCCGCTGAAGACCGCAGAGGAATTAAAAAACAACGTGTTCTCGCAACTCAACCAGCTCATCGACCTGCAAAGGAAAGACCGCTGGCAGCAAAGCATCGACAGTTCGGACGTTTACATCAAAGTAAACGTGAAGGGTTACAGCACGGCCAGTTTCACCACCGTGGCCATCGATTCCTTAATCAACAGAGGAGAACAAGCTGCCCGGCTCAAGATTGACACATTGAAAGCCATCGCCCGGAAGGTAAAGGAAACCGACACCACAACGACCCGCCCCCACCCCATCCCACCTTATTATTATATGCACCGCCCCGGAGGAATCGAAGCCCGCTATGCTTCCACGCTGAAGACCCTTGTGGGAGAAGCACCGACCAATTCCATCAACCTCGGGCTGAGATTCGACAACGAAGAACTGGCCGCTTTGTTGTTCAATGGGAAAATGCAACTGGGAAAAAAACGGAACCATAACGTAAGCCTGACCGTGAAGTTAGGCCTGCAAACCTATGGAGACGCACACTACGGGCTTCATCTCGGCCGCCAATGGCTCTTCACCACCGGCTACCGGTACACCTACAACGACTTCAACGTGTATGAAAAAGGCGAAAGGGCATTCGGGCTTAATTTCAACCACCACCTTGGCGAAGTGGGTTTCACCAGAAGCTGGAAATACGTGCGACTGAAACTGGGAGCCATTTACCAGCTCTACAACTACGGGTCTTTTCTCTATCGTACTCCCGACAACACGCCCAGGGACATCAAAAAAGAAAGCTACCTGAAATTCGGCACCGAATATGCCGTAAGCACTTTGGATGACAAGTATTTCCCCACGAAAGGCAACGAATTTTACATGGAATACTATTATGCCATTCCGTTGAACAGCAAAAAAGCTTTCCACACGGCCCAAATCCATTGGAACGCCTCATTCTCGTTCAACTCCCGCTTCACACTCACACCACGCATCGAGGGACGCTATCTGACCTCGGAAAACACCATTGCTGAAATGAACACCTTTGGAGGACAAGAACGTGGAAAATACCTCAACCAACAAATCCCGTTTTACGGCATCAACTATTCTGAAATGGCACGACGCACCCTTGTCGTGGCAGGTTTCGAGGCACGGCAACGCATAGGCGGCAAACACTACGTAAGCGGAGTGTTCAATGTGGCAGTCAGTTCGGACGATTGGATGCACTTTTTCAAAAACAGCTTCGGCAGCAACGAAGTATTAGGATTCCATGTATTTGGCGGCGCAATCAAGTATGACCTGCGCACATTCATCGGGCCTATCGGCTTCACCATTTGTTTCAGCGACCGGGCAAAAACTGCCGGATACATAAGAGCGGGATTCAATTTCTGAATCCCGCCCTCCTTTGCTTGTCATTCATGACTGTCTTGCAAAGCCGCCGAAATTTGATTTTCTATTTCATCGCAAAGTTCAGGATTGTCTTTCAGCATGTTCTTCACCGCATCACGCCCCTGCCCTATCTTAGTGTCGTTGTAACTGTACCACGAACCGCTCTTCTTCAAGATGCCAAGTTCCGTACCCAGATCCACAATCTCCCCGATTTTCGAAATGCCTTCGCCGAAAGTGATTTCAAACTCGGCTTTCCTGAACGGAGGCGCCACCTTGTTCTTCACCACTTTCACGCGCACCTGGTTGCCGATAACCTCGTCGCCGTCCTTGATGCTCGTCACACGGCGAATGTCCAAACGGACGCTGGCATAGAACTTCAAGGCATTACCGCCCGTAGTGGTTTCCGGGTTACCGAACATCACACCGATTTTCTCGCGCAACTGGTTGATGAAGATGCAGGTCGTGTTCGTCTTACTGATGGTGGAAGTCAGCTTGCGCAAAGCCTGGCTCATCAAGCGGGCCTGCAATCCAACCTTGTTGTCCCCCATATCGCCTTCGATTTCCGCCTTCGGGGTCAAGGCCGCCACGGAGTCGATGACAATGATGTCAATAGCCGACGAGCGAATCAACTGGTCGGCGATTTCCAAAGCCTGTTCCCCGTTGTCGGGCTGCGAAATCCACAAATTATCCACGTCCACGCCCAGTTTGGCGGCATAGAAACGGTCAAACGCATGCTCGGCATCGATAAACGCCGCAATGCCGCCCATTTTCTGAGCCTCGGCAATGGCGTGGATAGCCAACGTGGTCTTACCAGAACTCTCCGGGCCGTAAATCTCAATGATGCGCCCCCGCGGATAACCGCCTACCCCCAAAGCCGCATTCAAGGCGATGGAGCCGGTGGGAATGACTTCCACCTGTTCCACATGGTCGTCGCCCAGCTTCATGATGGAGCCTTTCCCGAAATTCTTTTCTATCTTGTCCATCGCAGCCTGCAGGGCTTTCAGTTTCTCGCTGTTCTGCCCAGCAAACAAGGAACCGTCGTCTTCTTTCTTAGCCATAATATTCTTTTCGTTTACAATTCCAAATCACCATCAAACACTTCATGCCAGGGCAGTCCGTCCTTGTTCAACTCCTCCATGAATGGGTCTGGGTCGAACTCCTCCACGTTCCACACGCCGGGCTTCTTCCAGATGCCCTTCAGGAACATCATGGCACCGATCATGGCCGGCACGCCCGTGGTGTAGCTCACGCCTTGCATCCCCGTCTCCAAATAGGCGGCATGATGGCTGCAATTATTATATATATAATAGGTATGCTCCTTGCCGTCCTTCACGCCACGGATACGGCAGCCGATGCTGGTCTCTCCTTCGTAGTTCTCGCCCAAGTCCTGCGGATTGGGAAGCACGGCCTTCAGGAACTGCAAGGGAACAATTTTCACGCCGTTGTAGTCCACTTCGTCAATCCGCGCCATGCCGATATTCTGAATGACACGCAAGTGGGTCAGGTACTCTTGCCCGAACGTCATCCAAAAACGGGCACGTTTGATGGTCGGGAAGTTTTTCACCAGCGACTCCAATTCCTCATGGAAAAGCAAGTAAGAGTCGCGCGGCCCAATATTGGGATAGGTCAAGTCCTTATGAATCTCCATCGGCTTCGTCTCCACCCATTTGCCGTCTTCATAGTAACGACCGTTTTGAGTGATTTCGCGAATGTTGATTTCCGGATTGAAATTCGTGGCGAAAGCCTTGTGGTGGTTGCCCGCATTGCAGTCCACGATGTCCAAATAATGGATTTCGTCGAAATAATGCTTGGCTGCGTAAGCCGTATATACGCCCGACACCCCCGGGTCGAAACCGCAACCCAAGATGGCAGTCAACCCTGCTTCCTCAAAACGCTGTTTGTAGGCCCACTGCCAACTGTATTCAAAATGCGCCACGTCCTTCGGTTCATAGTTGGCCGTGTCCAAATAGTTGCACCCCGTCTTCAGGCAAGCCTCCATAATCGTAAGGTCTTGATAAGGCAAAGCCAAGTTCATCACCATGTCCGGACGGAAGTCCTCCAACAGTTTCACTAATTCATCCACGTTGTCGGCATCCACCTGCGCCGTCTTGATGGCAGGATTGCCAATGGCCTTCACGATAGCATCGCATTTGGCCTTCGTGCGGCTGGCAATCATTATCTCATTGAACACTTCCGGATGCTGGGCCACTTTGTGCGCGGCAACCGTGGCCACGCCTCCGGCGCCGATAATTAGAACTTTCCCCATGTTTTGATTCGGTATTTTGGTTACGTTAATTTATTGCAAAGTTACGGACTTTTTCCAAGAAGTAAAGTGTTTGGCCGTTTTTTAGGGTTTATTTGAACTCTTCTCCCCTGATACCCATCGCGCTCATCAACGAATAGCCCAATATTTCCTGACGGAAACCGCGTCCTGTCTGCGGTTCCATCACCAGCAAGGTGATTTCCTTTCCGTTCGTGCGAGCCGCCACGTCGCGGATTTGTGCGCCATGCCGTTCCATGTCCGGCACAAGTATCAACCGCTTGATATCCTTTTCGTCTGCCAAGGTCATAAAGGATTGCACGAACAGGTTGCCGGCATCCGCCACGTCCTCTTCCCGGACTGCACTCAGTTTGAATTCTCCCAACCGCTCGTCGCGGAAAGCTTTCCCATCCAGTTCCGTTTCAAAAACAGAAGGCACGAAATTCTCCAATACTTCCTTTTCTTTACAGTGAACCAGCACCACCTGAATGTCATTCTCGCCTTCCTTGAGTCCGCCGTCCAAAGCCACGCAGACTAACCAATGGGACAAATCAGCCTTCGGGATGGGGCGGTTCAACATCCGCTCAAAATTCACAATCAAGTTAAAGGCCACGCTATCTACATAATCCGCGTCCACCAGCACGACCGTTTCGCTCCATCTCGTCTTTTCCATATTCGCATTCTCTTTCTCGTAACACAAAATTATAAAAAAAACGCGATTTTCTGTCGTATGAAGAAGGAAATACGATTCAAACAACGAACTTTACATCATCAAGCAAAGACAACACGCTTGAAAATCCCTAAAAATAGGTATTGCCTGACAATCTCAAGCCCTATACCTTTGCAAAAGTAAAATCATTGTAAATGCAAGTGCTGAAAGAGGACATACGAGGTCGGATATTGACGGTTGCCAGACAACAATTCGAGAGGAAAGGCTATTCCAAGACTTCCATGCGCGAAATAGCGGAGTTGTC
>CALULT010000092.1 GCA_944321565.1 uncultured Paraprevotella sp. | reverse complement strand
CTTGGAATTACCTGACATTTTCTGTCTTATTACTGAAGAAAATTTCACGAAAACAAAAAGTTTAAATCACTTCTATATTCAAACGACATGAAAGCAGTAATCTTCGCCGGCGGCCTTGGCACCCGTTTCAGCGAGAAAACGCAGTACATGCCCAAACCGATGATTGAAATCGGGGGCAAGCCAATCTTGTGGCACATCATGAAGATTTATGCCGCCCACGGCATCAAAGAGTTCATCATCTGTTGCGGTTATAAGGGGTATGTCATCAAGGAATACTTCATGAACTACTTTTTGCACAACACGGATGTGACGGTGAATCTCTCGGACAATTCGGTGCAGTTGCTGGAGAATCATTCGGAAGACTGGAAAGTGACGATGGTCGACACGGGACTCAACACCATGACGGCCGGACGGTTGAAGCGAGTAAGGCCGTATATCGGGGAAGAGACTTTTTGCCTGACATATGGCGACGGAGTGACAGACCTTGACATTACCGACACGATTGTAAAACACAAGGAAAGCGGGAAGGCGTTGTCGATGACAGTCTACAAGCCCGCCGGACGTTTTGGTTCGGTGCATATTGATCCGAAGACAAACACTGTGCTGTCGTTCGAGGAGAAGCCGGACGGCGAAGGCAATTGGATTAACGCGGGTTTCTTTGTCTGCGAACCCAAAGTTTTCGACTTCTTGCCCGAGGACGCTGATCCGGTGATGTTTGAACGCCGGCCATTGGAGGAAATCGCAAAAGTCGGTGAGATGCACGCCTATAAACATTCAGGATTCTGGAAGCCAATGGACATGTTGAAAGACAACATGGAGTTGGAAAAGATGTGGAGCGAGGACAAAGCGCCTTGGAAAATCTGGTAACAAGAAAACAAAGAGCAATATGATAGACTTGTTTAATGGCTTTTATAAAGGTAAGCGTGTGCTCGTTACGGGGCATACGGGATTCAAGGGCAGTTGGCTTTCCATCTGGTTGCATGAATTGGGCGCGGAAGTCATAGGCGTGGCGCAAGAACCTTTTTCCGGGCGTGACAATTTCGTGCTTTCCGGTGTGGGGCAGAAAATAAAGGCGGACATCCGGGCGGACATCCGAGATGGCAGTAGGATGAAGGACATTTTCAAGGAATATCAACCTGAAATCGTGTTCCATTTGGCTGCCCAGCCCCTTGTAAGGCTTAGTTATGACATTCCGGTGGAAACCTACGAGGCCAACGTGATGGGCACCATTCATGTCATGGAAGCCTTGCGTGTCACCGAAAGTGCGAAAGTCGGCGTCATGATCACCACCGACAAGTGTTATGAGAACAAGGAGCAGATCTGGGGTTACCGCGAGGATGAGCCGATGGGCGGGTATGATCCTTATTCTTCCTCAAAAGGTTGCTGTGAATTAGCCATCTCGTCATGGCGGCGCAGTTTCTTCAATCCTAAAGACTATGACCGGCATGGCAAGAGCCTGGCCAGTGTGAGAGCCGGCAATGTGATTGGCGGGGGGGACTGGGCGACAGATCGCATCATCCCCGACTGTATCAGGGCGTTGGAGGCGGGACTTCCGATCGACATACGCAGTCCCCGATCGGTGCGTCCGTGGCAGCACGTGCTGGAACCGTTGAGTGGATATATGCTTTTGGCGCAGAAAATGTGGAACGAGCCTACCGCTTATTGCGAAGGTTGGAATTTCGGCCCGAGGATGGAGAGCGTCACACCCGTGTGGGATGTCGCTTTAAAGGTCATAAGCAACTATGGCAGCGGAGAGCTTCGCGACTTGTCCGATCCCCATGCCTTGCATGAGGCGAAGTTGCTGATGCTTGACATCACGAAGGCACAAATCAAACTGGGTTGGCAACCCCGGATGAACATCGACCAATGCATCGGACTTGTGGTGGACTGGTACAAGAAATACAAGGATGTGCCGGACGTATATGCGCTTTGTGTGGAAGAAATTGAACGATATTTATCTTATTCCGAACAGAAATGAAAGTAACCATATTGGGAACCAACGGGTTCCTTTCGCGTGCCATTGCCGTTTACTGTAACGGACAGGGCTACCCCATTGATATGTACGGGCTTGACGAACCCACGGGGCATGCTTATGACACCTTCCATAAGGTGAATCTTATGACCGAGGACTTGGATTACGGAGACTTGATCCAGTCGGATATCATTGTCTATGCCATTGGTGCGGGTATACAATCAAACTTGAAAGAAGGGAACGATTTGATTTACAACCTGAATGTCACGGCTCCGGTGAAAATCTGTAATGCGTTGAAAATGGCAGGATACAAGGGGCGCTTCGTCACGTTCGGATCGGTGTTTGAGATGGGCGAAACGAAAGAAGAGCGTTTTTTCACGGAGGAAGACGTGCTCACTTCCACTTCGCCTGCGCCGAATGATTACACGGTGTCCAAGCGCATGCTGAGCCGTTTCGTCGATTCATACAAGCATGACTTCACGCATTGGCATTTCTTCATTCCCACCATTTACGGTGAAACGGAGAACCCGCTCAGGCTTATTCCTTACACCGTCAATGCCCTGCGCCGTAATGAGCCCTTGCATTTTACGGCTGGCGACCAGACCCGCCAATATGTGTATGTGGGCGAGGTTCCGCGGATGATAGACCAGGCCTATGCCCGGAAACTGCCCAGCGGGCTTTACAACATTCAGGGTAAAGACACGCTGACGGTGCGTGAGCTGGTGACCCTTATCCATAAATATTTTGGGAAGGAAGTCCCCGAGGATTGCTTTGGCTCGGCCCGGCGCGCCGATGTGGGCATGAAGTATCTTGCGTTGGACGGCACAAAGCTGAAAAACGCCACGGGGTTCGAGGCAACTATAAGTTTAACCGACGTAATAGGCAAATATTGATGACGACATTGAAAGACAAAATCCGAATCATTCCGCGCCGCCTTATCCGGGATGGGCGCGGTTGGTTCCTGAAGGTGATCACCGGGACGGAAGAGAACCTTCCTGGCCATACGGGTGAAGTTTACCTCACGATGGGAAAACCCGGACAGACGAAGGGGGGGCACTATCACCCGAAAGCCGTGGAGTGGTTTACGCTTATTAGCGGCAAGGCGGTGTTGAAACTGGAGGATGTGCAAACGCACGAAAGGTTGCAAATGGAAATCGGTTTCGACGAGGCTCTCACCGTGTTCGTACCTAACGGCGTGGCCCATGCTTGGCAGAATGCCGGCGAGGACGATTTTATATTGTTGGCCTATACGGATCGGCTGTATGATCCGGCCGACACCATTGCTTACGAATTGTAGAAACGTAACTTCTTTTGTATGGGTAAAATATTGTCTGTGGTTATCCCCACATTGAACCGCTACGAATATCTGAAGCGCACTTTGGCGCAGATGTTGCCGCAAGTGGAGCGGAACCAGGCCGAGGTGGAACTTGTGGTGTGCTGCAACGCTTCTAAGGATGAGACGGATGCCTACATGAAGGGGGTGGTGGAAACACATCCCTTCATCCGGTATCATTATTTTGACGAATATGTGGAAGTGGGGGCAAGTCTCATCCGCTCTGTGGGGCAAGCCCATGGGGATTTTGTGGTGCTTTGGGGGGACGATGACATCCCTTTCCCTTATTTCGTGGAAACCGTTCTCGACATTATCCGCACATATCCGGAGGTCGGGATTATCCATTGCAACCGCTTGGCCGGTAAGGATGCGAAATATGATATCCGTGGGTTGAAGGTGCATGATGGAGAATATTATGAGCACGCCGGACTCTTGGATTTGGAAACCTTAGTCCAGAAATTCACTATTTCCTTAGGTTTTATTTCGTCGCTCATTTTCCGACGTGATTGTTGGGAGAAAGGCAAGGGCAATTTTTCTAAAGCGCATTACGGCTACGAACATTTGGCGATGATTGTCAGCGGGGCTGTGGGGCGGAAATGCTATTATTACAGTTTGCCCATAGAAATCCAACGTAATCCGCTTGAACGGGATTTCACGGTCAAGTGGCCTTTGTATCATTTTGTCGGGGTGCCTAACATGATGAAAGATTTCGACCGTTGGGGAGTGACGCGGAATGCTTTCGAAAATTGGGAAGTGACTTGCAATGGTTCTTTTATACACTTTGTGTGGAACATGATGTTTACTTCTTTGGATCGGAAACGATACAAACCTCTGTGTAAGGAATTAAATAAGTATCAGGATTCATGGTTAAGAAGGTGCCTGACCTATTTGATCGTGTGGGGAATGCCGATGTGTCTTTTTAGGTCATTGCGTGATAGACTTTATAATTTATAGGACATGAAGATTGACATCATCACGCTGCATCGTGCAGAGAATTACGGAAGTGTGTTGCAGGCCTTGGCGTTGCAGGTGAAATTGGAGGCGTTGGGTCACGATGTGCATATCTTGGACTATTATCCTGAACGGTTCACCAACGCCGGGTTGCTGAAGCGTTTGCAAAAGAAGAGCGACAAGTTGAAGAACCCGGTTTTATTGTTGGCAGCAAAAGCATTGATTTATCCGTCTTATCTTCGAAAGAACCGAATTTTCGGTGGCTTCATCGACCGGTATGTCAAATTGCGGGAGCCGATGTTCAGGACGAATGAAGAAGCTGCGCAGAAACTGGCTTTTGATGCGGACGCTTATTGTACGGGGTCGGACCAAGTGTGGAACAGCCATTGGAACGAAGGGGTGGAGAAGGCTTTGTTCCTGGACTTTGTGCCTGAAGGGAAATAGGTGTTTTCGTATGCGTCAAGTATTGGCCTTTCGAGTTTGCCACAGGCGGAAGTCGAAGAAACAAAGCGGTTGTTGCAGAAGTATGAGTATATTTCTGTCCGTGAGGATTCCGGGGTGCAGATCATGCGTGAGCTTGGCCGGGATGATGCCGTGCAATGCCTTGATCCCACGTTGTTGCTCGACAAGGACGAATGGGAGCCCTATGTGGAAAAGCGGGCGAAGCGTTGCGGGTATATCTTGACTTATAATTTGCATCACGATGCAAGAATAGATGATTATGCGAGACGGTTGGGCAAGGAGACCCGGCTGCCTGTGTGGAATATCAGTTATAACTGGCATGATGTGGTGCGGAAAGGGCATCTTTGCTGGTGTCCCCCGGTGGAGCGGTTCTTGTGGTTGATAAAGCATGCTGATTATGTGATTGCCGATTCTTTTCACGCGACGGTCTTTTCCATCATTTTTGAGAAACCGTTTGTCACCATCACTCCGGACATTGCCAGTTCGCGCATTAGCAGCCTCCTGCGCACCTTGGGACTCGGGGGACGGAACTTGGATGCGTTTTCGGATATTTCCATGATTCAGACTCCTGTTGATTATAAGATAGTGAAACAAAAATTGGCTGTGGAGCAGGCTCAATCGATGGCTTATTTGCGCAAAGTGACCGCCACGAAGGCTATCGTCCACAATCTTTGAAAATAGATACGGTTATGCCTATATTAGCTTTGCCAGAGAGGTGTACGGGCTGTGCGGCATGCTTCAATGCGTGCGGGCATGCGGCTATTACGATGGATCGGGATGGGGAAGGCTTTCTGATTCCGACAGTCGCCCCCTCCAAGTGTGTGGAGTGCAAACTTTGTGAGAAAAGTTGCCCGGTGTTGCAACCTTTGTCTGATGCGGGAGTGCGGTCACCGAGGGTTTTTGCCATGTGGAGCGAGCCGGATCGCCGGTTGAGCAGTTCGGGAGGGGCGTTTTCTGCTTTTGCCCGAAAGGTGTTGTCCGAAGGGGGCGTGGTGTTTGGGGCGGCTTTTGATCAGGACTTGCACTGCCGGCATGTGGAAATCCGGCGGGTAGAGGATTTGTCGCCTTTGCGGGGCAGCAAGTATGTGCAAAGCGAGATAGGCGATATGTTCAAGCGTGTCAGGGAACATCTGAAGGCCGCCCGGAAGGTGTTGTTTTGCGGGACACCCTGTCAAGTGGCCGGCTTGAAGAAGTTTTTGCGGAAACCGGACGAGAATCTGTTGACGCTGGATCTGATTTGCCATGGGGTACCTTCAGATGAGGTGTTCCAAAGCTATTTGAAAAAAATTTCGAGCCGCTTCGCGGCTGATCCGGAAGGCTTCGAATTTCGTGATCGAGATGGATGGGGTAAAGCCCCATCCATCTCGATTGGCGGTAAATTCCGCCCTATCTACGATGTGGATGCGCTTTATATGGAAGCATTCAACGCTTCAGCCATATTCCGAAAGTGCTGTTATCATTGTCCTTATTCCGGTCTGCCACGTGTGGGAGACTGCACATTAGGTGACTTTTGGGGGATTGGACGCTATGGCATACCGTTCAGGCACGACACGATGAAAGGAGTTTCACTGGTCTTGGCAAATACGGAACAGGGTGAAGAGGCAGTGCGTTGTTTGTCCGGTTGCTTTGTGGAAGAGCGTACGCTTGAGGAAGCGTTGATTGAGAACCACAATCTGAAAAGTCCTTCGAATCCGCATCCTGACCGGGAGGGGATCATCCGGGATTTCCTGGATCCGGATGTGCCATTGAAGGTTATCGCATCCCGATACAGGCTCTTGGATCGCAGTTTCAAAAAGAGGGTGAAAGATGCGGCTTCAAGGTTGGGCTTGTTTAATGTGGCCAAACGGGTGTATAATTGGTATAAAGTCAAGAGTTATGGCAAAGCGTAAACAGAAAATCTGCCTGGTCAGTTCCTGCGGCGGTCATTTCATGGAACTGATGCAATTGTTGCCTCTGGTGGAGGGCAAGGACTATTACATTGTGACGGAAAAGAATGTGGCTTCGACCGGGACGGTGGAGAAACATCCGCATCATTATCTGGTGCAGCAGGAACGTGAAGGAGCCAGCTTCTTCTTCAAGTTCGGGTGGAACATTCTCCTTTCATTTATTTATTTTATAATAGAAAGACCGACTACTGTAATCACTACAGGTGCCGGTGCGTCTTATCCAACTTGCCTGTTCGCACGGTTGTTCAAGCGACGGATCATTTATGTGGAGAGCTTTGCTAAATTAGACAGTGAATCTGTTACGGGCAAGATGGTTTATCCATTTGCCGATTATTTCTTCGTGCAATGGCCGGAAATGAAGAAAGTCTATCCGAAAGCCATTTACTGCGGAAGCGTTTATTGATTGTTTATACAAGTGACTTCCTGATGAAGCCACTTTCGTTCTTTGACTTATTGGAATTATGGACAAGATTAAGTTATTTGTCCCATTGGGAACACAGAAGTTTCCGTTCGGGCGTATCATCACTGCCTTAAACCTGTTAGTTGGCCAAGGCAAATATAAAGCTGACGAAATAGTGATGCAATCCGCACTTTATCCGGTGGAACCGAAGTTCACGCATTTCGGACTGATTCCACATGAGGATTTTGACCGCTATATGCAGGAAGCTGAAGTAGTGGTTACTCATAGTGGTGTGAACTCCATTATATCTTGTATGGAAATGGGCAAGCCATTGGTTGTCTGTCCCCGCCTGCATGAATACAAAGAGCATGTGGACAACCATCAGATGGAAATAGCCACGCTCATGCATGAGAAGTATGACGTGCTGATATGTACGGATATGAAAGACTTGCTGGATCTGATCAAGAAGGCAAAGACGCACAAATACAAGCCGTGGGTCAGTCACAGAGAAGAATTGCTGGATGCAATAAAGATATTGATAATTTGAGAGAGTTATAGCAACTTATAAAAATGTCATCATAATAGAACGAGCGAAAATGTGATGAGCTTGTAAGGATTGTTAACGAAAGCGGTGCCAACGTGCTGCTGGTAGGCGTGGGCGCACCGAAGCAGGAGAAGTGAATGATGAAATACTGCGGCCGCATGTCTAGCGCGAAGCTGTTTATGGCACTCGGGGCTACAATCGACTTCGAGGCGGGCACACTGAAGCGGGCACCGCACTTGTGGCAGAAGATGGGCATGGAGTGGCTCTACCGCTGCCTGAAAGAGCCTAAACGCCTGCTGCGCAGATATTTCGTTGATGACATGCTGTTTTTCTATTATTTCGCAAAACAGTTGTTGGGCGTGTACAAGAACCCGTTCGGCAAGTGACGTGTTGTCATTGCCT
>CALULT010000091.1 GCA_944321565.1 uncultured Paraprevotella sp. | reverse complement strand
ATGTTCTCCAGCGAGCAGATGGACACGCCGGCCTTGCCCACGTCGCCCACCACGCGCTCGTTGTCCGGGTCATAGCCGCGGTGCGTGGGCAGGTCGAAGGCCACGGACAGGCCTTTCTGTCCGCTGGCCAGGTTGCGGCGGTAGAAGGCGTTGCTCTCCTCGGCGGTGGAGAATCCGGCGTATTGGCGGATGGTCCACGGGCGGAAGGGGTACATCATGCTGTACGGGCCGCGCAGGAACGGCGGGATGCCGGCGGCGAAGTCGAGATGCTCCATGCCTTCGAGGTCTTCCTTGGTGTAAACCGGCTGTATGTCGATTTGTTCCGGCGTCTTCCAGTTGGCGGTGATGCCGTTTTCTTTTTGCCAGTCCTGCCCGTTCTCGTGGCCGAATCCGGCGAATATGTCTATGTCTTTGAAATTCTGTCTCATTTGATTCCCAATTTAGCGTTATACTCTTTCAGCGTCTGGAGCTGGTTGACGCGGACATGGATGAAGTTCTCGATGCCGGCGGCCTTCAGGTCGTCCATGCAGGCCGGTGCGCCGGCCACGACGAACATGGCGCGGCCGTCCAATGCCTTGAAGGCCGGGATGGCATATTCGGCATACTCGTCATCGCTGGAGCAGAGCACCACGATGTCGGCACCGGCCTTGACGGCGGCTTCCACGCCTTCTTCCACGCTTCCGAATCCGAGATTGTCCACCACCTTGTAGCCCGCGCAGGCCAGGAAGTTGCAGCTGAACTGGGCACGTGCCTGTCGCATGGCCAGGTTGCCGATGGTCAGCATGAAGGCCACGGGCTGCTTGGCTGCCTTTTCCGTCTGCAGGCGCAATGCCTCGAAGTCGGCGGCCAGGCGGCTGGTTTCCAGTTTGGCGAACGGCTTTTCGCAGCTTTCGCCTCCGGCATGGCCGTGGCAGCATCCGCAGGCTTCGAGCGGTGCCTTGCCTTCGCTCTTCTCGTTGAAGTTGGGGAACTGGTTGGTGCCCAACAGGAATTCCTTGCGCTTGGCGGCATCGGCGTGGCGGGCGGCGTTGGTGTCGTTGATGGCCTGTTGCACGATGCCGGCCTTGGCTGCGGCGAGGAATCCGCCTTCCTCCTCCACGGCGAGGAACAGCTTCCAGGCTTCTTCGGCCAGCGAGCGGGTGAGTTTCTCCACGAAATAGGAACCGCCGGCCACGTCCACGATTTTGTCAAAGTGGCTCTCTTCCTGCAACAGGAGTTGCTGGTTGCGGGCGATGCGCTCGGCGAAGTCGGTCGGTGTCTCGTAAGGCGCGTCGAACGGGGTCACCACGATGGAGTCCACGCCCGCCAAGGCGGCACTCATGGTCTCCGTCTGGCTGCGGAGCATGTTGACGTAGCTGTCGAACACCGTCATATTATAAGTGGTAGTGGTGGCGTTGACCTGCATCTTGCAAGCACAGTTGCAGAACTTGTCCGCGCCCGTGTTCTCGCAGTCCTCGCGAGGGCATACCGGTTTGTACTGTTTGACGATGTTGGCCCACAGCATGCGGGCTGCGCGGAACTTGGCGATTTCCATGAAGTAAACGCCGCCGATGCCGAAATCGAACTTGATTTTCTTGGCGGCCAACGCGGCGGGAATGCCGGCTTCCACCATCTGCGAGAGATACTCGTTGCCCCATGCCAGCGCGTAGCCCAGTTCCTGGTAGGTGTAAGCACCTGCGTTGCAGAGCCTGTCGGCATCCACCGTGACGCAACGGAACTTCGGGAACGGCGCCAGCACCTGCACCAGTTCGGCCAGCTGCCCGAGGAGCGGCGTGGTGTCCTTGCCCTTGGTGAGAATCTTTTCCATGGGGTCGAAGCCGATGCTGCCCGCGAGCGATTTCGGGTCGTAGCCCTTCTCGTTGAAATAAGCGGCCAGCAGCTTGGCCAGTTCCAATGTGTGTCCCTGGCAGGTGCAGAAGTTCAGTTCCACCGCGTCGGCCTTGATGCTTTCGAGCAGGGTGGCGATGAAGTCCGCGCTGAGTTGCTTGCGAGGCACTTTGAAGCCCAGCGAAGTGATGCCTTTGTCCAGCAGGTCGAGCGCCTTGGCGTTGGCCTCGCGGGCGTCTGCCGCATCGATGTTCTGGCGCACGTACCAGCGGTTGTTGTCTTTCTTGTTGCCTCTCAGGTAGGGGAACTGGCCGGGCAGGGCGTCGGTCTGCGCCATGCCTTCGAGGTCTTCGCGGCGGTAAAACGGTTCCATGTTGAACCCTTCGTGGGTCCGCCACACCATTTTCTTCTGATAGTCCGCTCCCTTCAAATCCACTTGGATTTTGTCCATCCATTCCTGGCGGGTGGGGGCGGTAAAGTCAGAAAAAAGCTTTTCTTTGCTATCTGCCATAACTTATAATGTTAAAGAATATTTTATCAATCAAGCAAAAGTAGCAAAACTTTCGTACAGGGGCAAAAAAATGCGGTGTAAAAACTCAGAAGTTGTCCTTTTTTTGACTACTTTTGCAGACGGATTGCGAGAAATCCAATAATCAAGGATTAAAAGATAGCGAGACATGCAATGGTTTGAACAATTACTGTTTGATTCGGACTCCATTGCCCACATCGTATTCCTCTATACGTTGGTGATATCGGTGGGCATTTATCTAGGTAAAATCAAGTTCTTCGGAATCTCGTTGGGCGTGACGTTCGTGCTGTTTGCTGGCATTTTGGCTGGGCATTTCGGCTTCACGGGCACAATGTCCACCTTGAATTTCCTGCAGGACTTTGGCCTGATTCTTTTTGTGTATTGCATCGGCCTGCAGGTGGGGCCGGGCTTCTTCGAGTCGTTCAAGAAAGGGGGCATCACGCTCAACCTCTTGGCCACCGGCATCGTGGTGCTCAACATTGCGGTGTTGCTGGTGTTGTATTATTGTATATTTGATACGAACGACCCCAATAACCTGCCCATGATGGTTGGTGTGCTTTGCGGGGCGGTGACGAACACGCCGGGACTTGGTGCGGCTACCGAAGCACTCACGCAAGTGTTTCCCGCCGGGCAACCGTTGCCGCAAATCGCGTCGGGCTATGCCTGCGCTTATCCACTCGGCGTGGTGGGTATCATTGGCGCGACCATTGCCATTCGATATATCTGTCGCATCAAATTGCAGGAGGAGGAGGAAGCCATTTTGAAGCAACAGGCTGAAAACCCGCATGCCAAACCTCATCGCATGACGGTGAGGGTGGAGAATGCGGCCATTAACGGGAAGACGTTGTTGCAGGTGCGTGACTTCTTGGGGCGGAACTATGTGTGTTCCCGTGCCCTGCACGAAGGGCATGTGAGCATCCCGACACGCGATACGAAGTTCTATTTGGGCGACCACCTCTTTATCACTTGTGCGGAAGACGATGCCGAGGCCATCAAGGCGTTCATTGGTCCGGATGACTATGTGGACTGGGAGGAACAGGATGTGCCGATGGTGTCGAAGAGCATCGTGGTGACGCAGCCGAAGATGAACGGCAAGACGTTCGGACAGTTGCATTTCAGCTCCGTATATGGCGTGAACGTGACACGCATCTCGCGTTCGGGCATGAACCTGTTTGCCGACCGTAACTTGCGTATGCAGGTGGGCGACAAAATCGTGGTTGTCGGCCCTGAAGATGCCGTGGACCGCGTGGCGGCCTTGATGGGCAATTCCGTGAAACGGCTGGACCATCCCAACCTGATTGCCATTTTCGTGGGCATCTTGGTGGGTATCATCTTCGGGAGCATTCCTTTTGCTTTCCCGGGTGTGCCTACGCCGGTGAAACTGGGCTTGGCGGGCGGACCGCTTATCGTGGCTATCCTCATCGGGCGTTTCGGTTATAAGTTCCACATCGTGACATACGTATCTACCGGGGCCAACTTTATGTTGCGCGAGTTTGGCTTGGCGTTGTTCCTGGCCAGCGTGGGCATCAAGGCGGGCGAGCATTTTGTGGAAACGGTGGTGGCCGGCGACGGATTGACTTACGTGTGGACGGGTTTCCTTGTAACGGTGATTCCGTTGTTGGTTATCGGCCTCATAGCGCGACTGAAATACAAGTTGAACTACTTTACCATCATGGGTTTGATTGCGGGCAGCACGACCGATCCCCCGGCCTTGGCCTTTGCCAACCAGTCGTCCAACAGCGATGCGCCTGCAGTGGGCTATTCCACGGTCTATCCGTTGACGATGTTCTTGCGCATTCTGACGGCGCAACTGATAGTGTTGTTGCTGTGCTCAATGTAATAACGGCGAGATAGATATAGATACAGACGAGGCGCGAAGAGAATCCCATCTTTTCGCGCCTCGTCTGTATTGTGGACAGGATTTAAGCCCGTTTTTTTATCAAATGTCTTTTTCTTTGCGCGGAATCTCAATAACTTCTAAATCCTTGAAATCCCGTCCGTCCACGGTGAAACGCACGAGGGTGCGCACCTTGTGCCAGCCCATCAGTCCGGCGGCACCGGGATTGATGTGTAGCAAGCTGAGCTTCGGGTCGAACTGGATTTTGAGGATGTGCGAATGGCCGCAGATGAAGAGTTGTGGCGGGCGTTCGTAGAGTTGGCGGCGGATGCCCGGGGCGTAGCGGCCGGGATAGCCGCCGATGTGCGTCATGAGCACGTCGGCTTCTTCGCACCGCCAGCGCAGTTTCTCGCCGAACATCAGGCGCAGGTCGCCCCCGTCGCAGTTGCCGCATACGGCCCGCAGGGGGCGGAAGTCGGCCAACTGTTGCGCCACTTCCACTGAACCGATGTCGCCCGCATGCCATATCTCGTCGCATTCGGCGAAATATTGCGTGTATTTTTCGTCCCAATAGCCATGCGTGTCGGAAAGCAGGCCGATCCGCTTCATAATTTCAGCTTTTGTTGGATGAAGTCCTCGATGATTTTTGTCGTGGCGTCAATGCCTAACGCCGAGGAGTTGATGCAAAAGTCGTAAGAGGTTGCAGCTCCCCAGGTCTTGGCACTATAATAGTTATAATAGCTGGCGCGCTTCTCGTCTCCGGCAAGGCAAGCCTTTTCGGCTTCTTTCTCCGTGACTCCCGTCATTTCGGCTACCCGCTTGATGCGGTCGGGCATGTCAGCTGTGATAAAGATGTCCACCTTGTTGGGGAAGTCGCGCAGGATGTAGTCGGCACAACGGCCCACGAATACGCAGGAATGCGCCTGGGCCGCCTTGCGGATGGCGTCGCTTTGGAACTTGAAGAGCGACTCGTCGCTGAGTTGGTTGGCGTAGGGGTTGGTGCCCCCGAACAACGGGGCGAAGGGGCTGAAGAGCAGTTTCAGGAAACCTTTGTGCTCGTCGTTCCGTTCGAAGAACCGTTTGTCGAATCCGCTTTCCTTGGCGGCCAAGTCCAGCAGTTCCTTGTCGTAGAACTTGATGCCGAAGTCCTGCGCAATGCGGTTGCCGATGATGCGTCCGCCGCTGCCGAGCTGGCGGCCTACGTTGATGATGATATGTTTCTCCATAGTATCTTATGCATTTAATTTTTGAAATTTCCGATATTCGGGGATGAGCATGGCCGCAGCCACGAAGCAGGCAACGAGGTCGGCACAAGGCATGGACAACCACACGCCCTTCACGCCCATGTACTGGGGCAGGATGATGAGCATGGGGATGAGGAAGATGAGTTGCCGCGTGAGCGACAGGAAGATGCTCTTGTTGGCTTTGCCGATGCTTTGGAAAAAGTTGGTCGTCACCATCTGCATGCCGATGAGCGGGTAGAACATCACCACGATGCGCATACCCTTGACCGCGATGTCGATGAGCTCTTCATCCGTGGTGAAGGCGCGGACGCACCATTCCGGGATGATTTCGCCCACGAGGAATCCGGCGGTGGTGACCAACGTGGCCCATAGCATGGTCTGGCGCAACACTTTCAGCACACGGTCGTAGCGTTGGGCACCATAATTATAGCCCGCGATGGGTTGCATGCCTTGGTTGATGCCGATGACAATCATGATGAACAGGAAAGCCAGACGGTTGACGATGCCATATGCGCCGATGGCCAGGTCGCCTCCATAGTGTCCCAATCCCCGGTTGATGAGGATGACGATGATGCAGGCGCAGCTGTTCATGAGGAAAGGCGACATGCCGATGCCCAGTGTGTCTTTCACGATTTTGCTTTTCAGCTTATAGGTGCCACGCTTGAAATGAATCAGTTCATCCGGTTTGCTGAACACGTGCAGCTGCCACAGCAACGAGATGATTTGTGCCAGGATGGTGGCGGTGGCCGAACCGCGGATGCCCATGTCTAGTCCATAGATGAAGATGGGGTTGAGGATAGTGTTCACAATCACGGCCAAAATCGTGGCGTTCATGGACAGGCGTGGATGGCCGGCCGAACGAAGCACGGAGTTCAGCGTCAGGTAACTGTGCGTGATGATGTTGCCCGCCAGGATGATTTCCATGTATTCCCGTGCGTAGGGAAGGGTGGCTTCGCTCGCGCCGAAGAAATAAAGGATGGGATCGAGGAAAATGAGTGAGACCACGGTGAACGCCAAACCGAGGATGATGGTCAGGCTGATGACGTTGCCGAAAATTTGTTGTGCGGATTCATAATCTTTCTGCCCCAATTTCACGGAAATCAGCGTGGATGCGCCCACGCCCACCATCGCACCGAACGCTGCGGAGAGGTTCATGAAGGGGAACGTCAGTGCCAATCCGGAGATGGCCAACGCGCCTACACCATGTCCGATGAAGATGCTGTCCACCATGTTGTAGAGTGAAGATGCCGTCATGGCGATAATGGCCGGGACGGCATATTGCCCAAGGAGTTTTCCGATGGGAAGTACGCCTAAATCCAAAGGCGAATTGGAATGTGCCATATTCTATTTTGTTTTATGTAAGCAAAGTTAGTAAAAAACGCGCCAACCGCAGGCGTTTTTATACTATTTTTTCACATCGGAAAGCTTATTGCGGATTCTTTTTATTACCTTTGCTCCCGCATGGCAAGGACATGCCTCGCCGCAGTGGAGGCGGGGAAAAATGACGGATAGTTCTTAAATCACAGGTATATTATGAGTAATCAGTTAGAGAGAATCAAGGAATTGGTGGAACTCCGTGCCAAGGCACGTATGGGTGGCGGTGAAAAGGCCATTGAGAAACAGCACGCGCGGGGCAAATACACGGCCCGCGAGCGCATCGACATGTTGCTGGACGAGGGCAGCTTCGAGGAGATGGACATGTTCAAGCTCCACCGCTGCACGAACTTCGGCATGGAGAAGAAGCAGTTCCTGGGCGACGGCGTGGTGACCGGCAGCGGCACCATTGATGGCCGCTTGGTTTATGTCTTCGCGCAGGACTTCACCGTCAACGGCGGCTCGCTGTCCGAGACGATGGCCGAGAAAATCTGCAAGGTGATGGACCAGGCCATGAAGATGGGCGCACCCTGCATCGGGCTGAACGACTCCGGCGGCGCACGCATCCAGGAGGGCATCAACGCCTTGGGCGGCTATGCCAGCATTTTCCAGCGTAATATTGAGGCATCCGGCGTGATTCCTCAGATTTCGGGCATCTTCGGCCCGTGCGCCGGCGGTGCGGTATATTCCCCGGCCTTGACAGACTTCACTTTGATGATGGAAGGTACGTCCTACATGTTCCTCACCGGGCCGAAGGTGGTGAAGACGGTGACGGGCGAGGACGTGTCGCAGGAAGACCTGGGCGGCGCGAGCGTGCATGCCACCAAGTCGGGCGTGACGCACTTCACGGCGGCCACGGAGGAAGAGGCGATGCAGATGATCCGCACGTTGATCAGCTATATCCCCCAAAACAACATGGAAGAGGCTCCGCGCGTGGAGTGCAGCGACCCCGTCAACCGCGTGGAGGACTTCCTCAACGAGATTATCCCTGACAACCCGAACCAGGCCTATGACATGTACGAGGTCATCGGCGCCATCGTGGATGGCGGCGAGTTTTTCGAGGTGCAGCCGGACTACGCGAAGAACATCATCGTGGGCTTCGCCCGCTTCAACGGGCAGAGCGTGGGCGTGGTGGCCAACCAGCCGAAGTGCTACGCGGGCGTGTTGGACTGCAACGCGAGCCGCAAGGGTGCGCGCTTCGTGCGTTTCTGCGACGCGTTCAACATCCCGTTGGTGACGCTCGTCGATGTGCCGGGCTTCCTTCCGGGCACGGGCCAGGAATACAACGCCGTCATCCTCCACGGTGCGAAGCTGCTTTACGCCTATGGCGAGGCCACGGT
>CALULT010000090.1 GCA_944321565.1 uncultured Paraprevotella sp. | reverse complement strand
AATGGAGAGACTACTACTTACCGGACGATGAAATCGTTTAAGGTTTGTTAGTACATTTATCACCACACGGAGTTATTCTTATTTGCCGACAGATGCCACGTTGATGGACAATGGGAATATTTCCACTTTGAAAACAGACGGGCTGCATCGCACATTATTGGAATTATCCAAAAAGCATAATGTGGTGGAACAGTCTGCCGGAGGTGATGTCACCTGGCATGCGCGGCACTTTTCACTTGGTATGACAACTTTATACGAAAATTTCAGCCGTCCTTTTGAGAAAGGCAGTCAATTGTATCGTTCATATTATCCCGAAGGGCAGGATTTCTTGAATGTAAGTGCGCATTACCGCGTACATTACGGCAATTTTCTTTTTTCGGGTGAAACGGCGTTTAGCGACACATATAGCGGATGGGCTACGTTGAACAAAGCCATTTACCGTTTCAACAACCAATACAGCGTGATGGCTCTGCAACGGTTGTTTACTTATCAGTATGTCGGTATCCGTGCGAACAGTTTTTCCGAAGGGGGTGCCGTGCGCAACGAAAGCGGATGGTATTTGGGAGCAGAAATGGCTCCGCTAAATGAGTTGAAAATGTCGGCTTACGTGGATTATTTTTATTTTCCATGGGTTAAATATGGTATTCCTCATGCATCTGATGGATTTGAAGGAAGTTTTCAGGCTGATTGGATTCCTAGTCGGAAATTAAGTGTGTCCGGACGTTACCAAATCAAACGTAAGGAACGTTATGGTGAACCTTATCTTTACCATAAGTTGAAACTTCAAGGACAATACTTTCCGGCAGACAATACGGAACTACGCCTTTTGGGACGCTACACCCGGGTGCGCGACCAATATGGGAGGCATGTGAAGGGTTACATGGCAGGCACTATCGCAAAATGGAGTTCGCCGAAGAAGGATTTGCGTCTGTCATTGTCTTGTGCTTATTTCGACAGTGAAGATTACAAGACACCCATGTCTTTTTACGAGCCTTCCGTCCTGTATGCTTTTTCGTTCATGACGATGTACGGGCAAGGCATCAGGATGGCATTGAACGCACGTTGGGACGTGACGCGCTGGTTGATGCTGATGTTGAAATGCGGTTCTACCGGTTATTTCGACCGGGAGGAAATAGGGGAGGGCTTGCAGCGGATTGAAGGGAGGTGGAAAAACGACCTTTCTTTCCTGCTTCGTTGCAAGTTTTAGACAGATTGTGTTAACTTTGCAAGGTGTTTTAGTCATAAAGGTGATAAGATTATGTCAACAGTGATTTATCCCTCTCCTATTTTCGGCCCCATACACAGCCGCCGTTTGGGAGTGTCCTTGGGCATCAACTTGCTTCCCGAAGACGGGAAATGGTGTACGTTCGATTGTATTTATTGCGAATGCGGTTTCAACAAGGACTTTCGTCCCCATAAACCCTTGCCCACGCGCGAACAGGTGCGGCAGGCTTTGGAAAACCGTTTGAAGGACATGGCCGCGAACGGGCCTGTTCCCGATGTGCTGACGTTTGCCGGGAATGGCGAGCCTACGCTTCATCCGCAGTTTGCGGAAATAGTAGAAGATACCCGTGCATTGCGCGACCGTTACTTTCCGAATGCCAAAATCAGCGTGTTGAGCAATTCCACGCAGGTTTTCAAACCCGAAGTGTTCGAAGCGTTGAAGAAAGTGGATAACAACATCTTGAAGTTGGACACAGTGGACGCTGACTATATCCACTTGGTTGATCGTCCGGCGGGGCATTACGATGTGGATGCCTTGGTGGCCCGCCTGAAAGAGTTCAAAGGAAAGGTCATCATCCAGACCATGTTCATGAAGGGTACGTTCGAAGGGCGCGACGTGGACAACACATCCGAGCGTTTCGTGCGTCCTTGGATAGAAACGGTGAAGCGCATAGCCCCGTTCGAAGTGATGATTTATACGATTGACCGTGAGACGCCCGACCATGATTTGCGCAAGGCCACCCATGAGGAATTGGACGGCATCGCCGACCGATTGAGGAAAGAAGGGTTGTTGGTTTCCGTGTCTTATTGATGGTTTCGTAAATTAATTTTAGCACTTCAGGCAGCAACAACGGCTTTCCGGAAACATGTTTCATCGCTTTGAAACGATTGTAGTGGGAAAGTAATGGAGTAATAAATATGAATAGGAAAGCTTTTGGGACGTTATGGCTTGTGGTTTCAGTCTTGTTGGGCATTTGGTCATGTTCACCTAATAGGAGAGCCAAGATGAAACCGGCTGTGCCAACCATTTCTGTGCATGAGGTTGAAAATGTGCCGGCATGGCCCAAGCCGGGCAAGACGAACGATGGCTTTTTTGCTTCGGAAATTGATTCTGTGAAATACATCTTGCTGGAGACCTCGCCCGAAAGCATGCTGGGGGAAATCAGCCAGATTTTCAGGATGGGGGACAGCTTGATGGTAGTGGATGCATACGTGGGGAATTCTGTCTTAGTCTTTGACTTGGAAGGTAAGTTTTGCTACCGCATTGGAGACGTGGGGCGAGGCCCAGGCGAATATGTGAGCTTGGGATACGTCCATGTGTCTGACAACGGACTGGTGTATTTGTCCGATTCCGGAAGCGGGAAAATATTGGTATATACGAAAGAAGGGGAATTCGTTAAAGAGCACAGGTTGAAAAACAGTGCCCCTCAGACTTTCTTTATGTGGAATGACAGTGTCATCATAGGAGGATATTCCGGATACAGGCTCAATGCCCCCTATCGCCTAGTGTGGATGGACATGGAGGGAAATGAGTTGGAAACAGCCTTGCCGTATATGACCGGACGTCAGTATGTGGCTGGCAATTTTCTGAAGGGGGAGCATTCGGAAATTCTGTTTTCTTGTCCTCTGAACGACACGATATTCCAAGTTACGGCCCATTCGGTTACCCCATATTTGTCCATGGGCTTTTATGACAAAAATGTGTTGGACAATTTTGTGGAAGACACTAAAAACATGAACGAGAATGCCTATTTGAAGGAGTTGTACCGTTCGGATGAAATCACTAACCTGATAGATGTGTTTAGGTGCGATAACCATTGGGTGACGTATTCCCAAAAGGGGAGATACACGTATGTGTCGGTAATTGACAAAAACCGGAGGGACTATTGGCGGTCTGACATCAAAAAGAAGTTGATACATATTCCTGATAATTTCAAGACTTCGTGGCATGATTGGGTCATTGGTTATGTGAATCCAGAAGCTTTGGACTATGTGGATGAACGTCAGCGCGAAGCTTTTTTGGAAAAGCTGTCCGAAACCTGTGGTTCGGAAATCACACTGGATTCTTTAAAGCAATGCAACCCTGTGGTTACCATGTATCATTTAAAGAACAGGTAATCTGTATATTTTATAGCAAGTAACTCTTATCAAGGTATTTGCTTTTAAAAAATTGTACTGCATGAAATACGAGAAAGGTAAAAGTCCGGCGTGTATCTCTCTTGACGCACACCGGACTTCGTTTCTCCTCCGTTTTTTCTTTATTTTTGGTCGTAAGCGTGTTTGGGATAGTCTATCGTGTAGTGCAGTCCTCGGCTTTCCTTGCGTTCCATAGCTTGGCGTGTGATAAGGTAACCCACGTTGATCATGTTGCGCAGCTCGCAGATGTCTTTCGTGGCTTTCACACGCTTGAAGAGTTCCTCCGTTTCTTCGTAGAGCAAGTCCAGACGCGTCCAGGCGCGTTTCAGGCGCAGGTCGCTCCGCACGATGCCCACGTAGTTGCTCATGATTTGTCCCACTTCGCGCATGTCCTGCGCGATGAGCACTTTTTCTTCGTTCGTCATGGTGCCTTCGTCATTCCATTCCGGCACTTTGTCATTGAATTCATATTGGTCAATTACGCTCAGGCTATGTTGCGCAGCGGCGTTGGCATATACTACGGCTTCGATGAGCGAATTACTTGCCAAGCGGTTGCCACCATGTAGCCCTGTGCAGGAACATTCGCCCACGGCATAGAGCCGCCGGATGCTGGAACAGGCATTAAGGTCCACTTTGATGCCGCCGCACATATAATGGGCGCAGGGCACTACGGGGATATACTGTTTGGTGATGTCGATGCCGATGGACAGGCACTTGGCATAGATGTTCGGGAAGTGGTGTTTCGTCTCTTCCGGGTCTTTGTGGGTCACGTCGAGGCACACATGGTCTATGCCGTGGATTTTCATTTCCTTGTCAATGGCACGTGCCACGATGTCGCGCGGGGCCAGACTGAGCCGTTTGTCGTATTTCTGCATGAATTCTTCCCCATTGGGCAGGCGCAGGATGCCTCCATAGCCACGCATGGCTTCCGTGATGAGGTAAGCCGGATGCGTTTCGCCCGGGTGGTAGAGTGCAGTAGGGTGGAATTGCACGAATTCCATGCCTTCCACGGTGCCTTTGGCACGATAGACCATGGCGATGCCATCGCCCGTGGCGATGTTGGGGTTAGTCGTAGTGGCATAGACAGCACCCGTGCCGCCGGTGGCCATAAGTGTCACTTTCGACAGGAAGGTGTCTATTTTATGTGTGTCAGGATCCAGCACGTATGCCCCGTAGCATTCGATGTCCGGGGTGCGGCGGGTCACTTCAATGCCCAAATGGTGTTGCGTGATGATTTCCACGGCGAAATGGTTCTCTAGCACTTTGATGCGCGGATGCTGCCGCACGGCTTCCATCAGCCCGCGTTGGATTTCGAATCCTGTGTCATCGGCATGGTGCAGGATGCGGAATTCCGAATGGCCGCCTTCACGGTGCAGGTCATATTCTCCGTTTTCGTTCTTGTCAAACTTCACTCCCCATTTCACGAGGTCGCGGATGCCTTCCGGCGCGTGTTTCACCACTTGTTCCACGGCAGCCGGGTCACTGATGTAGTCTCCCGCAATCATTGTGTCGCGGATATGTTTCTCGAAGTTATCCACTTCCAGGTTGGTTACCGAGGCGATGCCGCCTTGTGCTTTTGCCGTATTGGCTTCATCCAGGGTGGTTTTACAAATCAAGGCCACCTTTCCTTTGCCCGCTTCGGCCACTTTGAGCGCGAAACACATGCCGGCCACGCCCGAGCCGATGATTAAGAAATCGAATTTACGTATCATATTCTTATGATAATGGTTATGCAAAACTAATGAAAAAGATGGATATTTGTGCATTTTGGATTGAAAAATAGGGCTGTGCAAGAGAAAAAATCCTCATGGCAGACAAAAATTGTATCTTTAATCTGAAATGCAGAATTTCTGGGATATAGTTTCTTTCCACCATAAATTTTGAAACAGTTTCTAAAACACTTTAAACGATTCGGTGGTATCCGGCAAAAAGAGCTACTTTTGCAAAAATGAATAATAGAAGAAAGGAAAAGACGTATGAAAAAATTACAAGTGATGGGTGCAGCTGTGTGTGCCGTAGTCCTTTTGGGAAGTTGCAAGAGTGGGAAAACAGCCTTGGGCATCGAGGCATTGAACGGGGATTGGAACATCACGACGGTGAACGGACAACCGGCCACGGCCGAGAAACAGCCTTTTATCGGATTGGACATGCAGGAGAAACGGCTCTACGGTTGTGCGGGATGCAATCGCATCATGGGCTCTTTCGAGGCGAAAAAACCGGGTGAGCTGTCGTTCGGGCAAGTAGGTTCCACAAGAATGCTATGCCAGGACATGACGACGGAACAGGCTGTGCTGGAGGCACTGAACAAGGTGAGCGGCTATGAGGGGACGGAACAGGAACTGACGCTGACGGATGCCGACGGGAAGGCGTTGCTCACATTGGCCAAGCGTCCGGCGGCGGAAATCGCCTCTTTGGCTGGAAAATGGAACATCGCGGCGGTCTATGGGCAGGCTGTGGACGAGATAGAAAAGGAAGTGGAAAAAACACCGTTTCTGGAGTTTAACGTGGAGGAGAAGAAAGTGCATGGCAACGCCGGATGCAACATCGTGAACGGAGGGTTCACGCAGGAAGAAGGCCAGCCTGCTTCCCTGAAGTTCGGGCAGATGATTTCCACCATGATGGCCGGCCCGGGCATGCAAGTGGAACGGCAAGTGCTGGAAGCTTTGGACAAAGTGACCAATTTCGCAATGAAAGACGGGCAAACTGCCGTTTTGCTTGATGAAAACGGTGAGGAAGCGTTGACGTTGGAAAAAGGGGAATGACATTCCCCTTTTCCTTAATCTTAAATCAATACATTGGATTTTTTAATGAAGCGGGACTTTCAGAAGAGGGTATGGACATTGGGGCTAGCTATCCTGTTGGCTTCTTGCGTTATGGGACACAAAAAGGTGGATTATCCCTTGATAGAAACGTTCAACATGCAGACGTTCGACATTGCCTGCGTGGAACTGGCGGACACAGCCACGGTGCTTACGGTAAGTGTGGATGCTCGTTTTGCATATCATAATCGGATATGCATAGGCTCGGGGTCTTATATTCAGGCGGAATTAGAGCAGGTTTGTTAGAAGTCATTTTGATTTTCCGCCAAGCTTGAATAGACGACTGATGATACGTGCGCTATGGCTTGAGCGGCTTCCGATTCATTGCCCTTAAAGTCTTTGACCAATACCGCCAGCGTGTAACGTGTCCCGTTGGGCAGACAGATGTAGGCCACATCGTTGTGCGCGGCAAGTATGCCTTGCTCATTGGTATAGCCGGAACCGGTCTTGTGGGCAATGCTTGCGCCTTTCACTTCAAGCAAGGGGGTCGCTATCCGGTCTTTTCCCGTCGTGCATTCTCCTAAAGTGGCCTTGATGAAACTTTGTTTCTCCCGGCTCACCAGGCTGTCGGTAAACAGCCGTTCCATAAGCATGGCCGCTCCGAGGGGCGAGGTATAGTTGGAATAAGCCTTGGCGTGGTCCGCTTGCATGTCCGCTTCTGTATAAGCTATCCGGAAGCTCGAATGCGGAATCAGTTCGCGATGAAGCTGTCTGTCTGTGCTACGCCGGCCAGTCGCTTAAACATCAGATTGCTTGCGTTGTTGTCGCTTTGGGTAAGTGTGTATCGCAGCAAGTCCCTTACAGCCAATTTTATCACCGCCTCCGGATGCTCCTTTAGCAGAGGGCTCCACGTATTCGGGTTGAGGCGGTCTCTCGTTATGGTCATTACGGAATCGAGAGAAAGCCCCTTGTGGTCGAAATCGTTGCATACGGCCAATGCCTGGTGGACTTTAAACACACTCATCATCGGATAAATGCTTTTATTGTTCACCGTGACGGTATCAGCGCCATTAATGATGACAGCCACTCCGATATCACCGGGATAAGCAGCCGTGATGCGGGACAGGGTGTCAGTCTGGAGTTCGGTGTATGACGCTGTGTGATTGCCTTCCTTTGCCGGTCGGGCAAACAATAGGAAGGAGGCCAACCCGATAATCCCTATCAATAAAATGCTGAAAGCCGGTATCTGTTTCTTTTCTGATTTTGCCATCTTTATATATAAATTTAAAAGAACGGTTGCGGTGCGCGGAGAAAAATCCCTCTTAGTCATCGGCTATGCTTTGCATTGTTGCTTATTTGTCCAAGTCTTATTGAATACTTTGCCATTTATTCAATGATAGTTGCCCGTTTCATATTGGATACTTTGGCGACCGTTTTTTCATTTGTCGGCTCGCGGGTGCAAATTTAGCAATTTCTAATGATATGACAAGAGGCATTGCCAATGTCAAACGACAGATTGGAATAAAAGCATCTTAAAGTTCTTTTTAATCCAAGAAAAAGTGTACTTTTGCAAATGTGATAGTCTTGAATACGTGAAATTCTGATGCAGCAATAAAAACGAATACGTGACTTATGAGAAGGAATATATACGATAAACTGCTGGAATGGAAGAAGAACCATAAAGGTGATACCGCCCTTCTGATAGAAGGAGCCAGACGTATAGGGAAAAGCTATATCGTGGAAGAGTTCGCTCGTAAGGAATATGCGTCTTATATTCTGGTGGACTTCAGCAAGGTAAACCCGCAGGTGATGGAGTTTTTCAACCTTTATCTGGACGACCTTGACATGCTTTTCATGAACCTGGAGCTTTATTTCAGACGAAAACTTACCCCACGTCAGACAAAAGACGAGGAAGCCCGTTCCCTGGTCATATTCGATGAAGTGCAGTTTTGCCCCCGTGCCCGTGCAGCCATCAAGCATTTGGTGGCTGACAGGCGTTATGACTACATTGAGACAGGCTCGCTCATTTCCATCAAGAAGAATGTCAAGGACATCATGCTGCCTTCTGAAGAACATGTCATCGAAATGTTTCCGATGGACTTTGAGGAATTCTTGTGGGCTATGGGAGACGAGATGCTGATGCCTTATATCCGGATGCGGTTTGACAAACGCCTTCCGATGGAGGCTTTCCACCGCCGGGCAATGGATTATTTCCGGCAATACCTGATTGTCGGGGGGATGCCGCAGGCTGTCGCCAAATATGTGGAAACGCGGGATTTTGAAAA
>CALULT010000089.1 GCA_944321565.1 uncultured Paraprevotella sp. | reverse complement strand
GAAGGAAGAGCCGAAGGAAGAGCCGAAGGAAGAGCCGAAGGAAGAGCCGAAGGAAGAGCCGAAGGAAGAGCCGAAGGGGAACGCACCAAAGCCGTTGAAATCGCAGCCAAACTGAAAGCAAAAGGATTCTCTTTAGAAGAAATCTGTGAAACTACGGGACTTTCCCTTAAAGAAATAAGCGGGCTAGCATAAAAGAAAATCCCCAGATTCCCCAAAGCATGCCTCCATTTTTAGACATGACTTTACTTGATTGTAGAGGGATTTTTGTATTTTTGCTTCCTACAACAAAGATTCTCCAAAACGAAATGGAACCAAAACTGATTGAACTCATCGAGGCCAGTATCAAAACGAACTGGGACCGCAAGGCATTCACGGACTTCAACGGAGAAAGCCTCCAATATAAAGACGTGGCACGGAAGATAGCCAAAATCCACCTGATGTTCAAGGCGGCCAACATCAAACCCGGCGACAAAATCGCGTTATGCGGCCGGAACAGCGGAAACTGGTGCGTGGCTTTCCTTTCCACCATCACATACGGGGCTGTCATCGTCCCTATCCTGCACGAATTCAAGCCCGACAACGTGCACCACATCGTCAACCACAGCGAAGCAAAACTATTGTTCGTGGGTGACCAAGTATGGGAAAATCTCAACGAAGAACAAATGCCGGGCTTGCAAGGCATCATCTGCGTGAAAGACTTCACCTTGGTCAACAGCCGTTCGAAGAAACTCACTTACGCGCGCGAAAACCTCAATGCCCTATTTGGGAAAAAATATCCCATGATGTTCACTAAAGAAGACGTGCAATATGCCCCCGAATCCTCTCCGGAACAATTAGCAGTCATCAACTACACGTCCGGCACTACGGGATTCTCCAAAGGCGTGATGCTGCCCTACCGCAGCCTGCTGTCCAACGTGCAGTTCTGCGACCGCACCATTGGCATCCGTCCGGGCGACAACATCGTGTCCATGCTCCCCATGGGGCACGTGTTCGGATTGGTCTATGACTTCCTCTATGGCGTGAGCTACGGCGCCCACCTGTATTTCCTGACCCGCATGCCCTCGCCCAAAATCATCATGACCACAGTTGCAGAAATCCATCCGCGTGTCATCTCTTGCGTCCCGCTGGTCATCGAAAAGATTTTCAAGAAAGAAATCATCCCGAGGATAGACCACAAGTTGGAAAAGCTCCTGATGCGCATTCCCATCATCAACGATGCCATCCGGGAAAAGACGCTCAAGGAAAGCCTGAAACTGTTTGGCGGGAACATCAAGGAAGTCATCATCGGCGGCGCGCCCTTCAATGCCGAAGTGGAAGCTTTCGTGCGCTCCATCCACTTCCCCTACTCCATTGCCTACGGCATGACGGAGTGCGGCCCCATCATTTGCCACAGCCCTTGGAACGAGACGGCCTACATGTCATGCGGAAGAGCCGCCGACGGCATGGAGCTGAAAGTCCTGAGTTCCGACCCCGAACGGATTGCCGGCGAGTTGCTTTGCCGGGGACGCAACACCATGCTGGGCTACTACAAGAACAAAGAAGCCACCGCCCAGATTTTCGAGGCCGACGGCTGGCTCCACACCGGGGACATGGCCGTCATCAACAAACAAGGCGACGTGTATATCAAAGGACGCTGCAAGAACATGCTGTTGAGCGCAAGCGGACAAAACATCTACCCCGAAGAAATAGAGTCGAAACTCAACAACCTGCCTTACGTGAACGAGTCGCTAGTCATCATGAGCAACGACAAGTTGGTGGCACTGATTTATCCCGACTTGGGAGAAAGCATGAAAGACGGCCTGAGCGACAAGGAACTGCTCCACAAAATAGACCTGGCCCGGCAGGAACTGAATAAAGAATTGCCGCCCTACTCGCAAATCACGAAAGTGCAGCTGCAAAACGAGGAATTTGAGAAAACCGCAAAGAAAAGCATCAAACGCTATCTTTACCAGAACATGAACAGTTGACCGACATGAACCAGACGCTGACCGTCTATAAAGCTTCGGCTGGCTCCGGCAAGACATTCACCTTGGCCGTCCAATACATCAAACATCTCATCGGGGAAGAAAGCGGGAATGCCTACAGCCACATCTTGGCCGTGACATTCACCAACAAGGCTACCGCCGAAATGAAAGACCGCATCCTCCAGCAACTGTTCGGCATTTGGAAAGGACTTCCTTCATCAGAGGGCTATCTTCGTGTGCTCCAACAAGAAATGCGTACAGACGGCATCGAAATACCGGAAGAGGACATCCGCCGCCGTGCAGGGCGCGCCTTATGCCGCATCCTGCACGACTACGACCGTTTCCGGGTGGAAACCATCGACGCCTTTTTCCAGTCGGTCGTAAAAAACCTCGCCCATGAGCTGAACCTCAACGCCAACCTGAAAGTGGATCTCAACGACGGCGAAGTGCTCAATGCCGCAGTGGACCGCATCATGGAACGCCTGCATCTGACACCGGTCATCCTCAATTGGGTTTTGGAATATGTAGAAGACCGGATTGCCAACGACCAACGCTGGGACATCGCCAAGGAAGTGAAAAGCTTCGCCAGCTGGATTTTCAAAGAAGCTTACCTGACCCACGAGCAGGAACTCAGGAACGTATTGAATGAAAACCAGAAAATCGCAGAACTAAGGAAAACGTTGAACCAAATCCTGCAAGAATCCGAAGACATCATACAAAGTGCCGTGGACAACTTCCGCGACGAATTGGAACAACGCGGGCTCACATGCGCCACCTTCAGCCGGGGCAGCACACTTGACACTTACCTTAAACGCCTGGCCGGCGGGCTTTTCGAAGCCGAATTCGGCGACACGCTGCAAAAGTACATCGACAATCCGTCCAACATGCTCCGGAAAGCCGACCGCAACGTGCCGGAACTATGCGAAGCCGCCACGCACTTCAGCTGTTTGTTGTCTGCCCTGCGCGACTTCCAACAGAAATGCCTCATACACCACAACAGCGCGAAGCTGTCCCTGAAACACCTCAACCCCTTGCGGCTACTGGAGGTCATTGACGAAGAAGTGGCCCGGCTGAACCACGAAAACAACCGTTTCCTGCTGGCCAAAACCCCCATCCTCCTGCATGACTTAATTGAAGACCAGGATGCGCCGTTCATCTACGAAAAGATGGGCACATACGTCCACCACATCATGATTGATGAATTCCAGGACACGTCGGCCATGCAATGGAAAAACTTCAAAGTGCTGCTGCAGGAAGGCATGGCCTCGGGACACGGCAACCTCATCGTGGGCGACGTGAAACAAAGCATCTACCGTTGGCGGAACGGCGACTGGAGCATCCTGAACCATATCGACAAAGAAATGGCCGCCTACCAGCCCGACATCCGCAACCTGGACACCAACCACCGCAGCGAACGCCGCCTTATCGCCTTCAACAATGCCTTTTTCCCCGCAGCCGCAGCCGCCCTCGACGACATAGCCCCGGAAGCTTCCACCAAACTGGCGGAAATCTATGCCGACGTGGCACAGCAATGCCCTCCACAGAAAGCGGACAACGGCCATGTCTGCATACGGTTCTATGACGAAAAAGACAAAACGAACGAAATCCAAATGCTGGATGAACTATGCCAACAGGTGGAACGGCTGCACCGCGAAGGGCTTCCATACGGAAAAATGGCCATCCTGTTGCGCAAACGGAAATTTGCCGACCCCATCATCCGGCATTTCGCCACGCGGCTCCCAGACGTGAAAATCGTTTCGGACGAAGCCTTCCTCCTTTCCAGTTCGCTGGCCATCAACATCCTGATTGCCGCCATGCGCCACATGGTCAATCCGGAAGACAAAGTGTCGCTGGCCTTCCTTGCCTTGCATGCCGGCCTTGGCACACCACCCCAAACCGACGCCCGCAGCCTGGCAGAACAGCCCTTGGAACACATGGTGGCGGAAGAATATATCAAGCACACGGAAGAACTGAAACTGCTCCCGTTATACGAATTGCAAGAAAAGCTCTATGAAATCTTCGGGCTAAGCCATATCACCGGAGAAGACGCTTATCTCTTTGCCTATTTCGACCAACTGACCGCATACGTACAAGACAATCCGTCCGACTTGCCTTCATTCCTCAAGTTTTGGGATGAACGTCTTTGCAACTTCCCCATCCCGTCGGGCGAAATAGAGGGAATCCGCATCTTCACCGTCCACCAATCCAAAGGCCTGCAGTTCCACACCGTTTTCGCCCCTTACTGTGATTGGGAAATCGAACAAGACAACACAGGCAACCGCAACAACAATCTGTTATGGTGCGAAACGCACGAAGCCCCCTATGACATGTTGCCGGTCATCCCCGTCACCATCGAGAAACGCATGCGCGATTCCATTTTCCGCGCCCCATACGAAAAAGAACATTTGCAACGGAGGGTGGACGCACTCAACTTGCTATATGTCACCTTCACGCGGGCGGAAAAAAACCTGTTTGCCTGGTGCCGCACACGCTACACGATGGACGAAAGAAGCACCATAGGCGACCTCATCCATAAAGCCCTCCCACGGCAACTGGAAAAAGCAGAAACAGAAGAAGGAGAAAACGGACAGACATGCCATTTCAGCTACGGAACACCAGTGGCCAGCCTCACCAAAAAGCAGGAAGAAACAGACAACCGCATGGAAATCAACTATCTTCCCACGGAAGTAAACATGCACTCCTACAAAGCCCGCATCGAATTTTGCCAATCCAACCGGGCGGAAGATTTCTTGGAATCCATGTCCGGACAGCCCCAAAACGACGCATCCACACGACAAGGCAAAAGACGGCTGGGCCTCCTCATGCACTCCATCTTCTCTACCATCTACACACGTGCCGACGTGGAAAAGGCATTGCGGAGGTTGGAAACGGAAGGACAAATCGGCACATCGGAAGAAAAAGAGGATTTGAAACGCCAAGTGGAACAAGCATTCAAACACCCGGAAGTGGCACGTTGGTTCGACGGCACGATGAAACTCTACAACGAATGCCCCATCCTGACCCAAGAATACCGCGAAGAAAGTGGGAAATACGGCACTTACCGCCCGGATCGCGTCATGTTTGCCACAGATGAGGCCATCGTGACCGACTTCAAGTTTGGAGCACCACGCCCTGAATACCGCGACCAAGTGGCCGGATACATGAATCTGCTCAGCCAAATGGAGCCGCAGCGACACATCAAAGGCTACCTGTGGTACATCCTTGACAACCGGCTGGAAGAAGTAACCATTTAATCCCCCCGCACACCTCATGGAAACATTCATCCAACTCACCGCACAAGATATCATCCGCCGTTTCGGCACGAACCTGCGCGACATCACCGTGGTGTTCCCCAACAAACGCGCCGGGCTTTTCATGAACCAGCAACTGGCCGCCGCAGCCGACCGTCCCGTATGGGCGCCACGGTACAGCACCATCAGCGAACTGTTCGACTCCTTGTCGGACTTCACCCGTTGCGACGACATCCAAGCCGTATGCGAGCTTCATGCCGCCTATTCCCGCCTGGTACCGGATGCCGAACCGCTCGACCAATTCTACGGGTGGGGCGAAATCATGCTGGCCGACTTTGACGACATAGACAAACACCTGGCCGACGCGCGCCAGCTGTTCAGCAACATCTATTCCATCAAAGAGCTGGACGACAACCGCTTCATCACCCCCGGACAGGAAGAAGCCCTGAAACATTTCTTCGAAGGGTTTTCCCTGGAGGGGAACAGCCGGTTGAAAGAAAAATTCCTGTCGCTTTGGAACCGCCTCGGTGAAATTTACACCACGTTCAACGAACAATTGAAACGGGAAGGTTTCTTGTATGAAGGCGCGCTTTACAGGGACGTGGCGGAGCATCTCGAAGAGCGCATGACCCGCCTTCCGGAAGAAAAGACATACGTGTTCGTCGGGTTCAACGTGCTCAACGACGTGGAAAAACAGCTTTTCCGCCACCTGCAAAATGCCGGGAAAGCCCTGTTTTATTGGGACTACGACCTCATGTACTGCCGCGAAGACAGCCGTTTCGAGGCCGGCATCTTCATCCGACAGAACCTGAAAGACTTTCCCAACGCCCTGCCTGAAGAGCTATATGACAACCTGTCCCGCCGCCCGCCACGAATCGACTTCATCGCCACGACTTCGGAAAACGCACAGGCACGCTACATCCCGCAATGGCTTGACACTTACCTCACACATCCCGAACAAGACACAGCCATCGTGCTATGCAACGAGTCGTTGCTCCAACCCGTGCTCCACTCCTTACCCGACGACAGTTCGCCACATCCCGTGAACCGTGCCAACGTCACGATGGGATTCCCCATGACCGACACGCCGGTCTATGGGCTCGTCAACGCATTGCTCATCCTGCAAACCGACGGATACGACCGCGAACGCCACAGTTTCAACACAGCACAGGAAAACATCGTGCGCAACCACCCTTACGCCGCATTCATTCCTGAAGAAGAGATATTTTGTGCACACACGGAAAGCCACGCCTTGCTGGTGTATCTCCGCACCATGCTCGAACACTTAACGCGGTTTTTCGCCAACCAAGAGCCCCATTCGAGCGACGTTTACCAGCAACTCAACCATGAAGCCTTGTTCCGGGCCTACCAAATCGTGTGCCGCTTTATCCGGCTGACGGAAGAGCACCGGCTCGACGTGCAGCCCAACACACTCAAAAGGTTGCTACGCAATGTGCTGGGAGCGACCACCATCCCGTTCCATGGCGAACCTGCCGTCGGCCTGCAGGTAATGGGGCTGCTGGAAACCCGCAACCTGAATTTCCGGCACATCCTCATGCTTTCCGTCAACGAAGGCATGTTGCCGAAATCCGTGAGCAACACCTCATTCATCCCCTATCACCTGCGCGAAGCTTTCGGCTTGACCACCATCCGGCACAAAATCGCCGTATATGCGTTCTATTTCTACCGACTGCTCCAACGCACGGAACACATCACATTCGTATATAACACCGCCACCAACGGCATGAACCGGAACGAGATGTCGCGCTTCCTGCGCCAACTGCTGGCCGAAACGGATTTCCCCATCGCCACACGCATCCTGCAATCCGGACAGTCCATCCCCGCCACGGGCGACATGGAAGTGCGGAAGACCCCCGAGATACTCGAAATCCTGTACCGCAACTATGCCAGCGGGCAACCGGGCTCACGCCCCCTTTCGCCTTCCGCGCTGAACGCCTATATTGACTGCCCGATGAAGTTTTTCTACCAACAAATCGCCAAAATCCGCTGTCCCCAAGACCCGCAAGACGGAATGGACGGCGCACTTTTCGGCACCATCTTCCACGACGCTGCCGAAAGAGCCTATCAGAAATTGGCCGAACGCAACCCGCTTATCCGCCGGCAAGACATCAACCGGCTGCTGGACGCAGGAGAAACCGGCCTGCTGCCTTTCGTGGATGCGTCTTTCCTCCACAATTTCTTCGAAGACCACCCGGAAAACGTGTTCTACAACGGCCAACTGCTCGTAGCCCGCAAGGTGATGGCCAGTTACCTGCGCCAATTGCTCGCACACGACAACCGAAGAGAATACCTCGTCCTAAAGGAAATGGAACAGGAGCACCGCCACAGCATCGAAGTGGCTTCCGGCACAAAAGTCCTGCACATTGACATCGGCGGAAAAATAGACCGCATCGACACGGTCATGCTGCCCGACACGACTACAGGGCAGCCGGTGGAAACCTTGCGCATCGTGGATTACAAGACCGGAGGCAATCCCGAAACGGCTTCCAACATGGAACAACTCATTACCACATCGGAGAGACGTCCCAGCTACATCTTCCAAATCTTCCTCTATGCATACGTCGTTACGGGGGAACAACGGAGTCCCGTCTCGCCCGCACTGTTTTTCGTACACAAATCCCACGCAGAGGACTACGACCCGACGGTAAGGTTCAATAAAGAATACGTCACAGATTTCGGAAAGCTCAAGGAAGACTTCGGAAAAGCGTTGCGCCAAGTGCTCAATGAACTATTCGACCCTGAAATCCCCTTCCGGCAAACGTCTGAGCCGAAACTGTGTGCCTACTGTGACTATAAACAACTATGCGGAAAATGAAAAAACAGCACTTACAATTTGCAATATTAAAAATAAAACCCTAAATTTGCAGCCAATTTAAGGTCGGTTCCGTAGCTCAGTTGGATTAGAGCAACGCCCTTCTAAGGCGTGGGTCTTGGGTTCGAGCCCCAACGGAATCACATTTGCAGCAGGCTGCATGTCAATGACATGCAGTTTTTTTTACTCCAAAGAGTTTGTGCAATGTTTTAAAAACGTCCATTTTGACACAGACGTGATTAGAGAATGTTTGTGCTGGGCGAACTACAATAAAGGCGAAAGCACCATTATTGATGCGTCCGCCTTTATGTACAAACAAGATTAGCCGTATAGAGGCTTCAATGGGTGGAGAAATCAAGCCTCATGCGGCCGAACCTATCTCATATAAGAATTCAGGAGCCAGGTCTGCACCATTTGCCCATTCAATCGTGGTGTGTGTGTCAACCCATATTGGATAAATTTCCTGACTTTGACAGTCCAAAAACGCATTGATTATAACTAAGTCAAAATCAGAAGTTTCTGAAATTTGTCATGG
>CALULT010000088.1 GCA_944321565.1 uncultured Paraprevotella sp. | reverse complement strand
GGCTATCCACCCCCTTGCGTAAATCCATGGGATTACGGCTCATCACAAAGCGGTTGTTTTCATTCAAATTGAACATGGCTTTTTTTGAGCAAAGTTCGGATTTTAAACCGAACGAAAAAACACGCCGAGTTTCGGATGGATACGAAAAAGTCCCCTCTCACGAAGATGTGCTATCGTAATGTAAATAAAAAGACGCATATTTGCTGTAAACGCAATGTTTTATACGCTATTTAGCTTGTTGCCGGTACTTTTACTTGCATTTTGTTAGTGGTATTTTCAAATAGTGGACTTTTTCAGTGCCCTCCTACAAGGCGGAGGAGTTTATTTTGATACCCCCTCCGCCCCTTCGGGGCTCGTCCCCCTGCGAGGCGGGACAGTTCATTCCTGCCGGTTTTGACTGCGGGCATTCATCTGCGAGACACACTGCGTCACTCAATTTCTTCAATTCGGTTTTCCATATGGTCTTAAATCCCCCGAAATATAAACTGGCTCCCTTCTTGTGCATGAAACAATAAAATTCCCTTTTGGGCGTTTGGAAAAGAAAAAGGGAAATATAGTATCATAAAAAGATAAATAATGACTGTTGAAGAGATATTGTGGAATTTGCGTATAGACAGCCTGACTGCAATGCAGCAGGATGTGGTTGAGGAGTATCGAAAGGGAAAGGACTTGGTGCTTTTGGCTCCGACAGGTTCAGGGAAGACTTTGGCCTATTTGATACCTCTTGTGTTAAGCCTTTCAAATGCCCAAAAAGGGCTTCAGGCATTGGTGCTGGTACCGTCAAGAGAGTTGGCATTGCAGATTGAGCAGGTGTTCAAAGCAATGGGGACAGGGATTCACGTGATGAGTTGCTATGGCGGACGGCCGACCATGGATGAGCACCGTGTGATGAAAAGTTATTGTCCGCAGGTAATCATAGCCACCCCCGGAAGGATGAAAGACCATTTGGAAAAAGGTAATGTGGATGCCTCGGAAGTACATACATTGGTGATAGACGAGTTCGACAAATGTTTGGAGATGGGTTTCCAAGAGGAAATGTCACAAGTTATTTCCTGCCTTTCGCATTTAAAGCGACGTTTCCTGTTGTCGGCGACAGACGCACCGGCAATTCCTCGTTTTGTGTCGGAAAATGCTTTTGTGAAGCTTGATTATTTGCAGGTTGAGGAACAGATTCCGGACAGGATATCTGTGTTTTCCGTGAAGTCCCCTGAAAAGGATAAACTCCAAACCTTGTTGCGCCTGCTTTGTGAATTGGGCGATAAAAGTTCACTTGTTTTCGTGAATTATAGGGAGAGTGTGGAGCGTGTCTATCATTTCCTGCGTCGTGAAGGTGTGGCATGCGAAATGTTTCATGGCGGGATGGAACAGAAAGACCGTGAACGTGCCCTTTATAAGTTTTCCAACGGGTCTTGTAACGTGTTTATTTCAACGGATTTGGCATCGCGTGGATTGGATATTCCCAACATAGACCACGTGGTTCATTATCATCTTCCCATAAATGAAGACGCGTATATCCATCGTAATGGGCGGACGGCGCGTTGGGATGCAACAGGAGAGGCATTCATCTTGTTGGGCCCTGAGGAAGATTTGCCAGGATATGTAAAGCAACAACCAAGTCAATACGAACTGAAAAAGAATATGCCGAGACCAGCCCAACCACGTTGGGCTACCATATATATAGGTAAAGGGAAAAAGGACAAGGTAAACAAGGTTGATATTGTCGGGTTCTTGGCAAAGGTCGGCGGGCTGAGTCGTGAAGATATTGGCCGTATCGACGTGAAAGACCATTATGCCTTTGCAGCCGTGAAAAGAGAAATGCTCAAGGCTACCCTTTCCGTTGTGCAGGGAAAGAAAATAAAGGGGGTGAAGACGGTGTTCGAAGAGACACGGTGAACTAACGACTTGTAAACGAAAAAATATCTTTTTTATATGATATGATAGCGAAAAAAGAGGGAAACTGTAAAATTGTGGCTTCAATCGTTGTTTTTATGGATTTTATTTCCTACTTTCGCAGACGTTATGCCTAAACGTGTAGATAAGTAATCTATTATATTTATAAAGTAATAATGAAGAAGTATAATTTTAACGCAGGTCCATCCATGTTGCCGCGAGAGGTCATTGAGGCAACAGCTGCTGCATGCTTGGATTTTGAGGGAAGTGGTCTTTCCTTGATGGAAATCAGTCACAGGGCTAAAAATTTCCAGCCGGTTGTGGACAAGGCGGTGGAATTGGTGAAGGAATTGTTGGACGTGCCTGAAGGTTATTCCGTGATTTTCCTGGCCGGTGGTGCCAGCACGGAATTTTGCCGTGTTCCTTACAACTTTTTGGAAAAGAAAGCTGCTTATTTAAATACGGGTACGTGGGCGAAGAAGGCCATGAAAGAAGCCAAGCTTTTTGGTGAGGTCGTAGAAGTGGCTTCTTCGGCAGATGACAATTACACGTATATTCCCAAAGGATTCACTATTCCGGAAGATGCCGACTATTTGCATGTGACTTCCAACAACACCATTTTCGGTACGGAGATGCGTTATGATTTGGACAGCCCCGTGCCTTTGGTGGCCGACATGTCATCGGATATTTTTTCCCGTCCGGTGGACGTGAGCAAGTATAATTGCATTTATGCCGGTGCGCAGAAGAACGTTTCCATGGCTGGCGTGAACATCGTGATTGTGAAAGAAGCTGCGTTGGGCAAGGTGTCACGTCAAATCCCCACGATGTTGGATTACGCTACGCATGTGAAGAGCGGTTCCATGTTCAATACGCCTCCTGTGGTGCCCATCTATTGCGCCATGAAGAATTTGGAGTGGATGAAAAAGAATGGCGGCGTGGAAGCCATGGCCAAGCGGGCAGAGGAACGTGCCGACATGTTGTATGCGGAAATCGACCGTAACAAATTGTTCCGTGGCACGGTGAAGGAAAAAGACCGTTCGTTGATGAATATCTGCTTCGTGATGAATGACGAGTATAAGGAACTGGAAGCCGACTTCCTGCAGTTTGCCACAGACCGTGGCATGGTGGGCATCAAAGGCCATCGCAGTGTAGGCGGATTCCGCGCTTCTTGCTACAACGCGCAGACGGTGGAAGGTGTACAGGCTTTGATTCAAAGCATGAAAGACTTTGAAGCCCAGCACTAAATCTTAAGTAAATATAGAAGGGCGCATTTAGGTGCGCCTTTTCCTTTTTAATGAATTTTTAAATGACAAGTGATGAATAAGATATTGATTGCAACCGAGAAACCGTTTGCCAAAGTGGCAGTGGACGGAATAAAGGAAGTGGCCGCAGAAGCGGGCATTGAAGTGGCCATGCTGGAAAAGTACACGGAGAAATCGCAGCTGTTGGCCGCCGTGGCAGATGCGGATGCCTTGATTATCCGCAGTGACAAGGTGGACAATGAAGTGTTTGACGCCGCCAAGAATCTGAAAATCGTGGTGCGTGCCGGAGCCGGTTACGACAATGTGGATTTGGCCGCAGCCACGGCACATGGCGTAGTGGTGATGAACACGCCGGGACAGAACTCCAACGCGGTGGCTGAATTGGTATTCGGCTTGTTGGTGTATGCCGTGCGCAATTTCTATAACGGCAAAGCGGGAACGGAATTGAAGGGCAAGAAATTGGGTATCCTTGCCTACGGGAATGTCGGTCGCCGCGTGGCACACATCGCCAAGGGCTTTGACATGGACGTGTATGCCTATGATGCTTATTGCCCGGCTTCGGCCATTGAGGCCGACGGGGTGAAGGCCATGGCTTCCCAAGACGAACTTTTCGAGACGTGTGAAGTCGTGTCCTTGCATATCCCGGCTACGGCGGAGACTCGTCAAAGCATTAATTACGCCCTTGTGAACAAGATGCCGAAAGGTGGTGTGCTGGTGAATACGGCGCGCAAGGAAGTCATCAATGAGCCGGAGTTGCTGAAGCTGATGGCAGAGCGCACGGACTTGAAGTTTGTAACGGACATTATGCCTGAAGCCGATGCGGACTTCCGTGCTTTTGAAGGCCGTTATTTCTCCACTCCGAAGAAGATGGGGGCGCAGACAGCTGAAGCGAACATCAACGCCGGCGTGGCCGCAGCGCACCAGATTGCGGCATTTTTCAAGGATGGTTGCACGAAGTTCCAAGTAAACAAATAAGAACGAAATGGCATTGGTCAGACCTTTCAAAGGGCTTCGTCCGCCAAAGGATTTGGTGGAAAAAGTGGAATGCCGGCCATACGACGTGCTGACTTCGGAAGAAGCGCGCGACGAAGCCGGTGACAATGAGATGTCGCTGTATCACATTATCCGCCCTGAGATTGATTTCCCGGTGGGGACAGACGAGCATGACGCTTGTGTGTATGAGAAGGCGGCAGAGAATTTCGCCAAATTCCAGCGTAACGGGTGGCTGGTGGAAGATGAAAAACCGATGTACTACCTTTATGCCCAGACCATGAACGGGCACACCCAGCACGGCATCGTGCTGGGTGCTTCTGTGGACGATTACTTGTCGGGGGCTATCAAGAAGCACGAGCTGACCCGCCAGGACAAAGAGGAAGACCGCATGAAGCATGTGCGCGTCACAAATGCCAATGTGGAGCCGGTTTTTCTGGCTTATCCGGACAATGCCGCTTTGGCTGCCATCATTCAAAAATATGCGGCGCAGATGCCCGTGTATGATTTCATTGCTCCCATCGACGGGTTCAGACATCAGTTTTGGCTTATTTCCGAGGAGGCGGACATAGAAACCATTACGCGGGAATTTGCGGCCATGCCTTCGCTTTATATTGCCGACGGGCATCATCGCACGGCGGCTGCGGCTTTGGTGGGGCAGGAAAAGGCGCGGGAGCACGGGTTTGCTCAACCGGATGCGGAATATAATTATTTCATGGCGGTTTGTTTCCCGGCGAGCGAACTGACCATCCTTGATTACAACCGCGTGGTGAAAGATTTGGGAAGCTATGCGGCTGCTGATTTCCTGGAAGCATTGGAAGCCGATTTCGAAGTGACATGCATGGGAGCGGACGAATACCGTCCCGCACAACCGCATGAGTTTTCGCTTTATTTGGAGCGCACATGGTATCGCCTTCGCACGCTTCCCGGGCATTTTGACGAGAATGATCCGGTGGGAGTCTTGGACGTGAGCATCAGCAGCAGGTTGATTTTAGACAAGCTCTTGGGCATCAAAGACCTTCGCCGTGACAAGCGGATTGATTTTGTGGGCGGCTTGCGCGGCCTTGGTGAGCTGAAACGGCGGTGCGACAGCGGGGAGATGAAGATGGCTCTTGCGCTTTATCCCGTGTCGATGCAGCAAATCATGGACATCGCAGACAGCGGGAACATCATGCCGCCGAAAGCCACGTGGTTTGAGCCGAAGTTGCGCAGCGGATTGGTGGTTCATAAACTTTCGTAAGGATATAAATCAAAACTTTGCCACTCCGGTTGCCGGGACATATTGCCGGTGCCGGAGTTTTTTGATACGCGAAGCATGGAAGAAAACGACGTATATAAAACAATAGACGCTCCGGCGGAAGGGGAATACAGCGAGAAACGGAGCAAGTTCCTCGCTTTCGCCCATCCTGTGCGGACGGTAGAGGAGGTGAAACAATGGGTGGAGCATTACCAAAAGGAGTACTACGATGCCCGACATTGTTGTTATGCTTACATGCTCGGTCCGGAGCGAAAGGAATTCCGGGCGAACGACAACGGGGAACCTTCCGGGACGGCGGGAAAGCCCATTCTCGGGCAAATTAATTCCCATGAGCTTACGGACATACTGATTGTCGTCATCCGTTATTTCGGAGGCATCAAGCTGGGGACGAGCGGGTTGATACAAGCCTACAAGGCAGCGGCAATAGAAGCCTTGGACAAGGCCCATGTGGTGGAACGGACGGTGGACGAGGACGTGAGTTTTTGGTTTGAATATCCTTTCATGAATGCCGTGATGCGCGTTGTCAAGGAAGAGGGACCGGCCATTGTCAGCCAGGGATATGAACAGGACTGCAGCATGACTTTGCGCATCCGGAAGGGGAGCATGCCACGCCTTAAAGCGCGGTTAGAGAAAGTGGAAACTTTGCGGTTTGCGGAAGAATAAGGAATATCCAAGATTGTAAAAATCCGGTTTTGTGAAGGGTGTTTTGCAATCTTGGATATTCTGATTTTTTAGGGGCTTAACCGGGTTATGACAATAGCTTGTTGCATTCTTCAATCCATGCCGCAGCCGAAGCGTCGCTGGGCATGCGCCAGTCGCCTCGTGGGCTCAGGCTGCAGCTGCCCACTTTCGGCCCGTCGGGCAGGCATGAGCGTTTGAACTGTTGCGAGAAGAAACGGCGGAAGAAAATGGTAATCCACTTCTTGATTACTTCGTCTGTGTATTTTCCACTGAAGGCATGTTGTGCCAAATAGAAAATTTTGGAGGGACGGAAGCCAAAGCGCAACATATAATAAAGGAAGAAGTCGTGCAGTTCGTAGGGCCCCACCAAATCTTCCGTCTTTTGTGCGATTTCCCCGTTTTCGTCCGCCGGAATCAGTTCCGGGCTGATGGGTGTGTCCACGATGTCCATCAACGTAGCTTGTGAAGTTTCGTCAATGATGCTTTCGGCCACCCATGCCACTAAATGCCTTACCAACGTCTTTGGGATGGACACATTCACGCCGTACATGCTCATGTGGTCGCCGTTGTAGGTGGCCCATCCGAGTGCCAGCTCGGAAAGGTCGCCCGTGCCGATGACAAGCCCGTTCATTTGGTTGGCCACGTCCATCAGAATTTGGGTGCGTTCGCGCGCTTGGCTGTTTTCATACGTCACATCGTGTTTTTCCACATCCACGCCGATGTCCTCAAAGTGTTGCACACAGGCTTTTTTGATGCTGATTTCGCGAATGGTGATGCCCAGGCTTTTCATGAGTTCCATGGCATTCCGGTATGTGCGCCCCGTGGTGCCGAAGCCGGGCATCGTCACACCGATGATGCCTTTGCGCGGCAGGCCGAGTTTGTCGAATGTCTTGGCGCAGACCAGTAAGGCCAGTGTGGAGTCCAACCCGCCGGACACGCCGATGACGGCTGTTTGCGCTTGGGTGTGCACCAGTCTTTTGGCTAATCCTTCTATTTGTATGGCGAAGATTTCTTCACAGCGTTCATTCAGTGCCCTTCCTGAAGGCACGAATGGAGCGGGGGAGATGGTGCGGCTGAGGTCGAAGCTTTTGGGGGCGAACAGTTCGGTGTCGATTTGCAACGCATTTTGTCCTTTCACCCGTGCCATTGAGGCACCGAATGTGGTATTGACCCTTCGTTCCGTGCGTAACCGTTCCACATCGATTTCCCCGATGACGAGTTGTTCCTTGAACGAGAACCTTTCGCTTTCGGCCAATTGGAGCCCGTTCTCGAACATGAGGGCTTTGCCCGCAAAGACCACATCTTGTGTGCTTTCCCCGAATCCCGCGCCGGCGAACACGTAGCCGCAGAGGCACCGCGCACTTTGTTGTGCCAGCAAGGATTTCAGGTAGTCATGTTTGCCCACGCCTTCGTTGTCCGCGCTCAGGTTGAATATGATTTCCGCGCCTTTGAGCGTCAGTTCCGAACTGGGAGGGATGGGTGCCCATACGTCTTCACAGATTTCCACTCCGAAGCGGCAGGACGGTGTGCTGAAGATGAGGTTCCGGCTCAACGGCACCTGTTGGCCACAAATCAGCACTGTGTTGTCGCCGTGCGTGTCACCGGAAGTGAACCAGCGTTGTTCGTAGAATTCTTTATAATTAGGCAGGTAGGTCTTGGGGACAATCCCGAGGATTTTTCCTTTCTGAATGACGGCGGCACAATTCAATAATGTGCCACGGTAGGGTATGGGAAGCCCGATGATGGAAATGATGTCTAATGAACGGGTGAAGTCGAGGATGCTGATTAAGGCCATCTCCGCATCGTCGAGCAATATTTGTTGGGCGAACAAGTCGCCGCAAGTGTAAGCTGTGATGCATAGTTCCGGGAAGCAGATGATTTCCGTGCCTTTACCCTCCGCCTGGATAATCAGGCTTTCAATTTGTTGCGCGTTGTGTTTGCAATCCCCTATTTTCACGTTGGGAATGGCTGCCGCAACTCTGACAAATCCGTAGTTCATAGCTTTATGAATTGCTGTTTACGGCAACAAAGGTAATATAAAAAAACGAAATGCCATGCAATTCGTGGAATTTCATCGCGCGATAAGTTCAAAACAGTTCCTGTGGGTGGCAGATTAAAAAAAGAAAAAAAAAGATGTCGTTTGTCAAATCCGTTAGGAAATATTTGGCATTAAGCGAAACAACCGCTATATTTGCATTGTAAACAATACAAATTTATAATTGACAATGACAGACAGAAATGCCTTGGATACTTTGCAACGTTACGGAATCCATCCCTCAGTGCAGCGCATAGCCATTATGGACTACTTGTTGAAACATTGCACACACCCGACGGTGGATGAAGTGTATGTGGCTTTGGGAAAAGACATTCCTACGTTGTCGAAAACGACGGTGTATAACACGCTCCGGCTTTTTGCCGAACATGGAGCTGCGCAGATGCTGACTATAGACGAGAAGAAAGTATGTTTCGACGGGACCGTGACTCCCCACGCACATTTTATGTGCAAGCGTTGTGGCCGGTTGATGGACGTTCAATTGCCCGGATGTTTCCAGGAATGCCAGCCTGTCGGTGCGGATTTCATCGTTGAAGAGACCCATTTATATTATAAAGGTATATGTAATTCTTGTGCGGCTAAGGCGAATGCCTGACCGGATGGGAATAGAATAAGATTGTTGAATCAATTAAAACCAAACGAACATGAAAAAGAAATTTGTTTGCACAGTGTGTGGTTACATTCATGAAGGTAGCGAACCCCCAGCCCAGTGCCCGCAATGCAAGGCTCCGGCTTCCAAATTCAAGGAATTGGTTGAAACTGAGTTGACTTTTGTCACTGAGCATGTCATCGGCATTGCCAAGGACGTTGATCCGGAAATCAAGAAGGGCCTCCAAGCTAACTTCGAAGGCGAGTGCACGGAAGTGGGCATGTATTTGGCCATGAGCCGCCAGGCAGACCGCGAGGGTTATCCCGAAATCGCGGAAGCTTTCAAGCGTTATGCATACGAAGAAGCCGACCATGCTTCGCGTTTCTGCGAATTGCTCGGTGACATGGTTTGGGACACGAAAACCAACCTGAAGAAGAGAATGGAAGCTGAAAGCGGTGCATGCTCCGGCAAGATGGATTTGGCCAAGATGGCTAAGCAGCAGGATTTGGATGCCATCCACGACACGGTACATGAAATGGCGAAAGACGAAGCCCGCCACGGTCGTGGTTTTGCCGGCTTGTACAACCGTTATTTCGGTGACAAGTAAGTCCTAAGGGAAATAGTATAGATATTGGTGTGCGAAAATCTAGTTCATAGATGTTTCGCACACCATTTTTATATAGAGACAAGTCGTGTCATCCTGCTTTTCAAAAGAAGAATATAGGGTCAGTCCGGAAACTCGGTTGCGAGAAACGATGTAAGAGGCTTTATGCCCGGATGCATATAACTGACTTCTTTGCACGATTTATAATCGTGCAGCGTGTTGATTTATAATGGGTCAGTCCGAAAACCCGGTTGTATTCCTTCTCCCGTTTCCAGTACTATGCGCACAATTTGGATAGTCTGAACAAG
>CALULT010000087.1 GCA_944321565.1 uncultured Paraprevotella sp. | reverse complement strand
AATCCCTACCAGGCGGCGAAGTATGGCTACATCGACGACGTGATTGAGCCGCGCAACACGCGCTTCCGCGTCATCCGCGCCTTGGCGCAGCTGCAGACCAAGAAACTTTCCAACCCGGTGAAGAAGCACGGGAATATTCCATTGTAATCTGTTAAAACCAAAATGATGATACATAAAAGATTTTTAGGTATCCTTGTGGGGCTGGTCGCTGTGGTCGCGGCCTTCGGACAAGGGGCGCGCAGCTTTAAAATCAGCGAGGTGGTGGTGACCAACACAGACGGCCTCATTGACGAATATGGCGAGCGTTCCGGGTGGATAGAAATTGCCAACACCTCATGGGGAACCATCAACATCCGCAGTTGTTACTTGACCACCAACCGCGCGGCACTGAATGAGGAACTTTCCGTGCCGGAACGGGTGAAATTGATGTCGCTGATACCGAAAGGCGATTCGCGTACCAATTTGTCCGCACAACAGCGCATCGTGTTTTTTGCTGACGGGCGTACCAATTTGGGCACACTGCACACCAATTTCAAGTTGGAAGAAGGCAAGCCGAACTTCATCGCGCTTTTTGATGGAAACGGCAAAACGTTGCTTGACTCGGTGACAGTGCCGCCGTTGGCCGAAAACCAGGCCTATGCCAGGGTGCACGACACGGAAACGGACAGCTATACCTGGCTGGTGCTCGATGAAGACGAAGTGACTCCCGGTTCATCCAATGTGGGACAAGGCCAGGTGGAGGACAAAGTGGCTGAGTGGAAAGAGAAAGACCCTTATGGTGTCGCGATGTCCATCATCGCCATGGGTGTGGTGTTTGTCGCCCTTATCGCCCTATACGTGTTCTTCCGTTTGTTCGGTTACGCATGGTCCATGTTGTCCAAGATGTCGCGTGTGCGGGCCATCCGTGCCGTGCGCGAGCAGGCCGACAAGGCTGCCGTCATGGCCAAGCAGGGCATGGAGACCAAGGGGGTGGACATGAAAATCTATATGGCCCTTATCGCCATGGCTTTGAAGGAATACGAGGAGGACGTACACGACGTGGAAAGCAATGTGCTGACCTATCACACGGACGAACATTCCGAATGGAGCGCGAAGGGATTCACCATGCGCGAATGGCCAGAGAACCTGCATTAATCAGTATAACCCATCAAATCAAAAAGCAACGTCATGAAAGAATATAAATATAAAGTGAAAGGCGCCGAGTACACCGTGAGAATCGAAGAGGTGGAAGGAAACTTGGCCAAAGTGGAAGTGAACGGAATCCCGTTCGAGGTGGAAATGGAGCGTCCGATGCACCTGACGCACAAGCCGGTCATCCGCCCGGTGGCGCATGTACACCACGGGCCGGTGACACCGGCTGTTGACCCCAAACAACCTGAGCCTCAAACGGGTAAGGGCACGGCCGTGCGCGCCCCGTTGCCCGGCACCATCAATGCCGTGGCTGTCAACGTGGGCCAGGAAGTGAAGAAAGGCCAGACGGTCGTGGTGCTCGAAGCCATGAAGATGGAAAACAATATCGGTGCGGAATGCGACGGTACCATCACCGCCGTGCATGTCAGCAAGGGCGATTCCGTCCGTGAAGGTGCAATCTTGGTAACAATCGGTTAAGCGTATGGAAATATTTGATTTCATCGGAGCAAAGCTGGCCGACTTCCTTACCTATACGGGGTTCGCGTGTGCCGAGTGGGGCAACTGGGGCATGATTCTGGTGGGCGCGTTCTTCCTGTGGCTGGCCATCAAAAAGGACTTTGAGCCTTTGTTGCTGATACCTATCGGATTGGGTATCATCTTGGGCAATATCCCGTTCAAGGCCGTGGGCCTCGAAATCGGGCTTTACGAGGACAATTCCGTGCTGAACTTTTTCTATTCGGGCGTGAAGAACGGTTGGTATCCGCCGCTCGTTTTCCTGGGCATCGGTGCCATGACGGACTTTTCGGCGTTGATAGCCAACCCGAAGCTGTTGCTGGTCGGTGCGGCAGCCCAGTTTGGTATATTCGGGGCTTACATGATTGCCTTGGCCATGGGATTTGAGCCGAACCAGGCGGCGGGCATCGCCATCATCGGCGGTGCGGACGGGCCGACGGCCATCTTCCTGTCGTCCAAACTCTCGCCGAACCTCATGGGGGCCATTGCGGTGTGCGCCTATTCCTACATGGCCTTGGTGCCGGTCATCCAGCCGCCTTTGATGCGCCTGCTCACGACGAAGAAGGAACGGCTCATCCGGATGAAACCGGCGCGCGAGGTTTCGCAGACGGAGAAAATCATCTTCCCCATTGTGGGCTTGCTGATGACGGCTTTCATCGTGCCTTCCGGTCTTCCCTTGTTGGGCATGTTGTTCTTCGGTAATCTGTTGAAAGAAAGCACGAAGACGACCCGTCTGGCCAAGACGGCGGGCAGTGCGCTGAACGATACCATCGTGATGTTGCTCGGCCTGACGGTGGGTTGCTCCACGCAGGCCAGCGAGTTCCTCACGTGGGACACCATCAAGATATTCCTGCTCGGCGCGTTGGCCTTCATCATCGCCACGGCATCGGGTGTCTTGTTCGTGAAGTTCTTCAACCTCTTCCTCCCGAAGAGCAAGAAGATTAATCCGCTCATTGGTAACGCCGGTGTGTCTGCCGTGCCGATGGCAGCCCGCATCTCGCAGAACCTGGGCTTGGAATACGATTCCAAGAACTACCTGCTGATGCACGCCATGGGGCCGAACGTGGCCGGTGTCATCGGTTCGGCCGTGGCCGCCGGTGTGTTGCTGGGCTTCCTGAGCTAAGTCGTCTCTATAATATATTAAGGTATAGCCGTTGCCGTTTCTCCGGTAGCGGCTTTTTTAGTACATTCGGTAAGTAATGTTGGAACTGTTTCTAATCTTGTGGATTTAACAACTGACGAATATTCATTTGTAATCAAATGCCCTGCATCTCCTCACTGCCCGTCCGGAAAAAACTCCTCCGCCTTGCAGGGGAGGTGGCTCGAAGAGCCGGAGGGGTTTCCCACCCTGTCATTCCGCAAGGGAAACAGGACGACCATTATGGCCGCCGCACGGCAAACAACGGCATTATGGCCGCCGCACGGCAAACAACGGCATTATGGCCGTCGCACGGCGAACAGAAGGGGTGTTACGTCCCCGTGGGTGTGAGACCCCCTCCGCCCCTTCGGGGCTCGTCCCCCTGCGAGGCGGGACAGTTTTGCCCTCCGCATGGCAAACAAAACGGCCATTATGGCCGCGCATGGAAAACAAAAAGGTCGTTACGACCCCAAAATCAAAATGTCATAAAATTCCTGTAAAAACAAACAAATTGTGCCGTTTTGGATGATTCTCGTGACGCGACTTTTGCGCAATCCATCCCAAATAGCCGATTTTTGCGCGATTTTTTTTGCACAAAACGGGGCTTTTGTGCAAGTTTTTGTCAGAGTCATTCACTTTTTGGAGCAGTCTGACGAGAAATTTCGGGGCCGGAACGCGAAATTCCGAGCCCCGGAATTCTTTTTTCGGGGCTCGAAATTTCTTTTTCGGGGCTCGGACGAAAAAATCCCGGTACAGAAACTTTTTCGCGGCGGCTCCGGGGGTGTTTTTCTTTCCCGTTGGGACTTTTTCCCGGACACGTTTCCCGCGTCATTTTGTCGGCGGAATCCCCCGGCGGGCTTTCCCGCCGGCCGGGCTTCTGCGCCGGGAGTGTCCCGTGTTCCGTCAGAAGGGCAGGTTTGGAGGGGATTCCGCGACATTTTGATTTCCGCAAGGCGCGTGTGGCTGCGTTTTTTCCGCGCCGTCCCGTCCGGCGGCCGAATACGCGAATCTCAGACGGCGAAAATGAGCAAATTGTCAACGCGCACCCGAAAGTTCATTTTGTCAATGGAAGGATGTGCGCAGGGGGCGCATTTCCTTTCGCGCCGAAATCCGGATAATGTCCCCTTGCAGGGAGGCATTGTCATTACTGTGGACTTTGAGCGTTTTCGGTATTCATTAATATTTTTCGACTTATTGGGGCGGTTTAAAGCGTTTTCCCCTTTTTTCTTTGTACTTTTGCGCAAAAGACTTTCAATGCAAAGCGGAAATATGACGGAACGGAAGAAGAAGGTGCTGGTAGGCATGTCGGGCGGCATTGACAGCTCGGCGGTGTGTCTGATGTTGCAGGAGCAAGGCTACGAGGTGGTGGGCGTGACCATGCGTGTGTGGGACTTGCCGCGGCAGTTTGCCGTGGAGGGGCAGGAGTTGCCGGATTTCATCTTGGAAGCCAAGGCTTTGGCCGCGCGGTTGGGCATGGCACACTATGTGGCCGACGAGCGGGAGGCTTTCAGGCAAACTGTGGTGCGGCATTTCATTGACGAATACCTGGCCGGACGGACACCGAACCCCTGCGTGATGTGCAATCCCACGTTCAAGTTCCGCATGTTGACGGATTGGGCAGACCAGCTGGGTTGCGATTATATCGCTACCGGTCATTACGTGCAGGTCTGCCCGGAGCACGGACGCTATTACCTGCATTGCGGCGTGGATGCGGGGAAAGACCAGTCTTATTTCCTGTGGCGGCTGGGACAGGACGTGCTGTCCCGTTGCCTGTTCCCGCTCGGCGGGATGCGGAAATCCGACGTGCGGGACTATCTGGTGCGGAAAGGGTTTGAGATGAAGGCCCGCGAAGGGGAGTCGATGGAGGTGTGTTTCATAGACAAGGATTATCGCGATTTCCTGCGCGAACAGGTGCCCGACTTGGACAGCCGTGTGGGCGGCGGGAAGTTCGTGGACGCGCAGGGACGGACGCTCGGGACGCATGCCGGTTTCCCGTTCTACACCGTCGGGCAGCGCAAGGGGTTGGGCATCGCCTTGGGTCGCCCGGCCTACGTGTTGCGGGTGAACGCGCGGAAAAACACGGTGGTGCTGGGCGACGAGGCGCAGCTTGCCGCCGAAGCCATGCTGGTGAACGAGGCCTGCATGGTGAACGAAGCGGATTTGGAGGGCGACGGGGTGGCGGTGCGCATCCGCTACCGCAGCCGTCCGATTCCCTGCCGGGTAAGCCGGGTGGAGAACCGTTTTCCCACCGAGGTGCCGGGCGACTGGCTTTGGCTGGTGCGCTTCGGGGGCGAGGCTTCGGCCGTCACGCCGGGACAGTCGGCCGTGTTCTATGCGGGCGACCGGTTGTTGGGCGGGGCTACAATCTGTTCGCAGCACGGGCTGCAGGCTTATTTGATGGGGTGAGATGGAACCGTTGACGTTATATGAACTGAACAATCTTGTGCGGGGCGTGGTGGAAGGTGCGCTCTCCGATGAATATTGGTTGCAGGCCGAATTGAGCGAGGTGCGCGAGGCTTACAACGGGCACTGTTATGTGGAGTTCGTGGAGAAGGACAAGCGCGGGCGGGATCTGGTGGCCAAGGCGCGTGGCGTGATCTGGGCGGGGACGTACAGCCTGCTCAAACCGATGTTCGAGCGCGAGGCGGGACGACCTTTGTCGCCGGGGCTGAAGGTGCTGGTGAAGGTCACGGTGTCTTTCCATGAACTTTACGGCTATTCGCTGACGGTGAGGGACATTGATCCCACCTATACTTTGGGCGACTTGGCGCGGTTGCGGCGGGAGATATTGGCGCAGCTGGAGGCCGACGGCATCCTGGACGACAACAAGTCGCTCCCCATGCCGTTGCTGGCCAACCGGATTGCGGTCATTTCGTCCGCCACGGCGGCGGGCTACGGCGATTTCTGCAACCAGTTGTTGGGAAATGAATACGGATTCCGTTTCACGACCCGTTTGTTTCCCGCCGTCATGCAGGGCGAGCGGGTGGAGCAGTCCGTCCTTTCGGCTTTGGATGCCATCATGGCGGAACACGACCGTTGGGATGTGGTGGTCATTATCCGGGGCGGGGGCGCCACCAGCGACCTTTCGGGTTTCGACACGTACCTGTTGGCGGCGGCCTGCGCACAGTTCCCGTTGCCTGTCATCACCGGCATCGGGCACGAGCGCGACGACACGGTGATTGATGCCGTGGCGCATACGCGGGTGAAGACTCCCACGGCGGCTGCGGCTTTCCTGGTCAACCATCAGTTGGAGACGGCTGCGCGGCTGGACGACTTGTGCCGCCGCATGGTGTCCGGTGTGGAGATGCGGATGGAACGCGAGCGCGGACGCATGGTGCAGGTGGCCGCCCGCCTGTCTTCCGCTTTCGTGCGGGTCAGGACGGCGGGCGAACGGCGGTTGGACTGCTTTTCCCAACGCATGAGGCATGCTTGGCTGCAACGCCGTGCCGATGAGGAACATCGGCTGCAACGCACCGGGGAAAGGATGCGCACGGCCTTGCCGCGGCGGATGGAACGCGAACATTTCCGCCTGCAGCTGGCCGGGCAGCGTTGCGAGGCCGCCAATCCGGAAACGCTGTTGAAGCGCGGCTACAGTATGACGTTTTGCGGAGGGGAACTGGTACGCGATGCCGCGCGGTTGCATGCCGGAGAGGAACTTACGACGCGTCTGGCGGAGGGTGAAATCCGTTCGATTGTGCAATGAAAAATGGAAAGGAAAGGTATGAAAAAGGAGAAATTGACTTACGAGGAAGCCATGGCGAGGTTGGAGGCATTGGTGCGGCAAATTGAAAGCAACGAGACTGGTATTGACAAGCTGGCCGCCTTGGTGAAAGAGGCGCAACAGCTGACGGCCTTTTGTCGAGAAAAGCTTTATGCCACAGACGAAGAAATAAAAGAAGTATTGGAAAATGGAGAAAAAAGCTGATAAAGTGAAATAAAAATTGGCCTTTTGTGCCAAAGTTTGGCTTTTTTCAGTAATTTTGCCTTTTAGAAAGCAAATACAAAAAGGAAAAAATGAAAGAAATGGATTGGGCAAATCTGTCGTTCGGTTACATGAAGACGGATTACAATGTGCGTTGCTACTATCGCGACGGCAAATGGGGAGAAATCGAAGTGTGCTCGGAAGAGACCATCAACCTTCACATGGCGGCGACCTGCCTGCATTACGGGCAAGAGGCGTTCGAGGGCTTGAAGGCTTACCGCTGCCCGGACGGCAAGGTGCGCGTGTTCCGCATGGACGAGAACGCGGCGCGCCTGCAAAGCACCTGCCGCGGCATCCTGATGCCGGAACTTCCCACGGAGCGTTTCGAGGAGATGGTGAAGAAGGTCGTGCGGCTCAATGAGCGTTTCATCCCGCCCTACGAGAGCGGAGCCACGCTCTATATCCGCCCGTTGCTCATTGGTACGAGCGCTCAGGTCGGCGTGCATCCTGCTACGGAATATCTGTTTGTCATCTTCGTCACCCCCGTGGGTCCGTATTTCAAGGGCGGCTTCGCCACGAATCCTTACGTGATTATCCGCGAGTATGACCGTTCCGCGCCCTTGGGCACGGGAATCTACAAGGTGGGCGGAAACTATGCCGCCAGCTTGAAGGCGAACAGCATCGCGCATGAGCTGGGATATTCCTGCGAGTTCTATCTCGACGCGAAAGAGAAGAAATATATCGACGAATGCGGCGCGGCCAATTTCTTCGGCATCAAGGACAACACTTATGTCACGCCGAAGTCCACGTCCATCCTGCCTTCCATCACCAACAAGAGCCTCATGCAGTTGGCCGAGGACATGGGCATGAAGGTGGAACGCCGCCAGATTCCGGAAGAAGAACTCGCCACGTTCGAGGAGGCCGGTGCCTGCGGCACGGCAGCGGTCATCAGTCCGATCGAGCGCATTGACGACCTGGAGAACAAGAAGAGCTACGTCATCAGCAAGGATGGCAAACCGGGTCCAATCTGTACGAAACTTTATAACCACTTGCGCAATATCCAGTATGGTATTGAGCCGGACGTGCACGGATGGACCACGGTGGTGATTGAATGAACACATGCTTTCGGGAAGAATATTTATGATAAGAAGTGCAAGCGAAATGCGGGCGGCCGCCCGCATTTCCTTATCCGGGAAATGGGGCGGAGCCGTGGTGATGGGCTTGGTCTATTTCGTCGTCTACGGCGTGTTTCCCGCCGGGGTGGACGCGTTCGTCTATGAACATGTAGGGAGTGTGGCGCAGTTGCTGTTGCTGCCGCTGGCCTATGGCATGGTGGTGGCCTACCTGGACAATGTCCGCAGCGGAGAGGAATACCGCGTGGAGCAATTGTTCGCGGGGTTCAAGGATTACACCCGTGTGTTCGGGACGGCTTTGCTGACAGGCGTCTACACGTTTTTGTGGACCTTGCTGCTGATTGTGCCCGGCATCATCAAGTCCTATTCCTATGCCATGACGTACTATGTGTTGCGGGATTGCCCCGAGCTGAAATTCAACGGGGTCATCGAGCGGAGCATGGCCATGATGCAGGGACATAAGTTCGACTTGTTCTACCTGCAACTGACCTTTATCGGGTGGGGGCTGCTTTGCGTCCTGACGCTGGGCATTGGTTTCTTGTGGCTGGTGCCCTACATGAATGCCGCGCAGGCACATTTTTATGAGGACGTGAAGGCGGAGTTTGAAAACCGGCAGGCGCAAGCGGCATGATGCCATGCCCTGAAAAGGGAACGGGGGGGAGGCCGGAATTGCCGGGCTGCGGATTTGGAAAAAGAAGACAAACAGTGTCCTCAAGGGAAACGAAAATTTCTCGCTTGAGAAAAAAATGTGAATCGCTTGAGAAATCGGTGCGTCTTACTAATTGTTAATATTTCCACAGATGAAGAAAAAGAATGTGAACTATAATGTGACAAAACGAGCCTGCTATCTCGGCTTCGTCACACAAGCAATTGTGGCAAATTTTACGCCGCTCTTGTTTATGGCTTTTCATCGCGAGTATGAAGTCTCGATAGCCAGTCTTGCACTAATTCCTGCAGTTTTTTACATCGTTCAATTGATCACCGATTTATTGTGTGCCAAGTTTAAGGACATTAACTATCGCAAGAGCATCATTATCTCAGAGATTGCATCGGCTTTAGGTCTCATCGGTTTGGCGTTTCTACCTCAACTCTTCACTGATCCGATGATAGGCATTCTCCTTTGTGTATGCATTTATGCTGTTGGAAGTGGATTGATAGAGGTGCTTTGCAGTCCTATTATAGAGGCTTGCCCTTTCCCGAACAAAGAAGGTATGATGAGTTTGCTTCATTCCTTTTACTGCTGGGGGGCAGTAAGCGTGATTTTGGGGTCTACGCTATTCTTTACGTTCTTTGGAGTGGATAATTGGAGAATTCTGGCTTGCCTATGGGCTTTGATTCCGCTCTATAACATTGTCAATTTTGCTTTTTGCCCCATTGAACCCATTGTGCAGGATGCTGAAAGTATGAGTATGACGCAATTGTTAGGGAATCGCATCTTTTGGCTTTTCCTTATCCTGATGATAGCAGCTGGGGCTTCAGAGGCCACGATGGCACAATGGACATCAGCCTTTGCTGAAGAGTCTTTAGGGGTCGATAAGTCTATTGGAGACTTGGCTGGTCCTTGTGGCTTTGCATTCTGCATGGGGCTGGGACGGCTTTGGTATGGCAAGAAAGGTGAGAAGCTCGACTTGTCAGCGTATATGCTGGGAGCAGGTGCTCTCTGTTTTGTGGCATACTTGACTGCATCCTTAGCTTCTGTGCCTCTCATCAGTCTTACAGGTTGTATGATTAGTGGCCTTGCTGTGGGTATCATGTGGCCTGGGGCTATTAGTTTGACCTCAGCTCGCATGCCTACTGGTGGTACTGCTCTTTTTGCACTATTGGCTTTGGCTGGTGATGCAGGTGGCACATTCGGTCCCTCCCTTGTAGGACTTTGCACCCGTTCAGTAGAAAGTAACAT
>CALULT010000086.1 GCA_944321565.1 uncultured Paraprevotella sp. | reverse complement strand
TGAGCGGAAAACGAGACTCGAACTCGCGACCCCGACCTTGGCAAGGTCGTGCTCTACCAACTGAGCTATTTCCGCATAAGATGCTTGTAACAATAAATCAATCATCCGTCTGTCATTCCCCCGAATGCGGTTGCAAAGGTACGATTATTTTTTTAATCTGCAAACATCTTCCTCAAAAAAAACGGGATTTTTTCATTTTTACCCTGCTCAACACATCCGGTTCCTGTAGTCGGCGTAACCAAAATGACGATAATATTCCAACGTCCCGTCGCTATGCAGCATGGCAATGGACGGATGGGGAATCCCGTTGAACATATTGGTCTTCACCGTAGTATAATGAATCATGTCTTCAAATATAATCCGTTCGCCCGGCACAAGTGGATGGTCGAAACGCCAAGTCCCCATGAAGTCGCCACTCAAACAGCTGTTTCCCCCGAGCCGATAGACAAAATCCCCTGGTGCGGCATGCTTCACGGCATCCGGTTCCAATGTCTCTGCCCCCCGTACGGTTGGCTGGTAGGGCATTTCCAAGCAATCCGGCATGTGGCAAGTGAAGCTCACATCGAGAATGGCTGTGCAGATGCCTTTGTTTTCCACCACATCAACCACAGATGCCACCAAAGGCCCCGTCTGCCACGCAAAAGCCGAGCCCGGTTCCAAAACAATAGAAAGATTCGGATAGCGGGTACGCAAAGCCTTCAGTATCCCGACCAAATGTTCCACATCATAATCTTTGCGTGTCATCAAATGCCCGCCGCCAAGGTTCAACCATTTCAACCGGGGAAACCATTTCCCGAATTTCGCTTCGAGATGCGCCAACGTATGCTCAAGCGCGTATGACGAACTTTCGCAATGGCAATGGCAATGGAAACCGTCAATGCCCTCAGGAAGCACATCGGGAAGTTGCGAAGCCATTACGCCAAACCGCGAACCGGGTGCACATGGATTATAAAGCTCCACTTCTATTTCGGAATATTCCGGATTCACACGCAACCCACATGAAACAGGTTCAGAAGAGTGGAGGTGGTTGTATCGTGCCACACGTCCGTAGAAACGTTCATACTGACTCAACGAATTAAAGGTAATGTGGCTGCTGCAGGCCATAATGGTGTCGAAGTCACGATCCGTGTAGGCCGGTGAATAGGTGTGTGCCTTGCTTCCAAATTCTTCTGCAGCCAATAGGGCTTCATTCACGGAGCTAGCCGTAGTGTGGTGGATATACTCACGAAAAACGGGAAAGGATTTCCACAAGGCAAAAGCCTTAAAGGCCAAGATGATTTCCACGCCGGCACGTTCTGCCACATCGCGGATAAGGGACAAATTGCGCCGCAACAAATCCTCTTCCATAATATAACACGGAGTCGGCACCCCCGCATAAGTCTGACGGTCTGTCTTCATGCCACATTCCATTAATAAACCAAACGCACATTGTCAATCCACAGCGTAGTGCCGATAGAACCCACATAGGCACCGCCATAACTCGAATCAAATTGCAGCACGATATGCGTGGGAGTCTCGTTGGCATCGGCCCATCCCACTTCCTTGACGGGAACCATCTTGCCTTTACTGTTTTGGGCATAGAGCGTCCGGTCACCCGTAACCAGTCCCATATAGCTATGGAATCCTGCTTTCTTGGAAATATCGCCGTATTGAATGGTAAATTTTGCTCCATTTACCCAATCAGTGCTTTTGTCAAAACGATGAATCATCGTGCCGATGCGTTTTGCATAAAGATTCCCTTTTTCATCTTCCCAACGCTTTTGGAGAAGGCACACCACGTCGGGCATATCCCGCCCTTCGACCTTCGAAATCCGGCTGAATCCTGTCTGGCGGATGCGGTTTGGTTCATTGGTCAATTTTACTTTATAATCAAAGCCAACAGCTACCGGGCGCTTGTTAAATGGTTGCCCCAGGGACAATTTACTCATCGGGTTGGATGTGTTCGTGATGGGTTCAGGCAAGCATCCTAGAAAAACAGAACCGGCAGCCAGCACTTCGATGTTCACAATCCCCATGACTTTTACTTTTTCCACATGGGTCTCCAAACGTGCACAATAACCGTCCCCCCGCTTCTCGCGATACACGGATGTGTTGGTTTTGACGATGCCGCAAACTTTGGCCATCACATTCGATGTCCCCCATGGCGAACCACCTTGGTTCGTATAGGGCTTGTTTTCGTTCCACACGGCATTCGGCCCGATTTCATATAACTGTTTCGTTTCGCCCCCAATGATGCGGCTTTCTTTGATGTTGCGCACAATCCATTGGTCAAAATCACCATACTTAATCAATTCCGATTGCGCCATTCCTTGCAGAGAAGGCCAGCCCGCCATCAAAGCTATGGCATAAACATTCCTAAATTTCATTGTCTATCTTCGTTTTTTATTCTGTTCTTTACCTTTACCTAAAACGCCTCGTTGATATTGAACGTGAAATTGGGATTATCCCGCGTGAAACCGAAATCCAGCCTGATGTTCACCCGCTCCTTGAACTCCCAACGATAGCCGACCCCATAGTTGGGCAAAATTTCATCATAATAAACATGCTTGAAATCGGGGAACACATTGGCCAATCCGACCCACAAGGCAATGCCGTTGCGCCCCTTGATGTGCTGGCGCAGTTCCACCTGCCCCTCCATGATGTTCCGGTCGCGGTAACGTCCCTCGTAATATCCTCTCATGCGCCCTAGCACTCCCACTTGCGCCATCATCGTCCAAGGAACATCCCCATAATTAAATAAGGTGTGGAGCTCCATGGCCAACACCCCTCCTTTCCACATTTGCCGATAGGCACAATAGGTCAAATCCGTATAGCTGAACGCATAATCATTGCCGAAGCCGGAAGGGTAAAACATCTGTTCCCAACGGAAGTAATTGCCACGCCACGCATTCAACACGAAATCGCGCGTGTCATACGTGAAATTAAATCCCAAACCGTAATTCACGATAGATTTATCCTGCCCGTCCAGCAAGGCCTCATTCTCAAAACTGAAACTGTTCACCCACTCCAAATCCACCACAGGGCCCAAAAAGACCGCTTCGCCCAAGCGGAACAGGAAGCTCGGCTTAAACTGCAGCTTTATGCGATGGTAATCGCTCTTGTTCGAATCGTCGGCTCCCTGCTCAAAGCCCATACCCCAAAACTCGCCGGGGAAAGTGTAAAACGAAAGCTGGTAATCCAAACGGTATTTCTCATGCGGCAGGAAATTGTTCCCGCGCAAGCCCACTGCCAACATTCCCGACAAAGAAGCATTGGCAAACACAGACACGTTGGATTTCGGCAACAACGGATCGGAACGGTCCCACGAATAAAGCCCGGACGCTGTGGCGCCCAATCCGGCCGAGGTGGCTGCCGAATAGCTGGGGCCTATCAAAAAGCTGATATCAAAGGGGCGGTCACTGGGCTTGTTCGTGTTTTTTAAATAACGCCCAATCCATTTGATGGGATTATACTTTTTGCGACCCTTTTCTTCCGCAGGCAAAATCGAATCCCCGCCCTCGCCCACATTGCAGCTGTCATGCACAATGACGTGAGCCGGCAATGCATTCGCGCCGCGGACAGACGAAACGGCTAAAAACAAACTGCCTACAAACATCGCAAAAAAGCATTCCTTCAGCATTCCTTCTTACTTATAGCTTTGCAAAATTACACTTTTTTTGCTTCCACAGGAAAATGTTTGCGTGATATTGATGCTTTCTTAAGAGAATTAACACACAAGAAGTGCCCATTGGCCACAAAGAAAAAAAGAAAACCCGCCGCAAACATTGCGGGGACTGAAAGAATTATGTATTTTTGTAAAGCGAAAAAACGACAAACAAACGATATGACAAGCACATATTCCTTCGAAAAGATACGCAATGACATGAGATTGTTGGAACTACTTTCCCAAAATGTGCCGGACGTGGGGTCGGCATGCACGGAAATCATCAACCTGGAGGCCATACTGAACCTGCCCAAAGGCACGGAACACTTCCTGGCCGACATCCATGGGGAGTATGAGGCATTCCAGCACATCCTGAAAAACGCATCGGGGAATATCAAACGGAAAGTGACGGAAATTTTCGGGACGACCATGCGGGAAGCCGAAATCAAGCAACTTTGTTCCCTCATTTACTATCCGGAACAGAAACTGCAATATATCAAAGCCTCGGAAACCGACATGGAAAATTTCTACAACATCACGCTCCACCAGTTGGTCAGCGTATGCCAATCGGTTTCTTCCAAATACACGCGCTCCAAGGTGCGCAAGGCCCTGCCACGCGAGTTTGCCTACATCATCGAGGAACTTCTCCACGAGTCGCCGCTCGACTACAACAAACAGGCTTACTTCAACCGCATCATCGAGACCATCGTCTCCACAGGACGCGCCGACGAGTTCATCTGCGCCATCTGCAACCTCATCCAGCGGCTGAGCATCGACCAATTGCACATCCTCGGCGACATTTTCGACCGCGGCCCCGGCGCACACATCGTGATGGAAACGCTCTGTAACTACCACAACTTCGACATCCAATGGGGCAACCACGACGCTCTTTGGATGGGTGCCGCAGCAGGCAATGACTGTTGCATTGCCAATGTGCTGCGCCTCACGTTGCGTTATGGAAACTTGGCCACACTCGAAGACGGCTATGGCATCAACCTGGTGCCCCTTGTCACTTTCGCCATGGAAACGTATGCCGACGACCCATGCCGCTTCTTCGGCCCACAATTGGAAAAAGACGATACGCGGCATAGCCAAAAGACACGGCGCCTCATTGCACAGATGCACAAGGCCATCAGCATCATACAGTTCAAACTCGAAGCGGCTATGATAGACAGCCGTCCCGAATGGCACATGCAAGACAGGAAGCTGCTCGGGCACATAGACTTTGAAAAAAAAGTGTTCGTCAAAGACGGACGGGAATATGCCATGAAGGACTGCAACTTCCCCACCGTGGACCCGAACGACCCCTACAAACTCACTGCGGAAGAACAAGAATTGGTCAACCAGCTGCACCACTCCTTCGGTGTCAGCGACAAACTGAAGAAACATGTGCAATGCCTTTTCTCCCACGGGTGCATGTATGGCATATTCAACTCCAACCTTCTTTTCCATGCCTCCGTCCCCCTGAACGCGGACGGCACGTTGAAAGAAGTGGATATCAACGGCGAAAAATTCAAGGGACGTGCCCTATTGGACAAGATTGGCATCGTGCTCCGCTCTGCGTTCAACACCGACACGGAAGCCCAGGAACGCAAGTTCGCCATCGACTATTTTTGGTATTTATGGTGCGGCTCCGAATCGCCTCTTTTCGACAAGTCCAAGATGACCACGTTCGAACGCTACTTCCTGGAAGACAAGGAAACCCACACGGAAGAAAAGGGATACTATTACAAGTTGCGGGACGACGAGAAGATTTGCGACATGATTCTTGATGCCTTCGGGGTCGAAGGACAACATCGCCACATCATCAACGGACACGTCCCGGTACGCGTAGGCCGCGGGGAAACCCCCATCAAAGCCAACGGTAAACTGATGGTCATCGACGGGGGATTCGCAAAAGCCTATCACGACACGACCGGCATTGCCGGTTACACGCTCGTGTTCCACAGCCGGGGATTCCAGTTGGTGCAACATGAACCGTTCACGTCTGCCGAAGAAGCCATCAAGAACGGGACTGACATTGTCAGCACCACGCAAATCGTGGAACTCAGCACCCAACGGATGATGGTGAGAGACACCGACAAAGGACGGGAAATAGAAAGCCAAATCGAGGAACTCAAGGAACTACTCTACGCCTACCGCCACGGCTTCCTGAAAGAAAACATTAAAAGCAAGTTCAGGTACTGATGATTATGTGGGGCAAGATTAATTTGCAAAGAAATGCAGAGATGCAGAATTTTGCGTCTCTACAAAAGAATGTTGCGGATGTAAGCCGTCTCCGGCACAATGCCACAAAGCTTTCCTTCTGCCACTTCTGCAAGGTCGGCGGCCACTCTGGCAGTCGTCCCGGCCGCCGAGAAATAAGCCACCAGCACTTTGGAGGCCTCCTGCTTTTGCCCGTCCTTCTTCTGTGCGCAAGCGGTGAAACAAATAGTCACGGCCGCAGCAAGAGCTAATAAGCCCTTATTCATACCTCCTCATTTATAATTATTATGCCCATCCCCCTCATTTTTCCTTGTCGCCGTGGCCGAACAGCAAAACACGTTCCCTGCGGCATGCAGGCTCGGCCCATTCCTGTGGTACCAATTGCCACGTAGAAGAAGGCTGCGGGTCGAGAGTCCCTCTTTCCTTTATATAATGTACAATGCAATCACGCAGGTTGTGCCTAGTCACATTCAATACCCTTCCGGACAGTTCTTCGTGCGGGATACCCGCACCTTTGGTCAGCAATTCCCCGCCCCCATTGCCACGATAAGAGTTCACGACCACCTTGTACCACGCGTCCATTTCGAAAGGCCTCCCGTCCGCCAACTGCAGGACGGAAATCTTTTCCCCGTATGGACGGGTCACGTCCACCGCATAGGAGACTCCCATTGCCGAATCAAAATTATAGGCCAGGTTCTTGAATCCAAGCCTTTTCCCGCCATCCAGCACATAATCCAGCAACATTACATGGTCGTCCGGCGACTTCATTTCATTCACCCACAAGCCGTAGCTCATCTCCAACGCGGCTTTGAGCTCGCAGCCTTTGAGCCGCATGGTGTAAAGCACATCATCGAAACGGTACAGCTTGAACACATCGCGGATGCAAACATCGCCTTTCCTGATTATGGCAGAGAACGTGACCGGAGAAGCCAACGAGACTTCCGCCCCCGTGGCTTCCAACTGTGCCAAATGTACCAAGTCCACGAAAGCCGAGGGACCGAAATAGGCATCCTGGCTGCATATCTGACGGGAGAAAACGCCTATTTTCTGTCCCACGTAATACTCTGTGTTCCGGATGTAACGTCCGAAATAACGCTGCATGTACTTGGCTTCCACCCCTTCGAATGCCGACACGTCCGTAAGGCCGCCTTTCACCGACTTCACACGTTTGCCATCGTCCGAGACTTCCACTTCCACATCCACCTCGCACACTGTCATGGCCGCGCTCGAAGGCGCACAACACACCACATTCTTCCCCGAAGGCCCCTTCACCATCTCACAGTTCTTCAAATGGTCGTGTCCATAAAGAATCACATCGAACCCCTCCACTTTGCGGGCCACGTCCAAAGCTGCATTTTCGGCATATCCGGGAGCCACGATGCCCCCTTCTTTTCCCGAATGGAACAGCCCGACCACGATGTCCGGCCGTTCCTGCCCACGGATTACGTCCATCCACCGTTCCGCGCAAGCGGTCATTTCCTCGAATTCCAACCCGTTCCACAACGAAGGCGGCAACCAATTGGGCACGGCCGGAGTGGTCAGGCCCAGCACGGCCACCCTCAGCCCCGCACGTTCCAGCACACAATAAGGAGCGAAATGGCAACTCCGCGTATCTTTGTCGATGACGTTCGCCCCCAAGACCGGGAACTTGCATTCCCCCGCCCACCTGTCATACACGGCGTGTCCTGTCTCTATGTCATGATTCCCCACGACTCCGGCATCATATCCCATGTAGTTCATGACGGCGGAAGCCAAATTCTCTTCCGCGGGCATGACAAAATTGCTGCAATAGACCACCGGGTTGCCTTGCAACACGTCTCCCCCGTCGAATAACAACAGGCGGTCTCCACAACGGTCCCGCAACGAACGCACATAGGCATACACACGCGCCAAACTCCCCTTCACGGGATGGTTGTTCACATAATCCCGCATGAAAAAGTTCCCGTGCACGTCGCTGGTCTGCACAATCTTCAACGAAATAATATGGCCGCCTTTCTTTGTTGACATACTCCCCATGGTTACGTTATTAATGCAAAAATAATAATAAAGCCGTCTCCTGCCAACGAATTGGCATCTTATTTGTTGCAAATCATGCAGAAAGGAGATTTTCATCATGGCATTCATTGACTACTACAAAATCATGGGCATCGGCAAAGATACCCCCCAAAAGGATATCAAAGCCGCCTATAAGAAGAGGGCCAAACAGTTCCACCCGGACTTGCATCCGGACGACCCGAAAGCCAAAGCCAAATTCCAGGCGCTCAACGAAGCGTATGACGTGTTGAGCGACCCGGAGAAGCGGGCCAAATACGACCAATACGGCGAACATTGGAAAAACGCGGACATGGGAGGCGGAACGGCTTCCGGAGGAGAAAGCGGAGGATTCGAAGGCTTTGACTTCAGCCAGTTCGGCGGCGGAGGCTTCTCGGACTTCTTCACCCAAATGTTTGGAGGAAGCGGACGGACACGCACTTACCGGAGTCATTTCGGACGGGGATTCAACCCGTTTGCCGGCGAAGCTGGCACAGTGGATTATGCCGACCGGGAATGCACTGTCAACATAGACATGTACACCGCACTGCTGGGCGGTTCCATCATCGTGCAGACACCGGAAAACGACAAACTGAAACTGAACATCAAACCTGGCACACAACCCGGCACGAAAGTGCGGTTGAAAGGGAAAGGCGACACCCATCCCGACGGCACAAGGGGCAATCTGATCCTCACGTACAACGTGCAGCTCCCCACTAACTTGAGCGAGCGGCAAAAAGAGCTTCTGCAACAGATGCGAATGGGATGAAGATAAGAGACATTCTCTTGTGCATTCCGAAGAAAAGTGCGATATTTGCAGTAAAATTCAACCATCAACATCAAAGAAATGAACGACAACATCACTGCAAGCGTCAAATATATTGGCGCGGACGACTTGGACATCGACTTATTCGAAAGCCAATATGTCGTGCCCGAAGGCATATCCTATAACTCATATATCATCATGGACGAGAAAATCGCCGTGATGGATACCATCGACATGCGCAAGGCCGAAGAATGGAAGAACAACCTGCGCAAGGCATTGGACGGGAAGAAGCCGGACTACCTCGTCGTGCAACACATGGAGCCAGACCACGCCGCCAATATCGGATGGTTCGCACAGGAATACCCCGAGGCCACCATCGTGGCCAGCACAAAAGCCATACAGATGCTGCCGCAATTTTTCGAGAATGTGGATTTCGGCGGACGCACACAGGCTGTGAAGGAAGGCGACACGCTCAACTTGGGCCGGCATATCCTGAAATTCGTCATGACACCGATGGTGCATTGGCCCGAAGTGATGATGACGTATGAAGAAAGCGAGAAAATCCTGTTCTCGGCCGATGCTTTCGGCAAGTTCGGCGCACTGTGCCGCGAAGGGGAATGGCTGGATGAAGCGCGCCGATACTATCTCAACATAGTAGGCAAGTACGGGACACAAGTGCAAAACGTGCTGAAAAAGGCCGCCACACTGGACATTGCCATCATCTGCCCGCTCCACGGCCCGGTGCTGAAAGACAACCTGGGATATTACGTGGGCTACTACGACAAGTGGAGCAAATACGAAGCGGAAGAAGACGGTGTGCTGGTGGCCTATGCTTCCATCCATGGCAACACGGCAAAGGCGGCACGTAAAATGGCCGACATCTTGCGCGAAAAAGGCGCGAAGCAAGTGGCCGTAATGGACTTGAGCCGCGACGACATGGCTGAGGCCGTGGCAAACGCCTTCCGCTATGACAAGATGGTGCTGGCTGCCTCTTCCTACGATGCTGGCGTGTTCCCGCCGATGCACGATTTCCTGTACCACCTGCAAATCAAGAACCTCCAAAACCGCAAGGTGGCCATCATCGAAAACGGCTCGTGGGCACCCACTGCCGGAAGGGTCATGAATTGCATGCTTTCCGACATGAAACACATGCAGGTACTGGAACAGATGGTCACCATCAAAAGCAGCATGAAAGCGGCCGACATTCAACAGCTGGAATGTCTGGCGGACGAATTGCTGGCAAACGAATAGGAAACAGCTACGATAAAATAAACAATGCCCGATGTGCACAGGACACATCGGGCATCGTTATTTTATATGGCTGGCGCGGCCCAAATGTCTTATACTGACATAGGTAGACACATTTATAAGTAATAACTAAATGTGTTTTTATTATGGAAAAGAAGAATCGT
>CALULT010000085.1 GCA_944321565.1 uncultured Paraprevotella sp. | reverse complement strand
CGCCCTGCTCAGCAAGAAAAGCTTCAGTGCCGGGGCGGCATGGCTCACGGCAACGGGCTTATGCGTGTTCGCCGCGTTCATCGCCCTGTTCTGGACGGGCCTGCAACGCCCCCCGTTGCGTACGATGGGCGAGACACGCCTGTGGTATTCGTTCTTCCTGATGCTGGCCGGCCTGCTGACCTACTGCCGCTGGCACTACCGCTGGCTGCTGTCGCTCAGCACCGTGCTGACGCTCGTCTTCACGCTGATGAACATCCTGAAGCCGGAAATCCACGACCAGTCGCTGATGCCGGCCCTGCAAAGCGGCTGGTTCGTGCCGCACGTCACGGTATATATCTTCGCTTACTCCGTGATGGGATGCGCCTTCCTGCTGGCCATCGCCGGATGGATGAAGCGCACCGAACGCTACCGCCCCGCCATCGACCGCCTGACCTGCATCGGGATGGCCTTCCTGACCTTGGGGATGATGAGCGGGGCGTTGTGGGCCAAAGAGGCATGGGGGTACTTCTGGGGCTGGGACCCGAAAGAGACCTGGGCCGCAGCCACTTGGAGCCTCTACCTGATTTACCTGCACCTGAGACTCTCGGGGAAGGGACGGACAGCCGTACTCAACGCCCTGCTGGTGGCGGGCTTCCTATGCCTGCAGATGTGCTGGTATGGGGTGAACTACCTACCGGCAGCGCAGGAAAGCATGCACGTCTATTCCTAAAGGACAGCATAAGAACCCTACAATAACATTAAAACGATGAGATTATGAAAAGAAGTTCAAAGATTCTCTTAGCCCTGGTGGTGGTAATCGTGGCACTGGCCATCACCTACCGGGCAGTGAACAAGGCTCCTTCGGCCGACCTTCCGGCCAACGAGCAACTGACCCAGGTGCTGACGGACGGCGGGTGCATGGACTGCCACTCCGCCACGCCCGAACTCCCATTCTATGCCGACTGGCCCGTGGCCAAAAGCTTGATCGGGAAACATGTGAAAGACGGCTACAACGTGTTCGACGTGCAGCCTTTCATGGAAGCCCTGCAAAATGGAGAGGCCCCCAACGAAGTGGACCTGGCCAAGGTGGAACAGATTCTCTCCAATGAATCGATGCCGATGGCCCAATACTATCTGGCACACTGGGGAGCGTCCATCACCGATGCCAAACGCGACCGGGGCCTGGCCGCCGTCAAGGAAATCCGCGCCAAGTTCCATCCCAACACATTGGCCGCAGCCGAATTCGCCAACGAGGCTGTCCGCCCCGTTCCCGACAGCATGGTTTATGATGCCGGCAAGGCCAAGCTGGGCAAGGTACTCTACCACGACACGCGCCTTTCGGCCGACGGCACGGTTTCCTGCGCCACCTGCCACGGGCTGAACACCGGCGGCGTGGACAACAAACGCTACTCCGAAGGCATCGGCAAGCAGCTGGGCGGCGTGAACGCGCCCACGGTGTACAACGCATGCTTCAACTTCGTACAGTTCTGGGACGGACGTGCCGGAACGCTGGCAGAACAGGCCGGTGGCCCTCCCCTGAATCCGGTGGAGATGGGCTGCAAGTCGTTTGACGAGATTGTGGCGCGGCTTTCCGAGGACAAGGCTTTCGTGGACAGTTTCACCGTAGTCTATCCCGAAGGACTGAGCCAGGCCACCATTACCGACGCCATCGCCGAGTTCGAGAAGACGCTGGTCACCCCGAACTCCGCTTTCGACCGCTACCTGAAAGGCGACAAACAGGCTCTGACGGCTGAGCAAGTCGAAGGCTACGACCTGTTCAAGAAGTACGACTGCGCCACCTGCCACGCTGGGGTTAACATGGGCGGACTGACGTATGAGCTGATGGGACAGCGCGACAACTACTTCGAGGACCGCGAGCTGACCCTGAAGTCCGGCCTGACCGACGGCGACAACGGACGCTACGCGCAGACCAAGGTGGAGCGCGACCGCTACCGCTTCAAGACCCCGACGTTGCGCAACGTGGCGTTGACCTGGCCTTACTACCACGACGGTAGCGTCCAGACGCTGAACGAAGCCATCACGAAGATGGCCAAGTTCCAGGTGGGCCGCGAGATGAAGCCGGAAGAGGCACAGAAAGTGGAAAGCTTCCTCCAGGCGTTGACGGGAGAATATCAAGGAAAGCTCCTGACCAACGACAACATGAAGAAGTAAAAGTCATCTGACAAGAAAATCACGCATAAAGTAAAGGCTGCACCGCCTGCGGAATCCATCCGTGCGGTGCAGCCTTTACTTTATAAACGGTGACGGATAAACACCAGCTCGTTGAAGTCCGGATGGCCGCCGGGATTCAACTTAGGCTTGCAAGGCATGTCCTTGTCCCCCGCCATCAGACCGAAATCGTCATCGTTGGCCACGACAAGAATGGAATCGCCGATCAAAGCCAGTCCCTCCGCCTTGTCGTGGGCATAGCCGGGGAGAGCCTGCAACAAATCAACCTCCAACGTCTTGGCCAACCGAATCGGACGGCCGGAAACCGTCCCGGGCAACGTCACCCGGTAAATCCGCTTAAAACCTTTTCCATTTATGGGAAACGCACCGTCCCGTTCCAACACCAGCAACGTACTGTCGTCCACACAGGCCAGCGCACTCACGCCTTCGGCCATCGTGTCCAGAGGATAAAGGTATTCCCGGATGTCACCCGTCGCCAGCGAAATGACGCACAAGGGCAGTTCGTCCGCCGCCGCATAGCCCGCACTTTCGGGCATCGGAGACTGAAGCATACCGTAAAGCAGCGTACCGGCCCGGTTGGCGCACAATCCCTCCATTCCCCGGTTAGGACGGCGATGGGCGTATGCAGCCGGCAACCCGCCGTTGAAAGGAGAACGTACTTGTAGACACCGCCCATCGGGCGAAAAATGCAGGAGAAACGGACCGTACTCGTCACTCACCCAGAAGCTGCCGTCGGGCATCAGGGCCAGCCCTTCCGGATCCAGTCCGCGCCGCGTTCCGGCATGAAGCGTGCGGCCTTGCAGGTCAAGGGCCGTCTCGCCCGTCTGTCCGTCGCCGGCCTCGTTGGGCAACCCGCAAAAGGGCCGCCCTTGCCCGTCGCACAACGGTATCTTGCGCAACAGCCGCAAAGAGCCGCCCTCGCAATGGAACACGCCGATGTGCGGCACGTACTCCGGCAAAGGGAACACTTTGCTGTCCGGCTGCGTCCCGTCCACATTCGGACCGCGGTCGGTCAGCAGCCAGAAAGTGGAATCCTCGGACGAGAAGGCCAGATCGGAACCGTAACCACCCAAGCGGACTACCGCCTGCATCCCCTTGACCTCCACCGTATCAAAAGGTACGGATGCCGCCGATGGCCAATTGTCCGTTTCCTGCCCGTTGCGAGAAGCACATGAGAGGACGAAAGTCAAAAGAGCGGCTCCCGAAAGAGCCGCCCGAACCAAGTGTGTAACAGTCATAGCTTGATTATATCCCATCATGCGTTTACTTTTCCGCCTTACCGTTGTTGCTTGCATTCTTGGAAACTTCCGTGAAGACCACGATTTCAGCACCGCCATCCGTTTTGCGTCCCGTGCTGTACACCTCCTGCTTCTCGAAATCGCCCGTTTCCATCCGGTCAACCAACTTGCCGTCCGCATCGTAGAGGTATATGGCATCACCACCCTTACCCAGTCCGAGGGCTGGACCGTCGGTGTTATCCTTGTAGACATCAAACGTAAGGAACGAATGAGCCTTGATAACCGTATTTGCAGGGAACGTGTATTTGCTGTCCTCTTCGAGTTTGTCATCGTAGATGGTGAAGCCGGCCATATCAATGTCTTGATCCGTAGCGTTGTAGAACTCCACGAAATCTTTCGTGTCGTCCCAGTCTGTCGTCTGCTCGTCCTGGTCGTTGGTGAAGATTTCGTTGATGTAGACGCCGGACGTATTCACCACTTCCTCCCTTTCAGGCGTACCGTCGTTCGTCTCGCCCGGAGTGAGTTGCGAGAAAACCACCCATTCAGCGGCACCGTCCGTCTTGCGACCATAAGCCTCGTTCTCTGAAAGGTTCGGAGTAGCCACCTCGTCAATGACGTTCTGCCGCGCATCGGCCAGCACAATATGCTCGTCGTTCTTGCTCAGCCCCCATGACGGATAATTCGCGGGGTCATTGTGCAATCTTTCCTTGTCGCACTCAATCACCAGATAGCCGTGCGCCGGAATGGTCTTGCCGGCCGGAATGGTCCATGCTTCCTCCGGACCGCCGCCTTCCCACAGGAGAAGTCCACCCAAGTCCACAGCGTCGTTGGAAGTGTTATACAATTCGATGTAGTCCAAATCATCAATGTCCTTCTGGTCGCTGAACGTATATACCTCATTGATAACCACTACACCGCGTAGTGAAGGAGTGACGGCTGCGCCGTTGCTGCGGCCGCCCGTCGGCGTAGCCGTCACGGCCCAAGTCGGTGCGCCGTCCGTCGTGCGGGCATATGAAGTGCCGTCCTCCATGGCGGGAAGCTCCACTTCGTCAATCAGGTCGCCATCATTGTCCAGGAACACCACCTTGTCACCTTTCGAGCCGAGGCCGAAGTTGAAAGAGCCGTTGGGATTCTCCGCTTGCGTTTGGGTGAACAGGACCACACCGTTCGGGGCAATGCTCGTTCCCTCAGGCATCACATACTGCTCGCTGGCACCTTTCTCATCCTGCAGGATGAAGCCGCTCATATCCACCTCCGTCATGCCGGGATTGTAGATTTCGATAAAGTCGAACTCACCGTCCAAGGGCGCGCTCATCACCTCGTTGATGACCAGATTCACGCTGCTTTGGCCCGGAATCGGATCATCGGTCGGCTCGGACGTATTGTCCTGCCCTTTCGTTCCGGCAGCCATCGTGGCCCATTGTGTGCCGCCGTCCGTAGCACGAGCCCATGTCTGCCCGTCTTCCAAAGCCGGAACCACGGTGGCGTCTATTTCCCGATAGGAAGCGTCGAGCAACTTGATTTCATCACCGTCGCCAGAAATGCCGAACGAGAAGTCAGCATCTTTCTCCAACACCAGATAACCATGGGCGGCAATCTTGGTGTCGGCAGGAAACACATACTCTTCCTCGGAACCTTTGCTGTCCTGCAAGTGGAAGCCGCCTAAAGAGACTGCCTCGTCGGAAGCGTTGTACAGCTCTATCCAATCCGTACCACTAGAACAAACTTCGTTGATAAAGACTCCGGCCACATCGGAAGGCCCCACATTCAAATCGTCTTCGGAGTCATCCTTGCACCCTGTGGTGCAAACCGTAGCGGCCAGCAATACGGCCGCCGTGCAAAAGAAACTTCTTTTCATATTCTCTGTTTAACGTGCATAAATATTTTCCTGTTCTCAGAACGAAAGCATCAGCCGCAGCTGCAGGATGTGGAAATCCAATCCCCCGGGCAACGCCTCGCTCAAAGCCTTCCCGTCCTTGGTGATATGCCCCTTGGCATCGGCATACTTGTCGTTGTCCATGAACGTATAGTTCAGGCCAAACATGACATTGGGCACAGGAAACCAATTCAGGTTGGCACTGTAAGCGTATGCCGAACCGCCCGTGATGGGCGAAGAAATATCATGGAAATCATTCAGGTTCGTATGACTCACCCTTGCGGCCAGTTCCAGGCAACCTCCCTTGCGCCGTTGATACACCGGGGCGAACTCGGCATCGTCCGGCGCATAACGCCGCTGCTGCCCCAAAATCATATAGGAAGCCGCCGCATACCAACCGTTGAACTCCGCGTTCTTCAAGTCTATTTTCCGGTCGTTTTCCTTGCGGTAACGCGAAAGACTGGTGAACATGTATTCCCCGTAGGCCAGCAACTTGTCCCAACGCACGGCCGCCTCCACGCCATACGTGGCATAATGGTTCACGTTCGGGATTTCCGCCCGCACGAAACGCCGGCGGTCGGTGCGGCTCTCCGGGAAACTGCGGAAATCCACGATGCGGTCTTCCGTCCCGTTCGCGTCCGGGGTGCGGTAAGTGGCATAGCCGCCCACATGCACCGTCCACGTGTCGTTGTTCACGGGCGAAAGTCCGAGCCGCCCGGTGAAACCGTAACCGTCGCTCCCCCTGTTCCGCTCTTTTTGAATGATGTCCACCTGCTGGCCGAATGCCCCGCCGGAAAACCACCAATACTTGCCCCAGGCCGTCACGGCTGCGCCCAGACGACGCCCGCCGGAAAACACCTCTACCGGCATGGGGCGTTCATTAAACGAGAGGAAACGCGAGCTGGTCAGGCGTTCCATGCTCATCGGTTCCTTGAAATGTCCGGCTTGCACGGAGATGTGGTCATTGAACCGGTATCCCAGGTACATGTCCTTAATTTCAATTTCATTGTAAGCGAAATCTATGTCGAACTCCGCGAACCATTTCTCATACAGCGTGGCTTTCAGGGCGAACCGGGCACGTCGGATGCTCACCCCGTTGTTGAAGCGGAACTTGCCGTCATCCTCTTCCAGGTCTCCATTGGCTTTTGAGCTGAAGCCGTCCACGGAAGTCGTGGGACTGTAATAGGAAAAATCCGTGTATATCCGATTGTCCAACTTCAGACGGAAGTTGTCATTCTTCGTGGCAAAGTTCAATTTGCCTTCTTCAAAATAAATGTCCGCGCGCTCTTTCACCGCCTCGCCCTGCGCATCGGTTTGGGCAAACGCCCCTACGGCCCATCCACAGAGAAGCAAGGACATGATTTCTCTCTTTTTCAACATATCTATCAAATTTTGCTGCAAAAGTAAACCTGCCGTGTTTCCTTCGCGTGACAATCCCGTAAAAATTCGGCTACATGCCTTTTTCCTGCAGGAATATCCTTCTTGCATATGCAAAAAATTTCTGCAAACCACCCCTTCAACACCGTATTTTATCCCATAAACGTGGAAAAACGGCCAACGGCATCCCGTTTTTAAAGAAAAAGCTTATCTTTGTGGCACATTCATCAAACCATCCATGAATCATATACGAATCTTACTGCTTTGCTTATTGCTCTGCGGGTTCTGTCTTCCCTCCCAGGCCCAGGAACGGGCAAAACCGCGCAACGGCGAAGGCGTGTCCACTTTCCTGCAACGTTTCGGCTACACGTCGCGCGCGGCACGGCAGGAATTCATGGAACTCAACAAGGGAAAGTTCACGCGGGACGGCGGGCTAATCCTGGGACGGAGCTACCGCCTGCCCACCGGAAAGAAAGGCAAAAAGACCGGACGTGGACAGACGAGCGTCACGGAACCGCTTTTCGGCCCCGCACTCCAAACCGTCAAAGTCCAATCGCGCGAACTGGATGGTGCCTGCCTCTACCTGGTCAGCGGGCACGGCGGCCCCGACCCCGGTGCCATCGCCAAAGTAGGCGGACGGGAACTGCACGAGGACGAATACGCCTACGACATCATCCTGCGGCTCGCCCGCTCGCTGATGGCACGCGGCGCGAAAGTGCATATCATCATACAGGACAAGAAGGACGGCATCCGCGACGACCGCTACCTGGACAACAGCGAACGGGAAACCTGCATGGGTGCCCCCATCCCCCTTGACCAGGTTGCCCGGCTCCAGCAACGCTGCGACGCCATCGACCGCCTCGCGCGGAAAGACAAGGAAAAGTACAAAAGGAGCATCTTCATCCACGTGGACAGCCGGGGGAAGAAAGACCAGGTTGATGTGTTCTTCTACCATTGCCCGGGAAGCAAGAACGGCAAACGGCTGGCCGAAAACATCCACCGCACCTTCGAACGGAAATATGACAAGCACCAGCCCAACCGGGGCTTCAGGGGCACGGTGAGCGAACGCAAGCTTTACGTGCTGGCCAACTCCAACCCGCCCGCCGCTTTCCTGGAACTGGGCAACCTGCAGAACGCCCGCGACCGGAAACGCCTCGTGCTCGCCTCCAACCGCCAGGCATTGGCCGACTGGATCTGCGAAGGCGTCGTGAAAGACTTCAAAAACAATTAAACCCTATGACTTCCGGAAGCCCGGATGCGCGTGGTGGACACGATGCTGCCACAGAGCGTGAACCCGCCGGCCAACATCATGGCCACATGGGGGGCATTGTCCCCGTATCCGTAGAACAGCAAGGCTACCAAGGCCGCACCGAGCGTCTGCCCCGTCAGCCGCGCCGTGGACTGCATGCCGCTGGCTCCCCCGCTGCGATAGGAAGGGGCAGAGCTCAACAGCAAGTGGTTGTTGGGCGATTGGAACAGCCCGAAGCCGAAACCGCACAACATCAGCCGTGCCACCAGCCCGCCATAGCCCTCGGAGGCATCCACGTCCGACAAGAGGAAACACCCCATGCTCATCATCAACAGCCCCACGCCGCCCAAAAGCCCCGGATGAATCCGGTTGACCAACGACCCGGCCAACGGGCCGGCCACGGTAATGACCAGAGGCCACGCCATCATCAGCATCCCCGTCTCGGCAGCGTTCATGCCAAACGTGAGATGGAACATGAACGGCAAAGCCACCATGGCCAACATCTGGGAGGAAAAAGACAAGACGCTGGTCAGCACGGACAAGGAAAACACCGGAATGCGCAACAAGTCGAACGGCAAAATCGGATAAGCTTGCCGAAGCTGGCGACGCACGAACACCACGCCCACCACCGACAACACGGCCAGCCCGCACACGATCCAGTGCCAGGACACTTCGTGGGAGAAAGCCTCGAAACACCCGAAAAAAAGACCGAACACCAGCGCGTTCAACACCGCCGAAGGCACGTCGTAACGCCGCCCTTCCACCCGCGTCGGGTTGCCCGGAAGGAATTTATAACCCAAACAAAAAGCCAATATGCCCAAGGGAATGTTCACGGCAAACAGCCACGGCCAGGAAGCCACGGAAAGGATAAGCCCCGACAAGGCCGGCCCCGCCACCGAAGCCAATGCCACCACCGTGGCGTTCAGCCCCACGCCCTTGCCCAGATGGCGACGGGGATAAATCAGGCGTACCAAGGAACCGTTCACGCTCATCACCATCGCCGCCCCCACGCCTTGGAGCATGCGCGACAAGACCAAGGTGGCAAAAGAACCCGACAAGGCGCAACACAACGACCCCGCCGTGAACAACACCATGCCCAAGAGATACATGCGCCTGAAACCGAACAGCTCGCCGGCCGCAGCACCAGGCAGAAGCGTCATGATAATGACCAGCTGGAACGCGTTGACAATCCAAATGGAATCGGACGAAGACACCTGCAACTGGTGGGCAATGGTCGGCAACGCCACGTTGCAAATCGTCCCGTCAATGACCGTCAGGAACAAGCCGGACAGGATGGCGGCCATCGCATAATATATCCGGGGGCGGTGCAGCCCGTCCCATGCCAAGTCGCCCGTCACGCGGGCTCCTTTCTCCGTGAAGTTCATATCTTTCATGTCAAATCAACCTATATAATAGATATAAGGACGAAAATGTGACTTTACCATACTTTGGAACTTTTAGCTAAAGTTACGAAAACGGTATGATATATCAAAGCCCCAATTGAAGAAACCGTTTTGAATTTCTACAAAAATTTTTTCCTGCTTGATGTCTCGTTTTCGTGTGTGCTTTGGGCGACAAATTCAAAATAGCTTCTAAAAAGACCAAGCCTTAGTAACATAAAAAAAGGGGGCAGTAGAAATTCAGTGGGGAAGAACGGTTTCATGCTTCCCCGCTGATATGCTGCGACAGATTTGAATCCATCGCAGCAAAGAGTTTGTCCGTCCGGAGGCAAAACTCCTCCGCCTTGCAGGGGAGGTGGCCCACAGGGCCGGAGGGGTTTCCCACCCACGTATCATTCCGCATGGCGAACAAAACGGCCATTATGGCCGCGTGGGTGTGAGACCCCCTCCGCCCCTTCGGGGCTCGTCCCCCTGCGAGGCGGGACAGTCTTGGCATCCGCATGGAGAACAGAAGGGGCGTTACGTCCCGCGCAGAATTTATTATAGCCGAACAAAAATGGTTTGCGGAAATCTTCCTGCACCCGGAGAAGGAAAAGCAGTTCGTCCGGACATGGTGTGCTTAGAGAACTCCCCCGCCTCACGGCCTGAAAATTTCAGAGCCTGAAACACCCAGTTTCAAAGCCTGAAACACCCAGTTCCAAGGCCTGAAACACCTAGTTCCAAGGCCTGAAACACCCAGTTCCAAAGGCCTGAAACACCCAGTTCCAAGGCCTGAAACACCCAGTTCCAAAGGCCTGA
>CALULT010000084.1 GCA_944321565.1 uncultured Paraprevotella sp. | reverse complement strand
TTGTAATCCGGCGCAACAGGAGCTGCGGATTTCCGAATCCGCAAAGTCCGCAAGGACTTTTCAAAGACCGCGTGGTGTGTGTGGACAGCACATTGGAATTGTTTTTTCGGATTACAAATCCTGATACTCAGTTGCGTGGGATTACAAATCCCACGCAGCAATCCCACGTTGCGTGAGTGTTCCTTTACCGCTGCAAACGGAAAAAAAGCGACCCGGCATAATGCCGGGCCGCTTGGGTTTCCCGTTCCCATGCCGTCCATAGAGGAACGACATCGGATTGCGGAGTGTCAATTATTTACCGTAGTTCGTGCTTGCACCTTGCTTGATGGTGAATGTCACATCCACGTAGTCTCCCGGTATGCCCTCAATCAGACCCCACTTGGAGTTCACACTGATGCGAATCTTCATCGACTCATCACGAGCGAACGGAGCAGCGAGTGCTTCATCCTTATAGGTTACCTGACCAGTCTTCACGTTAACACGGATGAAGTTATTTTCAGTGACATCAGCACCTTTATATGTGGTTTCACTAACGGGCTTACCATCAGCACCCAACAAATGGAACTCAGGAGCCACCAAACCATAAATGCCAAGTGCATCCTTAACCATGAAGCCATTAATATAGTTACCGTTCTTATCCGTCTCGTCCGGTTGGTAGCCCGAATCAGAACCGTCCCACATCTTCTTGCCACGGAAGTCAACCCATGATGCACCAGCACCAATCAACGGGGTCTGAGACAAATCGCGAACTTCTTGGTTCAGGCTAGACGGATTGTGCCATGTACCGCTCAAGGTTCTCGGACTGATTTCGCACTTCACTTCGCCGAAGGTCTTCACTCCGGCAGACGTATTGTACTTCACATACATCTTGAGCTTGATGACCTTCTCACCGTCATTAGCCGTAGTCAAATCTTCATAGGTGACGGTATAGGTATCCGAAGCCGAATTAGCAACGAGCGTCACACCACCCTTCAGCGCATTCAGATTCTCAGCTTCAACCACGAGTTCACCACCAGCTCCCTTAATCTTATCGTAGTTCGCAATCAATACTTGCTTAATATCAATTGTGTTACCTACGCCCGTAACAACATCCGTCTTGATGTCATTATCCTTATAGGAGACAAGCGGGGTGTACGTTACCTTGTTGTCAGCCGGCCAATAAGTAGCGTTCTTCACGATTTCCTTCACGCCGAAGTCAACTGCGCTTACCTTCACCTTGAGGGTGTAAGTATCGGTGTTGGTTTCAGAACCTATTTGGCCACTCTGTGCCGGTGCTGTCAACTTGAGCTCTAACGTCTGTTCCTTATCCGTGTAAACATTAGCCGGAACATAGATGTAGTACTTGCTATCTGAATTTTCTACACCTGTCATGCTGCCTTGAGCAGTAGTAATCTGATTACCCGTAGCGAAGACAACCTTAGTCCAGTTTGTAATCTGATTAGCCTTCAACTTGCTCAAGTCATCCGGGTTAATGCCGGTAGCCAAGACGAATGCGTTGATTTCATCCTGAGTGATTGCAATAGCTTGAGCCTTGTTGCTCCAAGACAGATTCTTAACGCCCGGGATTTCGTAGTCAATCATGCGACGAGTGATTGTAACCTTTGCTTGGGCGTTTGTGCTACTGGAACCCAATTCGAAGCCGAAGTTCGGATTAATCCTCACTTCCACGTCACGTCCAATCATGACGTTCGTGCCTCCACCAGGGATGGTCAACACGCCATTGTCGCTGATATCGAAGTAATCGTCATCCTTGTTTGCATCATCCTTATCATCCCAAATAGAGAGATCGTAAGTCAACGAAGGAACGCCGTAATCGGCAACCATGTCTTCAACAATCTTATTGCCATTGACATCATAACCTACCACCTTGACACTCTTGCTGAAGTCAATGCTGCTCTCTGAACCATCGCCATTCTTATAAGGCATGTTAAGGTCTACGTCAGCCTTATAGTCATTACCATCCTTTACAAAAACTTCCACACGGCTAACAGCCACCGTGGTTTGCTTAGCCATGAAGTAAGTCGTGGAGAGGTTGGTGCCATCGGCCGGAGTTGTCACTTCGCCTTCGGCGTTCTTCACGTCTTGGCTCGTGATGACAGCGCAAACAGCCCATCTGTCATTCTCTTCCAAGTTGGTCGTCACATTGTATTCGATGATACCGGCAGCCTCGTCAACCAGCTTAGCTGCACCGTTCACCTTCACCTTGTCGAATGCCTTCTTATCATACAACAATGAGCCATCAAAGCTCAGGACATATCTCGGGTTGTCGCCGATGAATTCCTTGGCCTTGGAAGCCGGAGACACACGGAACTGGATGGTATTGTCATCAATCTTCTGTGCAACCGTTTGTGGTTTGCCATCCTTATTCTTCACGGTCAACTGTGAAGATTCCAACAGGAAATCCTTAACATTACCAGATTCGCCACCTTCCCACTTCGGCAAGTAAACCACGCTCTGAATCATGTCGAACTTGGCCATCTGTGCCTTCAGTTCATTGTATTGTGCAATCAAGCCCGGGTTGTTTTCGAGGTCTTCGGGATTGCCGTTCAGGGCTACCTGCAAAGCCACGATGTCTTCGCAGAGATCCTTGAAGCTGGTATAGTTGCCCGTTTCAACCAGTTGCAAGAGGACTTCATCCTTCCAGTCTTCAAGAGCTTTCAAACGGCTCAACAGGGTTTCGTCACCCGTTTCGCCACCGCCTTGACCCTGAATCTGCTGTTCCAATGCATCAATTTGACCCTGCAAGTCGGACAAAGACTTGTTGGTGTCAGAAGGCAAGTTCTTGATGGCAGCCAAGATAGCGGGATTGGAGATGGTTTCGGCCGTCTCCTGGCTGATGGTGTTGATGAGGTTGTTGATCTTCGTCACGTTAGCCGTCAACTTAGCCAGTTCCTCACCGTTCTTTTCAATCCACGGTTCGATTTCCGTCAACTTGTTGTTGATTTCAACGATGTCGGCCGTAGCCTGTTCCAGCTCCGGCATGATTTCCTCGTCAATTTTCGTTTGGATGGCAGCCACGTCCTCATCGGTAGCGGCGTTAGCCATCTGTTCCTTCAGCGTGTTCAGCTCGCCCTGCAAAGCGTCGATGTTGCCTTGGAGCTCTTCCTTCTGGGTATTCAAATCATCGCGAACGCCTTCCAACTCCGTGGGGATGGCATTCACTTGTTCTACCAAGTCGTTGACTTTCTGTGCCAATTCGCCGGCAGCGGTGATGTCGTTGTTGTCAAGAGCCGTCTGCAAGTCGGCCACGGTAGCCTGCAAATCCTTCACAGCCTGCTCGTCAGCCTTGCCAGCGGTCAGCTCGTCGATGTCAGCCTGCAGTGCGGCCTGAGCTTGCTCCAAAGCCTGCAAAGCCTCGCTCTTCGACACCTCCACAGACGACTTCAATCCGTCCACCTGTGACTGAAGATTGGCAATGTCATCGTCATAGTCTGCGCAGCCGACCCAAACGGGCGAGCTCACAGCCAGTGCCAAGAACATCGCAACACTAATAAACTTTTTCTTCATAATAAAACAAAATTAGTTAAAATGTATAAGTCTCTACTCTCGGTTCCACCGCCCGTTTCGCACTTCTCTACGCAAGAGGTGGATAAATTCGATGCAAATGTAGATATAATCCTTAAACGAACAAAATAATTCACCATTTTTTTTGGAAAAAATGTGGCGTTTGATTGAAAAAAGACTAAGAGCACCTCCAAACGGACGTGGGAATACACCTATTCATATATAGGCCAGCCTTCTCGGCTGCCTATATATAATAGGTATAAGAGCCTGTTTAAATTTTCCAATAAGGTGATATGTCAGGTCTCTTTTGAGTTTGTTTCCGGCCTGTTTCCCCGATTTTATCGTCAGATAGCCCGCTATCCTCCTTATAAAACCAGAAAAACATTCTCAGAAACAATTCTCAAAATAGACCAGAGCAAAATTTAAACAGGCTCTAAGACCTCCGTTCGCCATGCGGAAGGAAAACTCCTCCGCCTTGCAGGAGGTGGCCCACAGGGCTGGAGGGGTTTCCCATGCACAAGAGTGACTTCTCGCATTCCGTATGGTGAACGAAACAGCCATTATGGCTGCCGCATGGTAAACAAAAGGGTCGTTACGACCCCGTGGGCGTGAGACCCCCTCCGCCCCTTCGGGGCTCGTCCCCCTGCAAGGCGGGACAGTTTTTGCCGTCCGGCAGGCTGCGCTGCGGGCATGGCTATTTCTCCACCTCTTGCGTAGAGGCAGACAAGCCAAAGATGGATAACACAGTTGTGCAGAAGCAGTTATCTCTTTTATTAAACCATCTGATTCCCGTTTTTGAATTTCATGTGCCCTGCGGAAAGTGTCAATAATATTCCGGTGGAGAATTGGCAAATCGGACTAATATTATATCAGGAACTATATAAAAGAGTTAAATATCGGCAATTTTATATCCGAAACCATGTAATTTGAGGAAAAAGACATAATTTTGCATGCGAAACAATATAAATCCTGATGGAAAAGACAAAATTATCGGCAGTCGTAAAAGCACTGCGCAAAGAATATGGCCTCACGCAGGAAGACCTTGCCATGAAATCCGGGGTTGGATTATGCTTCGTACGCAACTTGGAACAAGGCAAACCATCGTTAAGGATGGACAAGGTGAACCAGCTCCTCGACCTGTTCAATTACGAACTGACCGCCACGAAGAAGCCATGAGGCAGGCAGAAATATACCGAAAAGACATCCTTGCAGGCGTCCTTGCAGAAGACGGCGGAGAATATCGTTTCCGTTACGAAGAGGAATATCTCGCAAGGAAGGACGCACACCCTGTAAGCCTGACGCTCCCATTACAAACGGAAGCGTTTGTAAGCCCCGTACTATTTCCATTTTTCGACGGGTTAATACCTGAAGGATGGCTGCTCGATGTGGCTATCCGCAACACAGACATCAGTATTCTTGACCGCATGTCGCTATTGTTGCTATGCTGTAAAGAGTGCATAGGTGCCATCAGTGTCGTTCCCCTCCCCCAAAAAAGAGAAGAAGCATAATGTGTAAATGTCTATACTGCTATCAAGAATTGGAGGGAGGACAGAAGGACTTTCATCCACATTGTGCCCGCAAGTTTTTCGGAACAAAAGAAGCACCCTTGTTGGAATACCGGCATGAAGACCTTGACCGATTGGCCGAGCAAATCATCCGTTCCCAAACATCACTGACCGGCGTACAGCCGAAGCTTTCGTTAAACCTCAACAAACATGAAGGTTGCAGCCGGCTGACGATTGTGGGCTTGTGGGGCGATTACATCTTCAAGCCGCAAACGGAGGATTATCCCCAATTGCCCGAAAACGAGGACTTGACCATGCACCTTGCAGAAGCGGCCAAAATCAACGTCGTGCCCCATTGCCTGATACGGCTGGCCGACGGACGACCAGGCTATATCACCAAACGTATCGACCGCACCAAGAACGGGCAAAAACTGGACATGGAAGACATGTGCCAACTGACCCTGCACCCTACGGAATACAAATACAAGGGTTCATGCGAACAGATAGCGAAAACCATCATGAAGTATTGTGGTGCTCCAAAGCTTGACCTTACGAACTACATGCAGTTGCTACTTTTCTGCTTTGTCACCGGCAATAACGACATGCATTTGAAGAACTTTTCGCTCTACCGCCCCAACACGGATTATCAGCTGACGCCTGCCTACGACCTTCTCAATGTAGCCATTGCCAACCCTAAAGACAAAGAGGAGCTGGCACTTCCCTTGTCCGGGCGAAAGGCCAAAATACGCTTGGAGGACTTCTTGAACGCCGCAAAAAACATGGGATTGGAGGGAAACGTGGTGTTGCGCCTCATCACTGGTTTTCATAAAACCCTCCCCAAATGGGAGAAACTCATACGCGAATCATTCCTCTGTGAGGAGATGAAAGAAAAGTACTGGGAACTCATCGTATCCCGATTGTCCCGTTTGCAGGAATAACTTGAAACGGCACCTCGGCATAAAAAACAAACGAGTTTGTTTTGTTCTGCGCTCGGTTTGTATTATCTTTCCATAAGATAAACGGCACCTCGGCATAAAAAACAAACGAGTTTGTTTTGTTCTGCGCTCGGTTTGTATTATCTTTAACCCGATTTACGATTAACCCTAACATTACAATTATGATCAAGCAAATCGCACTGACAATGTTGGCCGTATGCTCATGGGGACTCATGCACGTACAGGCACAAGAAAACGAGGCTTTCCGGCCTAAAGAAGTATGGAACGACACGGAAGGCAATCCAATCAACGCACATGGCGGCGGTATCCTCTACCATGACGGTACTTATTACTGGTATGGAGAATACAAGGTGGGAGAAACCGTGCTCCCGGCCGATGCCACCTGGGAACGTTACCGCACGGACGTGACAGGCGTGAGCTGCTACTCCAGCCGCGACCTGCTGAACTGGAAATTCGAAGGAGTAGCCCTGAAAGCCATCAAGGACGACCCGGAGAGCGACATACACCCGTCGCAAGTGCTCGAACGCCCAAAAGTGATTTACAACAAGAAGACCAAGAAGTTCGTCATGTGGATGCACATTGACAGCCCGGACTACAGCAAAGCCGAATCCGGAGTGGCTATCGCAGACTCGCCGACCGGCCCATTCACATACTTGGACGGCTTCCGACCCAACGGCAGCATGGCCCGCGACCAAACGCTGTTCGTGGATGATGACGGCACGGCTTACCAGTTCGCTTCCTCGGAAGAGAACCAGACGATGCACATCAACCGCCTGACAGACGACTACACCCGCCCCGACGGCACTGTCGTGCGCCGCTTCATCGGCATGGCCCGCGAAGCTCCTGCCGTGTTCAAGCACAACGGGAAATACTACATGCTCTCCAGCGGATGCACGGGATGGGATCCTAACCGCGCGGAGTTGGCCGTGGCCGACTCCATCATGGGCGAATGGACAGTGATTGGCGACCCTTGCACAGGCCCCGACGCAGACAAGACATTCTACGGACAGAGCACTTACGTGATTCCGGTGCAAGGCAAGAAGAACGCCTACATCGCCTGCTTCGACACGTGGAAAAAGAAAGACTTGCAAGACAGCCGCTACATCTGGCTCCCCATGATATGGAACGAAGACAAGGCAACATTCTCTATCCCATGGCATGCGGAATGGAAGATTTCTGAAATTGACTGGAAATAACCGGACTCATCGGGCCAACCGCCATGATAGACCAGGATTTCAAGATAGAAACCGACCAGCTGGAGCTGCGCTTCACGCAAGGACGGCAGGCGAATTTCTTCATCAGCCATAAGCCGCACCATGTAAACATCACCTATCCCCCGCAGACAGCATTCGGCCCCTTGCAACCTTGGCTCTTCAAAGTGGTCACGGAAGCCCTGCGCAAACAAGCCAAAGCCATACTTCCCCTGCGCCTCCACGAGCTGGCGGCGCAGCATGGCTTCAGCTTTACGCGGGTGGGCATCAACTCCGCCCGCACCCGTTGGGGCAGCTGTTCCAGCCGGGGACACATCAACTTGTCGCTCTACCTGATGGTGCTCCCCCAAACACTGTCCGACTACGTGCTCCTGCATGAGCTTTGCCACACGCGGGAGATGAACCACGGGCCACGCTTTTGGGCTTTGATGGACCAAGTGACGGGACAACAGGCACAACAGCTCAGGAACGCGCTACGCCGCTATCCGTCCCCTTTCCGATAAACGGGGACTGCATCTGGCGAGGGAAACAACCGTCCAAATAACGGTAAACGGCATAAACGCCCAACAATGCCACAAGCGCGCAAAGCACGGCTGTGCCCGCTCCGCCACACAAATCCAACAAAGTGGAGTCCGTGCCTGTCAACCAAATCATCACCACCCCGACCAAATTGTTGAACACGTGTGCGGCTATCGACATCCATATCGTGCCGGACCGCCAATAAAGCCATCCCAACACCACACCAAAGAGAATCGCGCCGGGAACCTGCGCCGGATTGCCATGCACCACGCCGAAAATCACGGAAGACACCGCGATGGCCACCCAAGGATGCATGCGATGGCGCATGAGATGGCGCTGTATGCCCATGCGGAAAACCAATTCCTCCATAAACGGCCCCACCAAGACCAAGGCCAACACTCCCAAAGGATGGCGTACCATTCGCCCGAACACCACCGCGTTCCAATCTTCCAACGCCAACGACTCCAGCAACAAATTCACCAGAAATATGACGGGCACCATGCCCAAAAGTACTATCACATAAAGTTTCCAACCATAGCCCTGCCAACGGAAACTCCTGCGGTCGGTCCATCGCAAGAGCGTCATCACAGCCCACATGACCACCGCATTCAGAATCAAAGAAACACTAATTGCCGTGGGCGACTCGGCCAACACGCCCATTTCCAAATGTCCGTCCTGCAACAAAGCCGGAAGGTTGAAGAAAAACAAAACAGCCAACGAAGAAAGCAACTGTGCCAACAAGAATATCAGCACCAAACAAACCGTACGCTTCATCCGTAATCCTCCTTTCTCTTATTTATAGGTCAATGCGAACACATTAAATTCCGCACCGCAGCCTCATCCGCCCGCAGCTGGTTGGCCAACTCACCTTTATTGCGGAACTTCTTCTCGTCCCGCAGGCGGCAGATGAAATCCAACGTCAGCCGGCAGCCATACAGGTCACCACTGAAATCCAGCAAATAAACCTCGATGCTACGGTTGTCGCCGTTGTCCAATGTCGGGCGGGTACCTATGTTTAACATGCCGGCAAAAGCCGCCTGCCTGCCCTGGAGCCTGACCTTGACAGCATAGACACCGCCCTTCGGCACGAGCTTACAGGGGTCTTCAGGCTGCAGGTTGGCCGTGGGATACCCCAAGCCATGGCCTTCGTGGAACCCTTCCACCACAGTACCTGAAAGCGCATACGGACGCCCAAGGCAACGGGCGGCCATCGCCACTTCCCCATCGCACAGGCAAGCGCGCACCACGGAGGAACTCACGTTCACCCCACCCATGGAAAAAGGTTTGGCACGCACCACTTCCATGCCCAACTCGCGCCCATATTCCACATAGTCGGCAAACCCCGCCACACGGTCGTGTCCGAAACGGTGGTCGTAGCCTATGACCAAAGTGCGTACCCCAAACTTATCGCGCAGGATGTCGGCCATGAACTGCCGTGCCGACAAGGCAGCCAACTCCATGGTGAAGTCCAGCGTGGCGCAATAGTCCGCCCCGGTGGCAGCCAACAAGGCGCACTTCTCCTCAAAGGTGGACAAAAGCTGCGGCTGATAGTCGGCATGCATCACTTGGCGCGGGTGCCTGCGGAACGTGACCAGCAAAGAGGCCTGGCCACGCGATGCGGCACACTGAACCACCTGACGTATCAGGTATTGATGGCCACGATGCACCCCGTCGAAAAAACCTATCGTCGCCGCACTGGCAACAGCAGGCATCCCGTCCGATAACGTCAAGAACCTCATTTCAGCATCTCCTTCCCTATAAAATCCATCCAATCCTCCGGGCAGCAGGAATGAAACACCTGCAATCCCGATGCCGCGGCTATCCGGCAGTTTTCCGCCGAGTCATCCACGAACAATGTCTCTTCCGGCCGCAAACCGGCCTCTGCCAACACCGTCCCGAATATGGCCGGATCGGGCTTGGCCAAATGCAACTGATAGGAAAGGAATATCCGTTCGAAACACCCCTCCATGCGCAAGCCGGCATCCGCCAGCAGGACATGGCAGGAATAATCCCAATGAATAGGATTCGTGTTGCTCAACATATAAGTGTGGAAGCGCGGACGCAGGCTGCGAACAAACTGCAGCCGCCGCACGGGAATGCCCGTCAGCATGCAGTTCCATGCCCGGCATATCTCCTCGTCCGACATGGCATGCCCTGACGTGCGGCGCACTTCATCGCAAAATTCCTCCGCCGACATCCGACCCGTCTCCAACGCCGCAAACACACCGCTCTGCACATAACGGCCCACATGAGGGCGCACGTCGAACCCCAAACGCCCGAAAGCGTCAATCACAGCCTGTTTGTCCAAATCGACAATGATGCCGCCGAAGTCGAATATCACGTTCTTCAACTCCATGTCATGCCGTCTTCTTCTGCATCAGACGTTTGACTCCGCGCCAGATTTCACCTATCCACAACACGAACGAAGTGCCGCCGATGATGTAAAGCCATTCCATG
>CALULT010000083.1 GCA_944321565.1 uncultured Paraprevotella sp. | reverse complement strand
GCTTGATTTCAAATCTGTCGCAGCATATCAACGGGGGAGCATGAAACCGTTCTTCCCCACTAATTTTCTACTGCCCCCGGATACCGGCTATCACCTTGATGAACGGACGGTTCATAAAGGGTCGGATTTGTTTCATATAGAGTTCTCTTTCTATCATGACCACATTCATTTGCGATTATACCAGCAAATATAGCGTATTTGTTCTTAGTGTTTATGGCTATAACCATAAAAACTATGGTTCCAATGCAGTTTTTATGGCATGTTACCTTAATGAGGCAAATCCATAAGAATCACACCAACCCGTCCAAGGCTTTCTTTAATTGCGCCAACTCCTCGCGCACGGCCTGCAGCCGTGTGACCACTTCCACGTTGCGGTTCACATCGTCGCGCGTGGTTTCCAGTGCGCGGCGCGCGGCAGCCAGTTTCATGCCCTTCACTTTGACCAAGTTGTAAATCAGGCGCACCTGCTCAATGTCTTCCTGCGAATACTGGCGGATGTTGCGCCCCGCTTTTTTGGGGGAAATGGAGGGAAACTCCTTTTCCCAATAGCGCAACAACGTTTCGGACACGCCGAACATTTCCGCCACCTCGCCGATGGAGTAATACAGTTTCAGGTCTTTATTCGGGTTCAAGGGCATAATTCAATTCTTTTATCAGTCGTTTCCAGCCTATTGCTTGCAAAAATAGGCAAAACAGGCTATCTTTGCAAAACTTTTTTGGAAATAGTAACACATAAAATAGGAAAGAATGACTGCAAATGAAATCCGTGACTCGTTCGTCAAGTTTTTCGAGTCTAAAGGACACCTCATCGTGCCCTCCGCGCCGATGGTCATCAAGGACGACCCGACGCTGATGTTCACCAACGCGGGCATGAACCAATTCAAGGACATCATACTCGGCAACCGCCCGGCCACCAGCAAGCGATGCACCGATTCCCAGAAGTGCCTCCGCGTCAGCGGAAAGCACAACGACCTGGAAGAGGTGGGGCACGACACGTACCACCACACCATGTTCGAGATGCTCGGCAACTGGAGCTTCGGCGACTACTTCAAGAAGGAAGCCATCAGCTGGGCATGGGAATACCTGGTGGACGTGCTCAAGATAGACAAACGCAACCTCTACGCCACCGTCTTCGAAGGCTCGCCCGAAGAAGGGCTGGAGCGCGACGACGAGGCCGCCGGCTACTGGGCGCAATACCTGCCCGAAGACCACATCATCAACGGCAACAAGCACGACAACTTCTGGGAAATGGGCGCCACCGGGCCCTGCGGACCCTGCTCCGAAATCCACATCGACCTGCGCCCCGAGGAAGAGAAAGCCAAGGTGCCGGGCCGCGAGCTGGTGAACAAGGACAACCCGCTGGTCATCGAAATCTGGAACCTCGTGTTCATGCAATACAACCGCAAGGCCGACGGGTCGCTCGAGCCGCTGCCCGCCAAGGTCATCGACACGGGCATGGGCTTCGAACGCCTCTGCGCCGTCATGCAGGGCAAGCGGTCCAACTATGACACCGACGTGTTCCAGCCCATCATCAAGGTCATCGGCGACCTCTCCGGCTGCCGCTACGGCGACGACCCGAAGAAGGACGTGGCCATGCGCGTCGTGGCCGACCACCTGCGCACCATCGCCTTCTCCATCGCCGACGGGCAGCTGCCCGGCAACGCCAAGGCGGGCTACGTCATCCGCCGCATCCTGCGCCGCGCCGTGCGCTACGCCTACACCTTCCTCGGACAGAAGGAAGCCTTCATGTACAAGCTCCTGCCCGTGCTCGTTCAGGAAATGGGCAAGTCCTACCCCGAGCTGGAAGCGCAGAAAGTGCTCATCTCCAAAGTGATGAAGGAAGAGGAGGAATCGTTCCTGCGCACGCTCGAGACGGGCATCCGCCTGCTCGACCGCGTCATGGCCGACACCCGCGCCGCCGGCAAGGACGTCATCGACGGCAAGGAAGCCTTCACGCTCTTCGACACCTACGGCTTCCCGCTCGACCTGACGGAACTCATCTGCCGCGAGAACGGCATGACCGTGGACGAGACCGCCTTCAACGCCGAGATGCAGAAGCAGAAGGAACGCGCCCGCAACGCCGCCGCCGTGGAGACCGGCGACTGGGTGGTGCTGGCCGAAGGCGAGACGGAATTCGTGGGATGGGACTTCACGGAATATGAATGCCACATCCTGCGCTACCGCAAGGTGACGCAAAAGAAACAGTCGTTCTACCAAATCGTGCTCGACAAGACACCGTTCTACGCCGAAATGGGCGGACAGGTGGGCGACCGCGGCGCACTCTGCTCGGAATACGAGACCATTGACATCATTGACACGAAGCGGGAAAACAACCTGCCGGTACACATCGCCAAGACACTACCTCAACACCCGGAAGCCGACTTCATGGCCTGCGTGGACACCGACCTGCGGGCGGCCAGCGAGGCCAACCACACCTGCACCCACCTGCTCGACCAAGCGTTGCGCACCGTCTTGGGCAGCCACGTGGAACAGAAAGGCTCGCTCGTCACGCCCGAATACCTGCGCTTCGACTTTTCCCACTTCCAAAAGGTGACGGATGAACAGCTGCGCGAAGTGGAACGCATAGTAAACGAGAAAATCCGCGAGGACATCCCGCTCCAAGACCACCGCGACATGCCCATTGAGAAAGCCAAGGAACTGGGTGCCATCGCCCTCTTCGGAGAGAAGTATGGCGACCGTGTGCGCGTTGTGCAGTTCGGCGACAGCGTGGAGTTCTGCGGCGGATGCCACGCCAAGTCCACCGGACGCATCGGCATGGTGAAGATACTCAGCGAGAGTTCCGTGGCCGCCGGCGTGCGCCGCATCGAGGCCATCACGGGCAAGAAGGTGGAGGACAGGCTCTATGCCATGCAGGACCTGACGAACGACCTGCGCGCCATGTTCAACAACGCGCCGGACGTGAAGGCCGCCATCCACAAGGCCATCGAAGAGAACGCCAGCCTGAAGAAACAGCTGGAGGAGACCGTCCGCGAGAAAGCCGCCCAGGTGAAGAAGGACATCATAGCACAGGCCCAGGTGGTCAACGGCGTCACTGTCTTCCGCAGCGTCGTCCCCATGCCTGCCGACGTGGTGAAGGACATGGCCTTCCAGCTCCGTGGCGAGGCGGAGAACGCGCTGGTCATCATCGGCAGCATCCATGAGGGCAAACCCATGCTCACCGCCGCAGCCTCGGACAGCATGGTGAAGGACCACGGCATGAACGTGGGCAAGATTATCCGCGAGGCCGCCAAGCTCATCCAGGGCGGAGGCGGCGGGCAGCCCCACTTCGCCACCGCCGGCGGCAAGAACCCCGACGGCCTGAGTGCCGCCGTGGACAAGTTCATCGAGCTGGCTGAATTGTAGGCCATCCGAGACGATAGCTTTAAATGGAGCCAAATAGAATTTGAATGATTGCCTGCCTTGCAGGTGGGTTGTCGCGAAGTGACTGAGGGGTTTTGCATCTATATCGGCATGCTTGTGTGCTGATTCCGTGGATGTGAGACCCTTCAGCCTTGTTAGGGCTCGTCCGCCTGCAGGGCTTTCCGCTTTTACCGTTGGAACTTCTCAATACGGTTGTTCCCTTGCGCCGGAACGGTTTCCGATGCAAGGGAACAACAAAGTAGTATGGTGGTGCGAGGCAATTCTATGTTGCAGTTTCTTATTTCTCTGCTTCGTAAATTTGTTTGATTTCTTCGGCCGAGAGCTTACGCGTGTCATATACGCGGAAGTTGTCCACAGACATATTCGTGGCGTTCAGTTTGGAAAAATAGAGGTCAATCTCACCGCCCATTACGAATTTGGTGCCGCTGCCATAACTGTTGTTGGAGGTTTCGCCTTCGGTGAATATGTTGGCGTCTTCGGTGGTGACATCCACGGCTTGTCCATCTACATATAGGTTCGTGGTAATCGTGCCATATGTGGTCTTATGGAAGTCGCTGGTGAGCGCGATATGATGCCACTTCCCGTCGCTTAGGTTCGGATGCATGAAAGAGCCGGTTTCGTCATATTGGTATTGGTTGTTGTAACGTGTCACAACGAATTTCAGCGCACCACCGCTCATGCTGAGCGTGAACATGCTTTCGTTGTCATGGGAAGACACCATATGGAATATGCCGCCGTCGCTGAAGTCTTTCCCCCAAAAGCTAATGGTCATTTCGCGGGAGTCAATGATGGGTTGCGGCACCACGAAGGCACTTTCATTGGTGCGGCTGAACTTCACGGCCTTGGAACCGGCGGAAACGCCTTCCACGAAAGAGGGGGAGTTGAGTCCGAAGCCGTTCACCGCATTCTCCGTGGCGTCGTTGAAGTCGCCATCGAATTTGTAATACACGTATAAGCCTTGCGCCACGGTCTGGTTGCTGTTGCCGCTTCCGCTGCCTCCATCGCCGCTCCCGCCCGAAGTGTAGGTGGCGGTGACGGTGACGGACTGTGAACCTCCTTCGGTGTTGACATTGATGAAGGCGGCCGGGATGTCGGCAGTCATCTGTGTGCGGTTCAGCTTGACGGTGACAGGTTGCGAGGCACCGATGGCCAGGCTACCCGACTTCGGGCTGACGGAGAGGCAAGCGTTGGTGGGGGCTGAAATGTTCCAATTCAGCGTCCCTCCGGTGCCCACGTTTTTGACTGTGAACTGCAATTCGGTATATTCGGTGCCGAAGTTCAGGGTGGAGGGTGTGACGCTCATCTTGGTGCTGGCTTCTTGCGAGTTGACTGTGATGCTGACCGGGTATGAATCGTTGCCGATGTTCACGACCAGTTGGGTGCTGACATCGGATGTGATGGCGTTCCTGTTGATTTTTACCATGACGGCCTGTGTGCTTTTGGCACTGATTTGCGCGGAACTCGGCGAAACCGTCAGGTAGGCCGGATAACCGGAAATGCTGTATTGCAGCGGGCTGTTACTTTGGTTCTTTATGGTGAACGAAAGTTGTTCGTTGTTCGGCCCGAAACTCAGTGCGAGCGGTGAAATAGTCACGTTTGTATGTCCGGGGCTCAGTTGGAAGTCGGCAGTAGCCACCTGGCCGGCATAAACGGAGACCGACTTGCTGTCTTCCTGATAATTGTCGGCCTTGATGCTGACGGTGTATGTTCCCGGTTCTATTTCGGTGAACTCATATCGCCCGTCGCTCCCAGTGGTTTTGCTTAATCCTGTGGGCGACAGGGTGACTGTGGCACCGGCAATGGCCGTGTTGGCATTCGTCATGTCGGAGACCAAGCCCGCAATGGTGCCGGTCATGACTTCTTCGTCTTTGGCGCAGTTGCTGAGGCACAGCAAAACGGTCATACAGAGGATGATGTTGAAAAAGTGTTTCATGTTGATTTGTTTTTAGTTTTCCATAATGAAATCTTATGTTTGGGCGTTAGAACGTCCAAGCCCAGGACATTCCCGTGCAGGACGGCGACATGACGGGGTGCAGGGAGAGGCTTTGGCGCACTTTTCTGACGACTACCCTGCGCGCCCCTTTGGCCGTCACGGCGTCTATCAGGTTGTACACATAGAGGGCTGCAGCCGCCCCGATGCAGATGTTGGCCCCGATTCCCAGTTGTCGGCCTTGGAGTTATAGGTTTTGGCGTGGCGCGGTTGTTCTTTCATTTTCTTGTGGTACGATGCGCGCTGGTTCTCGCAAATCACGATGCCCACGGCGCAGGCGGCTTCCCCACATAGGATGGCGGTGCCTTTGGCTACGCTTCCTTTATATATCTGTCCCCATCCGGGGATGATGGAGCGCACCAGTCCCTTGGCACCATACGACGTGGTGAGCGAGATGTGGTCGTCGTAGCTGCCGGCTTGCGCGAGGTTGTGGTCTGCCACCGTGTAGAGCACGTGGCAGGTGTATTGTCCGTTCCGCTCTTCCCAATATTCATCGATGACGCGGCATTTCATGTCTATCCGTTTGCCGGATTCATGTGCCGTCATGGCAAATTCGCGGCGGGACGAATAAGTCGATGCGTTTCCCTCGCGGTGTTGCACGGAGCCTGCACTGACTGTGGTCTCTACTACGATTCCCCGTTCGTGTTCCAAGCGTGTGGAGAGGTTCACGAGTGCCATTTGCCGGGCGGCCTCCAAAGAGGCTCCCATGCCCTCGGCGTTAAGGAAAAAATAGGATGGCGACCGGCTTTCGGGTAGTTTGCGTGTAAGCCATTGTGGCTTGAGTCTGTCTGATTTGTGCGTCTGTGCCGGGAGGTTGCCTGCCAAAAGGAAACAGAGCGACAAAAGTATTATCTTCTTCATTTCTTTATGGGATGATTAGAGCTGGCTCTGCTTTTGCTGGCGGTATCGTTCCAGTTCTTCCTGATAAGATTTCCGGAATTGTTCGGCATCAAAGCGTACGCCCAATTTCGCGTCTTCGCTCAACACCGCTTTTTCGATGTCCTCGGAGGCTGATTGCACCATGCTGACGCAGACCGCACATTCATAACGCCCGTCAGAAAGCCGGTAACGTTTGGAACAAGTGATTGTCGTGCGGCTGATGACCTCTTCGGCGATGGAGATGATGTCTTGTTGGCGGTCGGCCTCTGACGTGCTTACGTTGTTTTTCGTCGTGGTGGCGCGATAATTCTTGAATACGTTGGTAACCAATGCCTGGATGTCGCTGGCCATTTGTGCCCGTGCGTTGGCCACGGCCGACTGCCGGGCAAAGTCGCGGTCATAATCGATGGCCGAACCGTAAGCCCTGAGTAAATCTCCTTCCATCTGCAGGGATTCTTTTTCGCAGTCGTCCAGCTCTTCTTCCACTTTGTCGTTGTGTGGCATTTGAGCCTGTGGGGCATTGGTGTAGTTGGGATAAGGGGCATAAACTGTTTTGGTGCGGCAAGAGGGGAGCAAAAGCCCCACGCATGCCAATGCGGTAAACATACCGTAGGCAAAGTTCTTTTTCATGTGTAATTGTATTTAAAAGTTTATAAGTGCAAAGATAGCATAAAAGGGTCTTGCGCTCATGGAAACACTGTTTCCGATTTTTATACTTATCCGTATCCAAAATGGAACCTTTTAGGCACGGTTCCCGTGTTTTTCGTAGATGTAGTCAACCTTCTTGTTCTTGCTTGAATGCTTGGGAGAAATCCAAGAAGAAGTCATGCTGTAGGATTTGTGATATGCGGAACATGAGTGCGCTGTCTATGCTTTCTTTTTGGTATATTTTATAGACATTGGGACGTGTGCAATACAATTGCCCTGCAAACCACGTGGCGGAGCGTCCTTGTTCGCGGAGTGTTTTTTTGGAGTAGTTTACCGAAATGGATTTTCATGAGGGTAATCTTTCACTGGGGCTTGTCCTCGGTAGCCATTGTGTTTTTAAGTTGTGCTGCTTGGAGGGTACAAAAAGCGAGGACCCATCACATTGCTCATCTTTGCTTTCAGGCCTTCACATTGCCCATCCCAAGAGAAGAGCAACGCAAAGGCCCACGCTTATAGAGTAGTTACAGTGTACCCCCTTGGTACACTGTAACCATACATCTCATGTGGACGTTTCGTTGCTGCTGTCTTACTTGGGATTGTTCAAGGTTGTGAAGTTTGAAAGCCCTAAGACAAACGCTGTTAACGTCTTTTTGTATGTCCTCCCCTTTTTTTGAACGTCCTCGCAAGGACAATAGAAGAGGTTCCGAGGGCAAAGATAATAAAAATAGGGAAACAGGACGCGTTTTTCGTGCGTTTTTTTGTGGATGCCATGTGCCGGTATGTTATGAGTTGTTGCCTTGGAAGAAGAGTGGGCTCACACACAGGCATCCACGGGCGAATTCTATAATGGGGCGGAAAAACGGACGTGCCGTAAACCACCATGTTAAGCGGATGGTTTACGGCACATTCCTAAAAAAGGTATGTTGTCTTTTTTATTCTTTTGGTGCGGACATCTCTTTGTCGATGGCTGCGATTTTCTCATTCAGCAGGTTCAGCTCGTCCTTGAGCTTTTCCATCTTCTTTTTCATCTCATCCAGCAGCGAGCTGCCCTTTTTGGAACTGCACGTCAGGAATCCCAAATTGTTTTCATACGTTTTGATTTCGTTGCGCTTGGCTTCGTAAGCCCGCATGAGGCGGTCGCGTTCGCGGGACACTCCTTGTGCACCTTCCTTGATTTCATTCTTCAGGTTGTTTTTGAAGTTGTCCAGGCGGCGCCGTGCGGCCGACATGTTCAGGGCTTTGAAGAGTTCGTCCACTGTGTCGTGATACGATTTGTATATGCGGTCTTTATCCTTGAAAGGAACGAAGCCCGTGTCGTTCCATTCCTTCATCAAGGCTTTCACGGTTTCCTGTTTGTTATTGTCCTCTTCGTCGGTGAGCAAGGCTTTCAGCTTCTTGACGATTTCTTCTTTCTTGTGCAGGTTTTCTTTTTCTTCGCTACGTTGCGAGGCGGAGTTTTTGTTTTTCTGTTCGAAGAAGTAGTCGCAGGCTCCGATGAAGCGTTGCCACAAGGATTCCGAGTATTTTTTTGGGATGGAACCGATGGTTTTCCACTCTTTTTGGATTTGTACCAGTTTGTCGGCCGTAGCTTTCCAGTCAGTGCTTTCCTTCAGTGCTTCCGCTTGTTCGCAGAGTGCGGTCTTTTTGGCCAGGTTGCTGGCTTGTTCCTCCTTCAGGTGCTTGAAGAAAGCGGCTTTTTCCGTGAAGAAACGGTCGCAGGCAGCGCGGAACCGTTCAAAAATCTTCACGTTCATTTTCTGTGGGGCAAATCCGATGGTGCGCCATTCCTTCTGTAGCTCGATGATTTCCTTCGTGCGGTTTTCCCATTCTGCAGCTGTCTTGATGGCAGCTGTTTCGATGGCTTCGATTTTCTCGCACAAGGCGGTTTTCTTTTCCAGGTTTTCCCCTTCTTTCTGTTTCAGTTCCTCGAAGTGCTGTTGGTGGCGTTTGTTGACCACGGTGGATGCGGCTTTGAAACGCGCCCAGATTTCTTCGCGCAGTTCCTTGGCCACAGGGCCTGTTTCCTTGTATTCTTGGTGCAAGGTTTGCAGTTTTTGGAACGCTGCGATGACATCCGGTTCTTCGCTCAGCTTTTCTGCGGCTTCGCACAAGTGGGTTTTGATTTCCAAGTTTTTTTTGAAGTCATATTCGCGGAATTCGTTGTTCAGCTTCAGTTGGTCGTAGTATTGCTCCACGTAAAGCTGGTAGTTTTTCCACAGTTCGTTGGCTTTCTCCGCCGGCACCGGGTTGAGTTCTTTCCATTGTGCTTGCAGTTCCTTGAACTCCTTGTAAGCCTGGTTGGCCTCTTCCGGCGTGGCGCTCATGGCTTTGATGCGTTCCAGGATGGCCAGCTTTTTCTGTAGGTTTTCTTCTTTTTGCCGTTCCTGTTCGGCTTGCAGTTCTGCCCGTTTCTGTTTGATGACGTTCATGGCTTCCTTGAACTCATCTTCCAGCGTGTTGGGCGATGGCAGGAAGTCTTCGGGTGCTCCGCCATTAGCCACGAACTCGGCTTGTGCGGCGGCCACGTTGGCTTTGTGTATTTTATAGAAAGCTTGTTTCAGCACTTCTGTTTCTTGCCTTTCCGGTACGGCATTGGCGCGGGCCAGTTCTTTCAGGCGCGCGATGACCTCTTCCTGTGTTTGCGGCGCGGGGATGGCCGGTGCTCCGGTTTCTTCGGGAGCTTCAGTCTTTTCTGCTCCATCCATTTCGGCCGTTGTTCCTGTTTCGGTTTGAACTTCCGTCTTGGCCGCTGTTTCGTCGCCCTCAAGTGTTTCTGTTTGGGAAGCGTCGGTTGCTTGTTTGGTTGTTTGTCCAGGCATATCCTTTACTTCTGTTGCTTCCTCAGCTTGGGGTGCATTTTGTGTTTCATTCGTTTCCCGTACTTCGGGCATTGCGTTTTCTTCCGCTTTCCGGGTTTCTTGAGAGTCCATCATTTTACTTGTTTTAGTAATGAATAGATGTTTATAATCACTTAGTGGGGCACAAATTAAGTATAAAAAACGTTCGAATCCTAAAAAATCTCTTGTTTTTTTTGATTTTCTGACGTTAAATCCACGTTTTCCGTTTAAAATACCATACAAACACAGCTGTGACCCCCACGGTCAGTATCAATGCGAGGGGGAATCCCCAAGCCCACTTTTCCATGCCGTTGTGGAGGTTCATGCCCAGCAAGCTGGCGATGAGCGTGGGGAACATGAGGATGATGGAGATGGACGTGAGCATTTTCATCACGCCGCTAGTGTTGTTGTTGATGATGTTGGCGTAGGTGTCCAT
>CALULT010000082.1 GCA_944321565.1 uncultured Paraprevotella sp. | reverse complement strand
ATGCAGGACAGCGGTATGACTCCCGGAACCTTTTCGAAGTAGTCGTACACCTTGTAGCCGTCCGTCTGCACCGCCCCCTTGAAGTGCCTCAGCTGCGCCCGCGGGATTTCCCCTGCCCCCACATACACGTCGCCATTCAAAGGGTCCAAATGGCAGGAGCGGATAGCACCGCACAGGCTATCCACCCCCTTGCGTAAATCCATGGGATTACGGCTCATCACAAAGCGGTTGTTTTCATTCAAATTGAACATGCCTTTTTTTGAGCAAAGTTCGGATTTTAAACCGAACGAAAAAACACGCCGAGTTTCGGATGGATACCCAAAAACCGCATGGCTTCATCCTAACAGGTGAACCATGCGGCTTGTTACTTTTCTCTCCCCCGGAAGCCTATTCTTTCCGTTTAAACTGGAAGCCCAACTGCATGCCATCGTATCCGCTGGCCAGCTTGCTCACCAAGTTCAACGTGCCATTGGAAGTCATGCTGGAAATGTTCGTGAAAAACTCCAGCAACTTGTCGGCCTTGAACGTGATTTGGATATTGTCTGTCTTCACCGCGACATTCGCCGTCACCGGACGGGCGTTCAACAGGATGGCCTTGCGCTTCATGGAAAGCTCATTCTCGTTCACGGAATAAATGCCTTCAATCGTTTGGGTGCCGATTTTCATTTGAAACGTGGAATCCCCGTCAAAAGACATCTCCACCTTCCCTTCGGTGAAGCCTATTTTCTCCAAATATTTCTGCAACGTGTTTTCCAATGTGTTGGCAATGAACTTTCCGCCGGCCTTGTTCAACAAGTTTGACGACTCAAATGCCACCGCCGGACTTTCGTAAATCCATTCGCCCTTCAGGCTGGAATTGTCCACCTTGTCCTTGCCTATCAGGTTTTGGAACAAAGACACCAGGCCACCGACCTTGTTTTCCGTGGTGGTTTCAGCCTGTTCGGAATTAGCGGTTCCGCTTCCCAACACGTTCTTCAACAAATTCCCCAATTGCGCCTGCGCATTCACTGTGAACAGCAAACTCAGGCAAACCAATACCGTTTTCAAATTCAATTTTTTCATCGTCATCTTATGTTTAGTCAATAACTATCTTTTTCGTTTCTTTTCCTTTCCTCAGGATATACACTCCCATTGGAAGGTTCTTCATCGCCTCAAGGGAAGTTGCCTGCAAGACACCATTCAAAGAATAAACTTCCACAGGAGACATATTGTCGGATTTGGCTTGCGAAATGGCCGTTGCCGACATGTCCACCCGGCACGTATCCGAATATGGAGAATCCTCGTATTCATCGTGCATCGCCATCACGCGGCACACGTAATCTTCATAATGTCCCGGTGTGTCGGCCAGCGTTATGTCACACGAAGTGGAATAAACGGAATCCACAACCGACACGGGATTTGTCTCGAACTCGCCGGCCACGTCCACTCCATATACTTCGACCCTGTAACATGCCGCATTTACGCTCTCCGACCATTTCAAATCAAAACTGTTTTCGCCCCGGCATGCCGCTTCCAAGCCTTCCGGTGCTTCCAACTGCCCTTTCGGCATGAACTTGAAAACCACGTCGCCGTTCTCCAACTCGCGGATTTGCTTGATGGGCTTGTTCATGAAACCTCCTGTGAAAACCACGGAAGCAGGCACCGAAGTGTTGGTCAAGGCATCGTTCCCCGATGTTCCGGGATAAGGTTGCCCGCTTATGGCTTCCTTTAATTCCGCAGAAGACAAATCCACTGAATAATTTCCCACATAACGGTTGTTGGCCGGGATGAAAGTCATGCGTTGGTGGTCTTCGTCCACATTCAACCTGTTACTGGTCCATGCATCTCGGTCGTAATCCACATGCGTGACCAGCATGCCATGTCCTAATTCCCCGATGGCGGTATCCCATCTGACGGGTTGGCGGTTTTCCACGACATAATACTCTTCCGGATTTTCCTCGTTTACGATTTTATATCCTACCCCTCCGTCCTCAAGGGGACGCAAACACACCGTCGTGCTTCCTGTAAGCTCCTGCAACAGGCGCCATCCGAGGAAATCCCGCTCATAAGCCGTATAGCCACAGGGAACCTGTCCGTTCTGAATATAGTTCCCCGAATCCATCAGCGACCAAAAAGACATGCCAAGAGCCTTGTAATACCCCGTATCGTAGGTGTCGGGAAGCCCTAAGGCATGGGACAACTCATGGCACATCGTACCAATTCCGCAGGAAATGCCCCCCGACCTTGATGTCAGTTCGCTTCCACAAGCCAAGACCGACACGGTCACGCCATTTATCGTCATCGGAGTAAGCATTTCTTTGGGCCATATCGCATCTTCCGACACGCCACTTTCCGACTCAGGGAAACCTGCATAAATGAAAAAGGCCAAATCCACCGTGCCATTGCCGTCATTGTCAAACTCGGAAGTGAAGTCTCCCTTTAAGGCTATGGCTTGTTCCAATGCTTCCTGGCAGAAATCCATGAAATGGATATCCGTCGTACTGCCGCTGTTCTCTCCATAATACGCCATTGGCCGAGTCAGCGTCACCGGCCCTATGACTTCGAATTCGGGCAAGAACAAGCTATCGCTTTGCTGGACAAAATAATCACGCACAGCCCCCATGCTGCCAGCCTCCGTATAAAGGTTCCCGTCGCGAGTCCCATTGCAATAAAGGTCGTAGTATTCTTGAAGGGCTTCGTCGGTGTCGGCAACCGTCATTTTCACATCTGCGAAATTCACTAGTATCACAGGGATTTTCGGACTTCCGAAAGATTTTATCGGAGCGTCTTCCAACACGCCAATTCCCGTTGCACGCATGCTGCGCACTCCCGGCAGGATATCCGCAGGTTTTTTCCCCGTGCCCACAAACAATCCTTCTGCATTTTGCTCCACGACACAGCCGTTTTCGTCCAAGTAAAGACGTCGGTTCTCATCCCCGCAAAAACGGATGTTCTGATATGTCCCATCGGCCATTTTCGCCCGGAACACGTAACTACGTGCCGGTACGGCAAACGCATCCACCGCAAAGAACAAAAGGAATAAAAATTGCAACCATTTCATGTCAAGTTTCATTTTATTGGGGCAAAAATACAAAACTTTTTGTTTTCCCCATGCTTCTGTTTTCCTTTTTTGCAAAAAAAGAGGAGCAAGCTCCTCAATGTTCTTGCTCCACAGTCTCCGCGTTGACCACTCCTTGTGCTTCCGCGCTCAATTGCAATTTTCCCCGATAGAAACGCTCCCGCTCCCTGCGCTCGGCCTTGGCATACAAATCCCCGATGATGCCGTCGGCAAGTCCTATGGTCGGCACATAAACGAAGTCGGCATGGATGCAGTCGGCGATAATCAGGAAAATCTCGGCCGCCGGCACTATGACATCCGCACGGTCGGGCTTCAGGCCGAAACGATCCATCCGTTCCTCAATGGAAAGTGGTTGCAGTTTGTTGTGCAAGGCACGCAACGAATCTACCGGAAGAATCAGTTCTTTCTTGTTTTTTTCCTCCGCCAGGCGGAAAAGCTTGTTGATGTTGCCACCGCTACCTATTATATTAATAGGCCCGTAATTGATATACATCCCTTCCATGTCGGCTTTCAGGCCATCCACGATGCCGTCCTTCACGGCCCGGTTGAGCAAGCGGATAGTTCCAATGTTGTAGCTCATCGACCCCACCAACTTGCCCTGGTGAATCAGTGTGATTTCAGTGCTGCCGCCACCCACGTCCACATACATGAACGTGCCTTCCTTGTCTGGCAACTGCTCGATATGGTTCCCGTAGAGGATGCCGGCTTCTTCTTTCCCGTCAATCAAATCGATGCGGATGCCTGTTTTCTTCTCTATCTTGGCAATGAGCGATTTCCCGTTTTTGGCATCCCGCATGGCGCTTGTCGCACATGCCCGGTAGTCCACCACATCGTACATGCGCATCATCTGCTTGAAACCTTTGATCATGCGCATCATCATCTCCGCCCTTTCCTTTCCGATTTTTCCTTTCGAGAATACATCCATTCCCAACCGCAAAGGATAGCGGATGAACAAGACTTTCCGGTATTTTGTCTCGCCCAGCGGATTATGGTCAATGTTCTTAATCAACAGACGCGCAGCATTCGTCCCGATGTCTATTGCCGCAAAATTCATGCCTTCCATCATGCTTCCTCCTTTTTTAGGGCGGCGCGCATTTCCGCCACCTGTTTTTCATAATAACGGTATAACTCTTCTTGGGAACGGAACGGCTCCGGATGTTCCGGGTCTGCATAGAAACGGTTCTCGCCTGTCCCGTCCACGATTCTGCCTTTCTGATTGTCCTTCATCCCCCACTCCACAATGCGTTTCAGTTCCTCTTGGATAAATGTGTTATACACCGGAGTCATCACCTCGATGCGGTTGTCCAGGTTGCGGGGCATCCAGTCCGCACTACCCATGTAATAACGTTCATCGCCACCGTTACAGAAAATAAGGATGCGGCTGTGCTCCAAATAACGGTCGATAATGCCGTGGATGCGGATATGGTCGCTTTTTCCGGGTATGCCCGTCACTAACGAGCAGTTGCCACGTACCAGCAAATCCACTTCCACGCCTGCGGACGAAGCCTCATAGAGCTTGCGCATGATGTCCTCGTCCGTGATGTGGTTGATTTTCACTTTTATGTAGGCAGGTTTGCCCTGCCGCTTGTTCTTAATCTCATTCTGCATCATGGCCAACACGTTTTTCTTCATCGTGTTGGGAGAGACGAGCAATTCCTTGAACTTCACGGGCAAGAACGGCTTTTCAATGAAATGGAACACGTTTGCCACGTCTTTCACAATAGACGGAGCCGCCGTCATCAGCAGGCAGTCCGTATAAACCTTGGCATTCCCTTCGTGGAAGTTGCCCGTACCAACACAAGCAATGTCGCTGCCGCCTGCCATCTCAACCCACAACAGTTTGGAGTGTACTTTTAGCCCTTCTACGCCGAAAATGACATTGATGCCTGCGTCCTTCATGCGCTTGCTCCACTTGATGTTGCTGGATTCATCGAAACGTGCCAGCAACTCGATGACCACCGTCACCTTCTTGCCGTTCTTGGCAGCGGCAATCAAAGCCTCCACCACCTTGCTGTCTTTGGCCAACCGGTAGAGCGTGGTCTTGATAGACTTTACACGCGGTGAAATCGCAGCTTCGCACAACAGTTGGATATAATGGTCAAAAGAATGGTAAGGCACATGCAGGAAGCGGTCTTCCTCGCGAATCAGGTCCAACATGCTCCTCGCACCCGTGAACTCGGGGCGGAACAAAGGTTTCCATGCGGGATATTTCAAGTCCTTGCGCCCGCAGTCGGGAAACTTCATCAAGTCCTTATGGTTCTGGTAGCGTCCGCCGGACAATGTCGTGTCGAACTTATCCAAAGACAGGTTCTGCATGATTTTCCGGAACAAGTCCTTCGGCATCGATGCATCGAAAATCACGCGGATGGGTTGGCCATTCTTGCGGCTTTTCACGGCCCGTTGCACTTTCTGCAGCGTTCCTGCATCCAATTCGTTATCCAATTCCATTTCGGCATCTTTCGTGAACTTGAAAGAATAAGCTTCGAAATGGTCGAAATCCACACTGACGAAAATCATCGGCAGGCAACAACGAATGACGTCGTCCAAGTACATGATATAATGTGTACCGTCCTCCCCTTCGGGCAGTTCCACAAAACGGCCGAACTTCTCCACCGGCACTTTGATAAGCGCATATTCTTTTTTAGGCTTTTTCGAGTCGTCGTGCCAGCGCGTCATTTTCACAGCCAAGTAAATCGTGTCGTCCGACTCGTTGGCCAACCGCTCGGCCTGTGACAGCCAAATCGGATTAGTGAAACCGGCCAATTTATTGCGGAAATAGGAACGGATGAATGCTTGCTGCGGTTCGCTCAGTTGTTTTTCAGTGAGCATGCATATTTTTTCCTTGGCCAATTCTTCCGTCAGCTGCTGCACCACGTGCTCAAACTCCCTGTTGTAGCGGTTATTCAGCCTGTTGATTTCCTTTATCGTCTCTCCGGCCTCCTCGCTTTGCGTCTTCATCTGCTTCACGCTGCTTTCGGCAATCCTTGCCTGCGTGGCCATCCTCACCCGGAAAAACTCATCCAGGTTGTTGCTGTAAATCCCCATGAAGCCTAGACGTTCCAACAAAGGCACGTCCTTGTTCTTGGCTTCTTGCAGGATGCGGTAGTTGAAATACATCCAGCTGACATCTCTCGGAATCATCGGCAACGCCATTCCCACCGTCTTCTTCATCTCCATAACGCTTGACTTATCTATGGTTTTACAAAAATACTGATAATATAATGAAAAGCAAAAGCTTCCAGCCGGAATTTTTAAAGAAAAGTCCCGGCTGGAAAATCAAATGCCAACTTCTTATTGCTGGAAGTTCCTATAAGCACGCAGATAGTGGCGCAGGCCGCTCAACAATTCCTGGGTTTCCTGTAGCACGTTCAGGTAAACCAACGACACTTTCAGCCCCTGCGACGCATCCATTTGGATACGGTCTTCTTGTGCCTTGCGCAGTTCGGAAAGTTTCTGCTTGTAAGCATCCTCTTCGGCCAGCAAAGCATCGATGTGGTCATAGTCGTGGTCTTCCACAATCTGTTCGCTGCGCATAAGGTAGTCCACGATTTTCTTCTTCACCGGAAGGATTTCCTCGATGCATTCGCGCGAAAGGGGGTTGAAGTTGTTATCCACGTGCTCCTTGCAAGGTTCCGACATGCGTTTCAAGCAGTAGAGCATCTGTTCGCCGCTGTTGGCAGCCAAGTGGAACCACGTGTTCTTCTCCAGCGAGATTTGTTTGTCAATGCGGCGCATGCCCACCAATTCGCGCTGGCGCAACTTACGGCGCAACGATTTCTCAGTGTCAATATGCTTCACGGCGCGACGTAGCGTCTTCAAGTCCTCGTCCACAAAACCGTTCACAATTTCCTCGTAGGTCTTCCACACGAAGTCCAACATGTTCTGCTGCGTCATGGCCACATGCTTTTTCAGCAAGTTCCACGATTCGGCCTTGTCTTTCGTGGCCATCATCTGTTTGAACAGTTGTTCCTGATAGTCCACTTCGTCTTTGCTCTTCGAGGAGAAATTGCTGCGGATGAGGATGAACACAGCGGCAAAGACGAACAAAGCCATCACCACGGCGCCGCCATAATACATGGCTATCGTTACCACTGCACAAGCCGTAAAGGCAATGCCTGCCGTGAGGAACCAGCCGCCAATCACGTTCAACACACCCGTGATACGGAACACCGCGCTCTCACGTGTCCACGCACGGTCGGCCAAGGAGGCACCCATGGCCACGATGAACGTCACGTAAGTGGTGGACAAAGGCAAGGTCAGCGAAGTACCCAATGCAATCAACAGTCCGGAAAGTACCAAGTTGACCGAAGCACGTACCAAGTCGAAAGCCGCCCCGTCGGCCAAGATGGCCTCGTCCTTGTTGAAACGGGAATCAATCCACCTGAGCACAGGCCGTGGCGTATATTTCGAAATGAACTCATTCAGATTGTTGGCACCGCGCACAATGCTGCGGGCCACGCGGGAGGAACCGAACATCTCCTCACCCTCGTCCTGACGGGACAAATCCACGGAGGTCTTCACCACGTTCTGCGCCTTCTTGGACGTAGCCAGCGCATACACCATTACGATACCTGCGCCCACCAAAAAATAAATGGGCGTTTGGGCACTCCCGTTCAATGAATCCATCATGAACGTGTCTGCCTGCCCTGCACCGTTGGCAGCATAGTCCTGATAAGCCGAATAAGCAGCCAAAGGCACACCCACGAAGTTCACCAAGTCGTTGCCGGCAAAGGCCAAGGCCAAGGCAAACGTGCCCAGCAGTATGACAATCTTGAACACATTCACCTTGCACCAATGCAGGATTTGCATCAATACCGTGCTCGCCACAAAGCAAATCAGCACAAACATACCTGTGTTTTCATCAATCCAGGCATGGAATTCAGGTGTCATGAACGTTGTGCCTTTCAACCCGTTCAACAAAGCAAAATAAAGGATGCTCGTCACGGCGATGCCACCGAAGATTCCAATTTTCCATTTCAAGTTAGACTTGTAATTGAACGTGAAAATCAGGCGGGAAATCCACTGCACTATCGTGCCGAAAATGAATGCCACCGCCACGGAAAGGAATATGGCCAAAATCACAGACAATGCCTTGTCCGTATTCAACAAGTCGGCGAAAGTCAACAAACCGCTGTCGTCAGAAATGATTTTCAGCATTGAAAGGATGAACGTACCGCCCAACAGCTCGAACACCATCGACACGGTGGTGGAAGTCGGCATGCCCAGCGTGTTGAACACGTCCAGCAACACCACGTCCGTCACCATCACGGCCAGGAAAATACACAAGAGGTCGTTGAAACTGAACATCTGCGGCTGGAATATGCCATGCCGCGCGATGTCCATCATGCCGTTACTCATCGAGGCTCCCACAAACACGCCGATGGAAGCCACAATCAGGATAGTACGGAAACGGGCGACCTTCGCCCCGATTGCCGAGTTCAGGAAGTTCACGGCATCATTGCTCACGCCGACAATGAGGTCGAAAACGGCCAGCATGAACAGGAACAGAATGAAACTAAAATACACTATGTCCATAACACACAATAATAATGGTTAATTTTTGAGTGCAAAATTACGGGTCATAGATGTAAGACGTGTGTCATTCATGTTAAGATTGTGTTACAAGCCGCGTTTCGCTGCAGAATTTGCAGGCAAAACGCGGGCACTAGTCGGTTTCCTAAAGTTACTAACCAACTCAAAAGAAGATATCTTATTTTGCCAAGCAAGCACCTTTACTACCGGAGGCGCATGTAACCCTGTTCTATTTCTTTTTCTTTACGGGTTCTTGAATACGGAAATTTACCGGAATGGAGAAACGTGTGGCTACGGTCTTTCCGTCTTTCTGCCCCGGCTCCCATTTGGGCATCAGCTTCAACACTCGCTTGGCTTCCTCTGACAATGCGGAATCCGGGCTACGCAGGATTTCAATGTCCCCAATAGTGCCATCTTTTTCCACAACAAACCGAATAAAAACTCTACCCTGCACTCCGCGTTTCAAACACTCCGAGGGATATTTGATTTGTTCATTAAGTAATTTGAGGAACTCCGTGTTCCCACCTGGGAATTGCGGCTTTACATCCACCCTTTCAATGTCATAGACTTCATTGTTTGCGACCTTGTCATCGTCAGGCAACTGATGCCAAGATTGAATTGCGACCACCTCCGAGTCGTTCGTACAGGCCACAGACATTGGAACTCCGGCAGCAAACGTTCCCGCCGGCAACAAAACCGTGAAACCCAATGCCAACCATAGGATTGAACTTTTGTAGTGTGTCATTTGATTCTTTTTTAAAGGTTTATCCTGCAAAAGTAGCCATAATTACTTAAAAAGACAAAAAGAGAACATTTTTTCCCAAAACAATAGATGAAACCAACATAAAGCGAATCAGGGATTCGTCCACATCCGGTCTCTGTTTTTAGGCAACAAGACTTAATTTGCTTAAACCTAACGGGAAAAGATTAGTCTAATGATTGGTCAGGTGCTTCCTTTTCCGTATCTTTGAGTTGCATTAAAATGATAGGTTATGAGAAAGCTTCTGTACATATTGCTTTTACTCATGAATTTCAATTCGCTTCCAGCGCAAAGAATGTTGGTGGCAATTACTATGGATAAGCATCTTGAGGCCGGTGTTCCTGTATGCTATTTGAATGAATGGGGCGATACCGTCGTGCCATGCGGCAAATACAGGTTTTGCCAGACAGACACCATACGGAACATCGGTTTTGTGTATGAGAACAAACAGGACGCACGAATTGTTTGTATAGACCATCAAGGCAAAGAGTTGTTCTATGTGTTCAAATACGATAACGGCCCCGACTATATCCGTGAAGGACTTTTCCGCATCATGGATGAGAACGGATGGATAGGTTTTGCCGATTCATTGGGCAATGTAGTCATTAAGCCGCAATTCAAGTTTGCTTTTCCATTCAAGAACGGCAAAGCGAAGGTTACATTTACAGGAGAAGAAAAAGCGATATTCGACGGAGAACACCACGAATGGGTGAGCGATAGATGGCTATATATAAACAAGGAAGGAGAATTTCTACAATGAAAACGATTTATCTTATTTGTAATCGTTCTCTGCAAAAAGAGAAATAATAGAATTGAATGCAGAATTTGAAATCAAATAGTTTATGAAAACAAGATTGTTAGCATTAATTGTCAGCCTTTGGGCAACCTTTTCCTTGCAGGCGCAAACCAACGAGCGTTACATTGAAGTGACGGGTACATCGGAAATAGAAATCGTGCCCGACAAGATCCATTACGTGATTGAAATCCGTGAATACTTTGAAGAAGAGTTCGACGGGAAATCAAAGCCTGAAGAATACCGCACCAAAGTGCCTTTATCAGAAATAGAACAAGGATTGAGAGAAGCACTCGCCCAAGCGGGTATTCCGCAAAATGCCATCCGGACACAGGAAATCGGCGATTATTGGCGACAACAAGGGCAAGACTTCTTAGTCTCCAAGAAGTTTGACATTACCCTGACCGACTTCAATCAGA
>CALULT010000081.1 GCA_944321565.1 uncultured Paraprevotella sp. | reverse complement strand
GAGTGGTCGATCGGGCCGCACTCGAAATGCGGTGAACGGGCAACTGTTCCCAGGGTTCGAATCCCTGTCTTTCCGCATCGTTATCCCTCCGCAAGGAAATGACCCGCGGCAAGCGGGAGTCTCCTACGGAAAGGCGCGGCAAAACCAAAGACTGGACTTCCCGACTTCACCGTCCCCATTGGCGGCAAAGTCGGGAGTTCATTTTTAAACAAGGAGAACAAAACAAGGAAAGCTCATGGGACATGAATCATCGGAGAGAATCCAGACTTCCATCCTGAACAAAGCGGAAAAGAAACTATTGGTGTGGCTGGCCCAACGACAACCCACATGGGTCACATCGGACTTTCTAACGTTCATCGGCGTGTTGGGCGCCATCATCTTCGTGGCGGGCGGATTGCTGGCCAACGTGGACGCTCGCTGGCTTTGGCTCTCTTCGCTGGGCTTGGCCGTAAACTGGTACGGCGACAGCCTTGACGGCACACTGGCCCGTGTGCGTCAAACACAACGCCCCATCTACGGGTTCTTCATAGACCACACGCTGGACGCACTGACCACCTGCCTCATCTGCATCGGCATCGGCCTCTCGCCTGTCATGAGAATGGACATTGCCTTGCTGCTCATGGGCGGCTACTTGTGCCTCTCCATTTACACGTACATCAGCACCATCATCATCAACGAATTCCGGCTGACCTACGGCAAACTGGGTCCCACGGAAGTGCGCCTGCTCCTGATTGCCATCAACACATTATTCATCTACACGCCGTGGACGGAACTCCATTACAAACTGTGGGGACGCACATACGGGCTGTTCGACTTCATCGGTTTTGCCATCGCCTGCATCTTGTTCCTGCTCTACGTGGTGCAACTCTTCCAGGATTTGCGCGACTTGGACAAAAAGGATCCGCTAAAACCTTACCGCAAACCATAATCTGAATATCACCCCATTCCCCAAAAGACAAATTCCATTCCACCGGAGTTTCAGGCTCTGAAACGGGGTGTTTCAGGCCTTGAAACTGGGTGTTCCAGGCTCTGAAACTTTCATCCAACAGCCCATAGTAATAAAACCGCCCCACCTTATGTCAGGAGATAGTTGGGCAAATCTAAAGGATATTCATTAAGCATAAAAGAGGGTGTGTCGAAATAAACTCCTCCGCCTTGTAGGAGGGCACTGAAAAAGTCCCCTCTCACGAAGATGTGCTATCGTAATGTAAATAAAAAGACGCATATTTGCTGTAAACGCAATGTTTTATACGCTATTTAGCTTGTTGCCGGTACTTTTACTTGCATTTTGTTAGTGGCATTTTCAAATAATGGACTTTTTCAGTGCCCTCCCTTGTAGGGGAGGTGGCGCGAAGCGACGGAGGGGTCTCACGTCCACAAAGACATACTTCATGTGTGTGTCCGTGGGTGTACCCCCCCCTCAGGCCCGTTGGGCCAGCTCCCCTACAAGGCGGAGCAGTTGCTTCTCGCAGGTTTTGATACCCCCTCTTTTTTATTCCCTCAACCGTATTTGGCAATCCTCCAACCCGTCAATAATGGCCAGCGACTCCACGCGGATTCCCATCGCGCGCAATTCATCGCCGCCATGCTGAAAAGCTTTCTCTATGAGAAATCCCATGCCGGACAATTCAGCCCCTGACTGACGCACGAGGTCGATGATGCCCTTGGCCGCATTGCCATTGGCCAAAAAGTCGTCAATGAAAAGCACCTTGTCGCCCCGGTGCAGATAGTCGCGGCAGACGCACACATCGTATGTGTGGTTCTTCGTGAAGGAAAAGACTTTCGTGGAAAGCATGTTCTCCATCGTGCTCGGACGTTTCTTCTTGGCGAACACCACAGGCAGTTCCAACAGATAGCCCACCATGATGGCCGGGGCAATGCCGCTGGACTCGATGGTCAGCACCTTGTTGATGTCGCTCCCGGCGAAGCGGCGCACGAACTCCACCGCCATGGATTTCATCAAGACGGGGTCCATCTGATGGTTGATGAAATTATCTACTTTCAGTATTCCTCCCTCGAAACACTTCCCGTCGCGAAGGATGCGTTCTTTCAGTGCCTGCATAAGATTTCCGTGATTTTGAAGCCGCGAATTTACAAAACTTTCCGCGCACGGCAAAACCCGCCCGCAAAAAAATCCCTCCCCGCCGCCCTGAATTCTAAAAAGATACGCTATCTTTGCATTATCTTCAAAGAAAGCATAAGGAGGAACTATCATGAGCGTAATGGAACTGGATGCTTTCCGTGCGGAACTGGCACGGACCATATTGACCACGGAAGACTATGACTTGCTGGACAAAATCAAGCAGCTGATCGGCCTGCAAGGCAAGAAGGAAGACACCGCAAAGGAAGAATGCGGGGATGCCGACATGACGAAAGAGGAAATACTGGAGGAATTCGCACAAGCATGTCACGAACTCAAGCAACGGAAAGAAGGCAAACTCAGATTCAGGACATTAAAAGAAGCTCTCCATGAACTGTAGGATAGAAATCTCAGACATATTCTTCCGCCGCCTTAAAATCTTGTCCAAACGATACAAGTCGTTGAAGCAAGATTTGGAACGGCTTGAAAAAGAATTGGAGCAGAATCCCTTTTTAGGCACAGACTTGGGGAATCACCCTACTGACCATATACGACAAATCCGACACGGCAAACATCCCCACGCCCGAATTGCTCAGAATTGCAAAGGAATGCGGGCTATAGCCCCACCTCCACCCGCTCCAGCATCCCGCCCAGCGCGGCCAGCGCGACACCGTAGTTCGTGACCGGCACACCGCAGGCCCGCGCCCGCCGCAGGCGGTTGAGCACATGGCGGCGCGTGAACATGCAGGCCCCGCAATGTATCACCAGGTCGTATCCCGACAGTTCCTCCGGAAAATCATTCCCGCCCACGACCTCTATCCGCAAACTTTCCCCGAAACGGCGGCGCAACAGGCGCGGCAGCTTCACCCGCCCGATATCTTCGTGGCGCGGCACGTGCGTGCAGGCCTCGGCTATCAGCACCCGGGCGTCCGGACGCAAGGCCAGCAACGCCTTCGCCCCTTCCATGAACAAACGGATGTCGCCTTTCTGACGGGCGAAGAGAATGGAAAAAGAGGTCAGGCGGGTCTGGGGCGGACACGCTGCCTCAGCCTGCGGAAACACCTGCGAATCGGTAATCATCAAGGCCGGGGGAGACGACAAGGCAGCCAACGTCTGCGGCAAGCGGTCGGCTGTGGAACACACCGGCGTGCAACCCTTGTCCAACAGATTGCGGAGCGTCTGCACCTGCGGTAATATCAGCCTCCCCTTGGGGGCCTGGATGTCCTGCGGCATCACCAGCACCACCACGTCCCCGGCTTCCGCCAGTCCGTCCGTCAGGCCGCCCGGCTCATCCGTGCGGCGGTAAACCTCCGCCATGGCGGACAGCAGTTCCGGCATCCCCTCGCCCGTGCGGGCGGAAAGGCGCAGGAAAGGAACGTCCAATTCCCTTTCCCAGTCCCCGGCAAATCGCCCGCCGTCTGTTTCCACCTTATTATATATATATAGCACCGGAATGTCATCCGCCTTGAAACGGGCCATCCACCCGCGTTCGGAAGCAGCCTCGTCCGCCTCGCCCGCAACGACCAGCAAGGCCAGGTCCACCCGGCGGGCGGCCTGGACCGTCCGGCCAACCCGCAAGCGTCCCAGCTCTCCCTCGTCGTCATACCCTGCCGTGTCCACCAGCACCGCCGCCCCGATGCCCGGCAGCTCGATGTTCTTCATCACGGCATCCGTCGTCGTGCCCGGCACGTCGGACACGATGGCCGCCTGCTGTCCGGTCAAGGCATTGACCAACGACGACTTCCCGCTGTTGCGGCGGCCAAACACCCCGATATGGAAGCGGTTGGCCCTCGGAGTTTCCTCTTTCATCGGCTTGTTCCTCCCACATTTAAAATCTAAAATCGCGCTTGCCTTCCCCGATGGCCTCCAGGTAGCGGCGTGCGGTGTCGCGCACTTTCTCTCCCGGCACGGTCTCCAGCAGGCGGGCTATCATGGCCTCGCCCTTCTGCCGCGTGGCCGGAGAGGCATAATCCTGCAAGTATTCCTTCAGCGTCAGCAGGGCGTTGGGCAGGCAGCAGTTGGCTATCTGCCCTTTCTTCACGAGCGACATGAAGCGGTCGCCCGTGCGCCCCTCGCGGTAGCAGGCGGTGCAGAAGCTCGGGATGTAGCCCAAGTCGAGCAGCCACGCCACCACCTCGTCCAGCGAACGGCGGTCCGACACGTCGAACTGGGCCGAATTCTCGTCCGCCGTCTCCTCATGCACATAGCCCCCCACGCTGGTACGCGAGCCGCCGCTCAGCTGCGACACGCCCAGTTCCAGCACCTTGGCCCGGCTGGCCGGACTCTCGCGGGTGGAAACAATCATTCCCGTGTAAGGCACGGCAATGCGGAGCACCGCCACAATCTTATGGAACACCTCGTCCGGCACACAGTTCTCGAAGTCGGCCGTGTCGATGTCGGCCGCCGGGCAGAGGCGCGGCACGCTGATGGTGTGCGGCCCCACGCCGAAGCGGGCCTCGAGATGCTCGGCATGCATCAGCAAGCCGACGAAGTCGTAACGGTAGGTGTCCAGCCCGAACAGCACGCCAATGCCCACGTCGTCGATGCCGCCCGTCATGGCGCGGTCCATGGCCTCGGTGTGGTAGGCATAGTCGCTCTTAGGCCCGGTGGGGTGCAACGCCTCGTAATTTTTCCGGTTGTAAGTCTCTTGGAAAAGGATGTACGTGCCGATGCCGGCCTCCTTCAGCCGGCGGTAGTTCTCCACGGTCGTGGCGGCGATGTTCACGTTCACCCGCCTGATGGCCCCGTTCTTGTGCTTGATGGAGTAAATCGTGCGGATGCTCTCCAGCACGTACTCTATCGGGTTGCGCACGGGGTCTTCCCCCGTCTCGAGCGCCAGACGCTTGTGCCCCATGTCCTGCAGGGCGATGACCTCCTGCCGGATTTCCTCCTGCGTCAGCTTGCGCCGGCGGATGGTCTTGTTCTTGGCATGATAAGGACAATATACACAACCGTTTACACAATAGTTGGAGAGGTAGAGCGGCGCGAACATCACGATGCGGTTGCCATAGAACCGTTGCTTGATGTCGCGCGCCAAAGCGAACATCTCCTCTTCAAAGTCCGACTGATCCGAAGCCAGCAGCACGGCCGCCTCGCGATGGTCCAGCCCCCGGCACTCGCGCGCCTTTTTCAGAATCGAGGCGATAAGCGGTCGGTCGCTTTTGTGCGCCTCGGCGTAGGCCATCGTCTCACGAATCTCCGCGTCGGAGATAAACTCGTCGGCGCGTTCCGATTTCACGTCATACTTCATGTCTATACCTCATTTTTATACATAGTCACCACGCCCGTAATCAATATGGTATCCGATGCTTCTCAATTCCTGTTCCAACTGGCGCACCCCCTCAGCCGACTCCCCGCCTTGGCAAGCCTTGTGGTCGTAAATGGCATATTTCTCCCTCACACCGGATGGCGACAAGTTGGGCATCACCACGTTGGCCCCACCCAGGATGGCCGCCACGCGCCCCTGCCCGTCCAAAGTGGCCAAAGCCGTGGTGGCGGGAATCAGCGCACGGGGAAAACGTAGCCGCATCAGCGCGACCAACCGCAACGTCAAGGCAGCCGACCCCGCCGGGCAATGGGCAAACGGCGTGTGAGCGGCAGGCAGGAAAGGCCCCATGCCAATCATTTCCGGCTCCAGTTCCTCCAAGAAAGCAAGGTCGTCCAAGAGGCAATCCACCGTCTGTCCCGGCGTCCCCACCATCATGCCCGCTCCCGTCTGGTAGCCCAGCGACTTCAACACGCGCAGGCATTCCCTGCGCCGTGCGCCGCTCATCTCCGCCGGATGCAAGCAGGCATAATGCACATCATTGCGCGTTTCGTGACGCAACAGGTAACGGTCCGCCCCGGCCTCGCGGAAACTGCGGTAGGCCGCTTCGCTCCGTTCTCCCACGGAAAGCGTGATGGCATGCGCGGGAAACTCCTCGCGGATAGCCTCCACGGTACCTGCCACCCACGCATCATCCTGCACCCCGTCCTCCCCGCCCTGCAACACGAACGTGGAAAACCCCGCCCGGGCACCCTCGCGGCAACAGTCCAACACCTCTTCCCGCGAAAGCCGGTAGCGCGAAGCGAAACGGTTGGAATGGCGCAGGCCACAATAGTAGCAGTTGTTGCGGCAATAAGAAGAAATCTCAATCAAGCCGCGGATATAAACTCCGTAGCCGAAATGCCGCCGCGACACTTCCGCCGCACGGGCGCGAAGCCGCGCGTCTTGCCCCTCGTCAAGGGCCGTCAGCCACCTGCACCACCCTTCCCGCCCGGGACTTTCCCCGTCAGAAAGCGCGTCCAGCATGCCCCGGAAGGCCGTTTCAGAGAGTTTCTCGCCGTTTTCTTTCATAAAATTAACACAAAGGTAGTAAAAACTGCCTTTTTTTTCGTAGTTTTGTCCCCTAATCATTATTAAAACCATCCAAAACTATGGCATACAACAACAACATCATGTTCATCCGCTACCAATTGCTGGCGCGGCTAGTGAAGATGTGGAAGGAAAACGAACTATTGGAACGAATCGACAAGTTGCCCGTGGAGTTGCACCCGCGCAAACAGAAACCATTGGGGCGGTGCTGCGTCTATAAAGAACGGGCCGTGACGAAATACAAGACCATGGCCATGATGGGATTTGACATGACAGACGAGAAAGACGAAACCGAACGTCTGTCGGCCTATGCCGCCCGCATGCTGGCACGAGAAGAAATCGATCCGGAAAAAAGTATCCTAAGCGTCATGGACGAGGCCTGCTCCTCGTGCGTGAAAATCAACTATGAAGTGACCAACTTGTGCCGCGGATGTGCCGCCCGCCCCTGCTACAACAACTGCCCGAAGGATGCCATCAGCTACGACAGTGAGGGCAAAGCCGTCATCAACCACGAAAAATGTGTCAGCTGCGGGCGTTGCCACCAGGTGTGCCCCTACCATGCCATCGTCTATATTCCAGTGCCATGCGAGGAAGCCTGCCCCGTGAAAGCCATCTCGAAAGACGAATACGGCGTGGAACACATTGACCCGGACAAATGTATTTATTGCGGCAAGTGCCTCAACGCCTGCCCGTTCGGAGCGATATTCGACCTTTGTTCCGTGTTCGACGTGCTGAAACGCATCAAGGCCGGGCGCAAGGTGGTGGCCATGGTAGCCCCGTCCGTGCTGGCGCAATTCAAATATCCCGTGGAAAAAGTGTTCGGTGCCCTGCGGACCATCGGCTTCAGCGACGTGCTGGAAGTGGCCTACGGCGCGGAGGAGACCATCCGCCGCGAGGCCGCCGAATTCAAGGAAAAGCTGGAAAGCGGCGCGGCCTTCATGACCACAAGCTGCTGCTCGGCCTACGTGCAGCTGGCACGGAAACACATCCCCGAGCTCAAGCCCTACATCTCGTCCACCGGTTCGCCCATGTACTACATCGCGGAATATGCCCGCAAGAAACATCCCGATGCCGTCACGGTGTTCATCGCCCCCTGCGCGTCAAAGAAGGCGGAAGGCCGCGAGAACCCCAACGTGGACTTCGTGTGGACGTTCCGCGAGCTGGATGCCGTACTGGAAGGCATGGAAATCGACATGGATGCCTGCGAGCCTTTCACGCCTGAAGAACATGCGGGACACGACGCACACGGTTTCGCCAAGACGGGCGGCGTGTTTGCCGCCGTGAAAAACATGGTGGGCGACCCGTCGCTGCAGGGCACCATCATCGCGGGGCTGGACAAGAAAAACATCGCCGCGCTGAAAGCGTATGCAAAAACCGGGAAATGCCCCACCCACATGATCGAGGTCATGGCCTGTCCCGGCGGCTGCATCAGCGGCCCCTGCGCCTGCAACGAGGGCATGGCCGCCATCCGCCAGTTCGACGCGGAACTGAAGAAAAAAGAACCGGGAGCAGGGGCGGGGGCGTAACGCCCCATTTGTGGGGAGTTCTTAAACTTGAGGATTTAACAACTGACGAATATTCGTTCAGGAAGCCAAACGAACTGCTTCCCGCCGCTTGTCCGTCCGAAGGAAAACTCCTCCGCCTTGCAGGGGAGGTGGCCCGAAGGGCCGGAGGGGTTTCCCGCCCACCGTATCATTCCGCAAGGAGAACAAAACGGCCATTATGGCCGCCGCAAGGGAAACAAAAGGGTCGTTACGACCCCCGCCGCATGGAGAACAGAAGGGACGTTACGTCCCGCGCGGAATTTATTAAATCCCCACTGAATTTCTACTGCCCCTATAAATCCCAAAGGATGCGAACTGCAAGAATCAAAAACAGTTTCTTATTCAAGCCGTTCCACGCGGGCTTCCTCTTCCGCCTTCCGCCACATCCGGTCATACTTGCGCCAACGCACCCCGTTCACCACCTCGGCAATGCCATAAAGGATGAACGTAGCCCCCAAAAGGATAAAGGGCACTGAAGCGGAAGCCATCGGCTTGAACAGCACGAACACGCCCAAGGCCGTCACGACCAAGGCCGCCAACAACACGTACCAACGGAAAGGAATGACGCGCCGCAAGCGAAACAAGTTCCACACTTGGTTGATGCCAGCCAACACCATCAGTCCCCCGAAGACGTACATCAGATAGGTGACGAACAAATCCGGGAAGAAGAACAGGAACACGCCGAAAAGCAGGCTGCCCAACCCCACCAACGGAAACGCGGGCTTCACCTCGGCCTTCCCCGAAAAACAAATCATGGCATAGCTGACCAGGGAAACAAGCCCCGAAACAAGGAACAAGCCCCCGATGACCTGCACCAGCAACCCCGTCATGCGCTCGGGGTTGGCCACCAACAGGATTCCCACCAACAAAGCGCACACGGCGCGGAAAATATAACTGTTCACTGCTTTCATCTCACAATCATTTTTAAACGTTTCTGCTCGGCTAAGTTACAAATTTATCCGCCGACAAACGAACAAAAAGGAAGGAAAAACACAAAGCCGAATGAAAACATACCAAAATTCCGCCAAAAGCCAAAACAAAATCATGCCAAATACCTGAATCGTTGGCGTATGTCAGAAGAAAACATTACCTTTACCTTAAAAACGCGACATATATGCCAACCACACTCTACCTCGTGCGCCACGGGCAAACGGAAGAAAACGCAGCCAGCATCCTGCAAGGGCACTTGCCCGGCCACTTGGACGCGGAAGGACGGGCACAAGCCGCCCGGCTGCGGGAACAACTGCGCAACGTTCCTTTCGACGCCCTGCTATGCAGCGACCTGCTGCGGTGCCGCGACACGGCGGCCATCCTGAACGAACCGCACGGCCTGCAACCGGAATACACCCCGCTCTTGCGCGAACGCGACTGGGGGCCGTTTACCGGGATGGACATCCTGAAAGCCCGCACCTTGATTGACGACCGTGCCGAAACGATGGATGCCCTGTTCCGCCGTGCCCGCACATTCCTGACAGACACGGCGAGACGGTTCGATGGTTGCCTGGTTTTGGTGGTGAGCCACGGCCTCTTTTGCCGGGTGCTCCAAGCCGCCTGCCTCGGACTGGCCATCCGCGCCGTCCCCCGCATGGACAACGCCGAAGTGCGCCGCGTCACGCTTTCCCTCCCCCTGCCCGAAACAGGCGGCACGGAAGAAAGCGGAGCCACGGCCAACTGACAGCGACCGGGCTTCCCGTCTCGCTTGTCCACCTGGAAGAAAACTCCTCCGCCTTGCAGGGAGATGGCCCGAAGGGCCGGAGGGGTTTCACATACACGTTGCCATCCCGCATGGAGAACAAAACTAGTACAGTTCCCATTCATGGGGATTTAACATACAATGAAATGTCCGCAATGAGGCCAATTCATAAAAACGAATAGGCATAATACAGGTTTCGGGCGTTCATTGATTTTAGAAAAGGCGGTTCGCGTACAGGACATCAACAGACGGATTCCGTAATGGGGAAAAAACGAATGCAAACAGGAAATAAAATTGTTTTTGTGCGAGAAAAAGTCTAGCCTGCGCCTTGAAAATCTATAAACGCCAGTGGCGATTGAAGAATCTGTGGGAGAAAAAAAGTTTTTCGGCCAACCATCCGTGTTTTTTGGAGAGGAAGCCTGCATTTATTGCGAATATTCGCGATTCGTTGTGACCAAAAGCACTGCTTCCCGTCGCTTGTCCGTCCGGAGGAAAACTGGGGCAATAGAAATTTAGTGGGGATTTTAATAAATTCTGTGCGGGACGTAACGCCTCTTCTGTTCTCCATGCGGCGACCATAATGGCCGTTTTGTTTACCATGCGGAGGGTCGTTACGACCCTTTTGTTTGCCATGCGGACGGCCATGAAAAACTGTCCCGCCTCGCAGGGGGACGAGCCCCGAAGGGGCGGAGGGGGTCTCACACCCACGGGAACAACACCGGACGCATCCACGGACGACATAAACGGGTCGGAAAAAGGAGAGAAGTCACTCTTGTGCATGGGAAACCCCTCCGGCCCTGCGGGCCACCTCCCCTACAAGGGAGGGCACTGAAAAAGTCCATTATTTGAAAATACCACTAACAAAATGCAAGTAAAAGCACCGGCAACAAGCTAAATAGCGTATAAAACATTGCGTTTACAGCAAATATGCGTCTTTTTATTTACATTACGATAGC
>CALULT010000080.1 GCA_944321565.1 uncultured Paraprevotella sp. | reverse complement strand
AGCCCGGAACACACAGTTTCAAGGCCTGGAACACACAGTTTCAAAGCCCGGAACACACAGTTTCAAACGCTTGGAACTGGGTGTTTCAAGTGCTTGAAACTCTACGGCACTCCCTGCGACAAAGACGCCCACAGGGTCAAAGGAACGTAAACCACATAAAAACAGCACCATTTAAGCATTATTATAAGGTATAACATTAATAATTTGTGGACAATATTGTATATTTGCCCAAATATTCCCTTTAAACAACTTCACCACACGTATGAAAGATTTCGTCAAATATACCTTAGCCACACTGTGCGGCTTGTTCATCGCAGGAGTAGCCACTATAGTATTAGGCATATTGTCCATCATCGGCATGCTGGCCACAGACAACGGTACGTCGCCCATACAACCCCACTCCATGTTGCGCCTGACCCTGAACGGCATCCTGCAGGAAGACGCTCCGGAAGACCCTTTCGGCGCACTGTTTGGAAGCACTTATCCTGTGCTTAGCCAAAAGGCCATCCTGACCGCCATCCAGGCCGCGAAGACAGACCCCGACATTTCGGGGATATACATCGAGGCGCAAACACTGGCCGGCGCGACCCCCGCCATGCTGCAGGAGATACGCGAGAGCTTGGCCGACTTCAAGAAAAGCGGCAAGCCCATCATCGCATACGGCGACCATTACACTCAGGGATGCTATTACATCTGCAGCGTGGCCGACAAAGTTGTCCTGAACCCGCAAGGACAGGTGACATGGTGCGGCATGTCCTCGCAACCCATATTCTACAAAGACCTGTTGGAAAAAGTAGGAATCAAAATGCAAGTGTTCAAGGTGGGCAGCTACAAGTCCGCCGTGGAACCGTATATCGCGACGGAAATGAGCGAGGCCAACCGTGAGCAAATCACGTCGTACCTGAACGACATCTGGCAAACCATGCTGGCCGACGTCTCACGCTCAAGGAATCTCCCTGAAGAACGGCTCAACGCCTACGCCGACAGCATGACGACTTTCCGCCCGGCCGAAGAGTTGAGGAAAATGGGGTTGGTGGACACGCTTTGCTACATCGATGGTGTGAGCGGACTGCTCAGGAAAGCAACAGGAAAAACAACAGGCACACTGCCATTTGCCGACGTAAAGAGCATGGCCGCCACAGCCGATGCTATCCCCAAGACGGGCGACAAAATCGCCGTCTATTATGCCTACGGCGACATCGTGGACCGCAGCACGGGATGGGATGATGCCGTAATCGACGCGGAAAAGACCTGCAGGGAACTGAAGAAGTTGCGCGAGGACGAAAGCGTGAAAGCCGTTGTGCTGCGCATCAACTCGGGTGGCGGAAGCGCGTACGCATCGGAACAAATCTGGCACGAGGTGGAACTCCTCAAAGCCGCAAAACCCGTCGTGGCCTCCATGGGCGGCATGGCCGCGTCGGGAGGCTATTACATCTCATGTGCAGCCGACTATATCGTGGCCGAGCCGACCACACTGACGGGCAGCATCGGCATCTTCGGCCTCATCCCCGATGCCAGCCAGTTGTTGACCGACAAACTCGGGTTGCACTTCGACGTGGTGAAGACCAACCGCCACGCAGACTTCGGCACGATGGCACGCCCGTTTGACGCATCGGAAGCCGCCATCCTGCAAGGTTACATCCGCAAAGGTTACGGATTGTTCACCCAAAGAGTGGCCGAAGGCAGGGACATCGACATCCGCGAAGTGGAGCAAATCGCCGAAGGGCGGGTGTGGACCGGCCGGCAAGCCGCCCGCATCGGGTTGGTTGACACCACCGGCAACCTTCAAGCCGCCATACGGAAAGCTGCCGAACTGGCCAAGACAACAGACTATCACACCGTAGCCAGCCCGCTCCCCGCACCTTGGTATGAAGGACTGCTGGACACGCCGAAAGAAGATTACCTCAACTCGGCTTTGCGGGAAACACTCGGCACTTATTACACGCCGTTCATGAACCTGGCGAAAATCCGCCATTTGAGCGGCATACAGGCAAGACTGCCATATGAACCAAACCTAAACAACTAAAAAAACATGGAGGGAGACTTGATCAGAATCAACGAATGGCTCCGTCCGGTGGCCTGGCTCTATGGCATCGGAGTGAGAATCAGGAACTGGCTTTTCGACGTGAACATCCTGAAGTCGAAAAGCTACGACATTCCTATCATCGCCGTAGGCAACATCACCGTGGGCGGCACGGGAAAAACCCCCCACACGGAATACCTCATCCGGCTCCTGCAGGAACGTTTCCAAGTGGCCGTCCTGAGCCGGGGCTACAAGCGCAAGTCGAAAGGCTTCGTGCTCGCCCAGACGGAAACGCCAATGCAGGCCATAGGCGACGAGCCCTACCAAATGAGACTGAAATTTCCCCAAATATATGTAGCCGTGGACAAAGACCGCCGCCACGGCATCGAACAGCTCTGCGACAACCGCGTGGCACCCGGCACGGAAGTCATCCTCCTGGACGATGCGTTCCAGCACCGCTACGTGAAACCGGGGCTCAGTATCCTGCTGGTGGACTACCACCGCCTGATTTGCGACGACGCGCTACTTCCGGCCGGCCGGCTGAGGGAACCCCAGTCGGGAAAAGACCGTGCGGGCATCGTCATCGTGACCAAATGTCCGGCCGACATCAATCCCATTGGTTTCCGGGTTATCAAAAAAGCCCTGAAACTCTATCCCTTCCAGTCGCTCTATTTCTCTACCTTGAAATATGGAAACCTTACATCTTTGTCTGGAGGAAACACCCTTCCACTCAACAGCCTGAGGAACCACCGGAAAGTCCTGCTCCTCACTGGCATTGCCTCTCCGGAACAGATGAAAATGGACCTTGAACATTATGGTGCGGACATCACTCCCATGCCCTTCGGCGACCATCATTTCTTCACGCCCGCCGACGTGGCCCGCATCAACGAGACTTTCGCGGCCATGCCTGCCGGAAGCCTGATTGTCACGACCGAGAAGGATGCCGCTCGACTGAAAAACCTGTCGGGACTGAGCGAAGGAACCAAGAAAGCACTCTACGTGTTGCCCATAGAAATCGAAATCCTACGAAACCAACAACAGACATTCAACCAAAGCATTATAAACTATGTACTCAAAAATCCAAGAAACAGCAACCTGGCTGAAAAACAGAATGACCACAACGCCTGACACTGCCATCATACTGGGCACGGGACTAGGCAAACTGGCTGATGAAATCACAGACACCATATGCATTCCTTACAAGGAAATCCCCAACTTTCCCATCTCGACGGTAGAAGGCCATTGCGGCCAGCTGATTTTCGGAAAGTTGGGCGCGAAGGACATCATGGCCATGGAAGGACGTTTCCATTATTATGAAGGCTACAGCATGCAGGAGGTAACCTTCCCCATACGCGTGATGTATGAACTGGGCATCAAGACCCTTTTCGTCAGCAACGCGGCAGGAGGCACCAACCCCGGTTTCGAGATTGGAGACCTGATGATTATCACCGACCAAATCAACGCGCTCCCCGAAAACCCGCTGCGCGGCAAGAACTTCCCCACGGGGCCGCGTTTCGTGGACATGCACGAGGCCTACGACCAACAGCTCATCCGGCAGGCCAAAACCATCGCCGCAGAAAAAGGCATCAAGGTGCAGGAAGGCGTTTATCTGGCCACACAAGGCCCCACTTATGAAACGCCGGCCGAATATAAGATGTTTCGCACGTGGGGAGCCGACGCCGTGGGCATGTCCACCGTGCCGGAAGTCATCGTGGCCAACCACTGCGGCATCAAGTGTTTCGGCATCAGTGTCATCACCGACCTCGGCGTGGAGGGCAAAATCGTGGAAGTGAGCCACGAGGAAGTGCAGAAAGCCGCCGACGCCGTGCAGCCGCTCATGGCCGAAATCATGCGCGAGATGATTAACCGTGCGTAAAGGACAGGAGGCGAAAATGCAAGAAACGAACAGGACAGAAATATCCACCTTGGGCGAATTCGGACTCATCAAGCACCTGACCGAGACGATCCAACTGAAAAACGACTCCACACGCTATGGCGTGGGCGATGACTGCGCCGTGCTGCAATATCCGGCAGACAAACAAATCCTCGTCACGAACGACCTGCTGATGGAAGGCATACATTTCGACCTCACCTACGTGCCTTTGAAACACTTGGGCTACAAGGCCGCCATGGTCAACCTTTCCGACATCTATGCCATGAACGGCATGCCCCGGCAGATGGTCGTGTCATTAGCCCTCGGCAAACGCTTCTGCGTGGAAGACATGGAAGAGTTCTACGCGGGACTCCGCATGGCTTGTGACGCACATGGCGTGGACATCGTTGGCGGAGACACCACTCCCTCGCTCACCGGACTGGCCATCAGCATCACCTGCATCGGAGAGGCCGACAAAGACAAAGTAACCTATCGCAACGGAGCCAAAGAAACCGACCTGATTTGCGTCAGCGGCGACTTGGGCGCGGCATACATGGGCTTGCAGCTGTTGGAACGGGAAAAAACAGTGTTCGAACAGCAACGACGCGAAAACCGACGCACAGGCAATCATACAGAAAGCGAGGAGGAACTGCGCCTGGCACAACCAGATTTCAGCGGGAAAGAATACTTGCTCGAACGCCAGCTGAAGCCCGAAGCACGACGCGACATCATTGAAGCACTCGCAGCCGCGCAAATCCGCCCCACATCGATGATTGACATTTCCGACGGGCTCAGCTCCGAACTGATGCACATCTGCACCCAAAGCGGTGTCGGTTGCCGGATTTATGAAGAACATATCCCGCTCGACTACCAAACAGCCGTCATGGCGGAAGAGCTCAACATGAATGTCACCACATGCGCACTGAACGGCGGCGAAGACTACGAACTGCTGTTTACCGTCCCCATTGGCGACCATGAGAAAATCAGCCATATCCAAGGCGTGAAACTCATCGGGCACATCACCAAACAAGAATTGGGCTGTGCCCTGATTACCCGCGATGGCAACGAATTCGAATTGAAAGCCCAAGGATGGAATCCTTTGAAAGATTAGACCTTGACGTTCCGCAAGCAAATAGTTCTCCCGATTACATAAAGACATGCTCCCCGCCTTTCAGCACTATCGCCCAATGAGCGGGGAGCTTTTATTCCGCGACCGGACGCAACAATTCTCCGTGCCGCATTTTGCAGAACAACGGAAATCACGTAACTTTGTCCATATACTGCAATCCTGCCAGACATGAAAGAAACAATCACACAAAGGGTAGGCAGCCTGCGCGCTTACCTGCACCATAAAGGACTCGCGGCCTACATCTTCCCCAGCACCGACCCCCACGGCAGCGAATACCCGCCCGCGCATTGGAAAACGCGCGAATGGATATCCGGCTTCGACGGGTCGGCAGGCACGGCCGTGGTCACCTTGGACGATGCCGCCCTGTGGACAGACTCGCGTTATTTCATCGCGGCGGCCAACCAACTGAAAGGCACACCGTTCCGACTGATGAAAGAACGCGTGGAAGGCACACCTTCCATCGCCGAATGGCTGGCTGACGTGCTCCCGGCGGACAGCCGCGTGGGCATCGACGGATGGACCAGCAGCACGGCAGAGGTTGACTTGATGGCAACCGGGCTCATGCGCCACGGCATCGCGCTGGAAGTGACGGAGAATCCCGCCGACACCCTGTGGGCCAACCGCCCGGCCTTGCCCAATGATCAGGTCTGCATCCAGCCCCTGCGATATGCCGGACGGGACGTGGCCGAAAAACTCTCGCTCCTTCGCGCAGACCTTTCCGCACGACAGGCCGACGGGCTTATCCTGACCGCCCTCGACGAAATCGCATGGGCGCTGAACCTGCGCGGGACGGACGTGCATTGCACCCCCGTGTTCGTGAGCTACATGCTCGTCACGCCCGACCGTTGCGCCTTATATATAAATAAGGTGAAACTCACGGACGAAGTTTCCGCCCATCTGGCCAAGGCGGGAGTGAGAATCCGCGATTACGGAGACATCATCCCAGACCTCAGGCGATCCGGCATCAGACGGATGCTCCTCGACCCTGCAGGCGTGAACTTCACCCTGCGCCGCAACCTGCCCGAAGGTTGCGCCATCATAGACGCGCCTTCGCCCGCAGCCATGCGCAAGGCGGTGAAATGCCCCGCCGAAGTGGAGGGATTCCGCCGGGCCATGTTGCGCGACGGCGTGGCCATGGTGAAGTTCCTGCGCTGGCTGAAACCGGCGGTGGAAGCCGGCGGGCAGACGGAACTCAGCGTCTGCCGGAAATTGGCGGCGTTACGGGCCGAACAGGACTTGTACTGCGGCGAAAGCTTCGACACCATCGCGGGATATGCCGCCCACGGTGCCATCGTCCACTATGAGCCTACGCCGGAGACCGACATCCCCCTGCGCCCCAAAGGCCTGTTGCTGCTCGACTCGGGAGCACAATACGAGGACGGCACCACCGACCTCACCCGCACCATCGCCCTCGGTCCCGTCACGGAAGAGGAACGGCGCGACTACACGCTGGTGCTGAAAGGACACATCCGGCTGGCCCTCGCCAAGTTCCCGCAGGGATGCAGCGGCACACAGCTTGACGTCTGCGCCCGCTACGCGATGTGGCAAGAGGGCATCAACTTCCTCCACGGCACGGGACACGGCGTAGGATCGCGCCTCTGCGTACACGAAGGCCCCCACCAAATCCGCATGAACTACATGCCGGCCCCGCTACAGCCCTACATGACCGTGACCAACGAACCGGGCATCTACAAAGAAGGCCGCCACGGCGTGCGCATCGAGAACACGCAAATCATCCTGCCTTACAAGGAAACGGAGTTCGGCACTTTCCTGCAGTTCGACCCGCTCACGCTCTGCCCCATTGACAGGGTAGCGATAGACTGGCCGCTGCTCGGCGCGGAAGAAACGGCTTGGCTCAACAGCTACCACCGGCGGGTGTACGAGCAACTCCACCCCTTGCTTGACGACGAACACCGCGCCTGGCTGTGGGAGGCCACCCGCCCGCATTACTTTTGATTCACTCTAAAAAACACAATACAAACATGGCACTCATCAAGAAACTCAACGACCTCGCCCCGAAGTTCGGCAAGCACTGCTACTTCTCCGAAGGGGCGGCCATCATCGGCGACGTCACCCTTGGCGACGACTGCACGGTGTGGTTCAACGCCGTCCTGCGCGGCGACGTGCATTTCATCAGAATCGGCAACCGCGTGAACATCCAGGACGGCTCCTGCCTGCACACGCTCCTCGGCAAAGCCCCCATCATCATCGGCGACGACGTGACCGTGGGGCACAACGTGACCCTCCACGGATGCGAAGTGAAGAGCGGCGCGCTCATCGGCATGGGTGCCACCGTACTCGACCACGCCGTCATCGGGCGCGGGGCCATCGTGGCCGCCGGCGCACTGGTGCTCTCGCGCACCGTCGTGGGCGACGGCGAACTGTGGGGCGGTGTCCCGGCCAAATTCATCAAAAAGGTGGATCCCGAACAGGCGCAGGAACTCAATGTGGGCTACGCACAGCACTACATTGGCTACTCGGATTGGTACCGTCGCTCGGACGCCAACCCGGAAAACACGCGCTACTGCACCACTTCGGAAGAATACGAGGAAGCCGAGGGCGGGTGTAGCAAAATAAACTCCTCCGCCTTGTAGGGGAGGTGGCGCGAAGCGACGGAGGGGTCTCACGTCCACAAAGACATACTTTATGTGTGTGTGTCCGTGGGCGTGAAACCCCTCAGGCCCGTTGGGCCAGCTCCCCTACAAGGCGGAGCAGTTCCTTCTCGCAGGGTTTGATACCCCCGCAGCATCATAACCACATCCGGAAAATCGCGGGAAAGTCTGTCCATACGGCAAGAAAGCCCGCCTTTCCTCTTGCAAGTGAATAAAAAAACAATTACTTTTGTTTCACAAAGCATATAAACGAACAAATAACAGACTGAATATGGCAGACTCTAAGACAATTCTCGACGAAGCACAAGAGAAAATGGACATGGCAGTGATGTACCTCGACGATGCGCTGGCGCACATCCGCGCCGGCAAGGCCGACATCCGCCTGCTCGACGGCATACGCGTGGACTCCTACGGTACGATGGTGCCCATCAACAACGTGGCCGCCGTCAACACCCCCGATGCGCGCAGCATCGCCATCAAACCTTGGGACAAAAACATGTTCCGCCCCATTGAAAAGGCCATCATCGACTCCGAGCTCGGCATCACACCGGAAAACAACGGCGAAATCATCCGGCTCGGCATACCTCCCTTGACGGAAGAACGCCGCAAACAGCTGGCCAAACAGTGCAAGTCGGAATGCGAAACCGCCAAGGTGAGTGTGCGCAACGCCCGCCGCGACGCCATCGACGCACTGAAGAAAGCCGTGAAGGACGGCATGGCCGAAGACGAACAAAAGAACTCCGAGGCCAAACTGCAAAAGGTGCATGACAAATACATCAAACAAATCGATGAATTGTATGCAGCCAAAGACAAAGAAATCATGACCGTCTGATGCGAGGACTGGTCATCCGCAATACAGGTAGCTGGTACGTCGTCCGCACGGACGACGGCCGGCTTGTCAACTCCAAAATCAAAGGGAACTTCCGCCTGAAAGGCATCCGGAGCACCAATCCCGTGGCCGTGGGCGACTATGTGCAAATCGCCGTCAACCCGGAAGGGACGGCTTTCATCACCGAAATCGAAGACCGGCGGAACTACGTCATCCGCAAGGCCTCCAACCTGTCCAAGCAAAGCCACATCATCGCGGCCAACGTGGACCAGGTTTTTTTGTTGGCCACCGTGGCCCACCCCGAGACTTCCACCATCTTCATCGACCGCTTCCTGGCTTCGGCCGAAGCTTACCGCATCCCCGTGGTGCTCGTGTTCAACAAGACCGACTGCTATACGGAAGATGAGCGACGCTACATGGAAGCCGTCATGACCCTCTACGACACCATCGGCTACGCCTGCCACGCCTGTTCCGCCCTGCAAGGCACGGGAATGGACGCGCTCCGCGACATGCTGCGCGACAAGACCACCCTGCTCTCCGGCAATTCCGGCGTGGGCAAGTCCACGTTGCTCAACGCCCTGATTCCCGGGCTGAATGCCAAGACGGCGGAAATCTCCTCCGCCCACGACACGGGCATGCACACCACCACCTTCAGCGAGATGTTCGACCTGCCCGGTGGAGGAAGCGTCATCGACACGCCGGGCATCAAAGGTTTTGGCACGTTCGACTTCGAAAAAGAAGAAGTGGCCCACTATTTCCGCGAGATATTCCGCGAATCGGCCGGTTGCAAGTACGGCAACTGCACCCACACCCACGAACCGGGATGCGCCGTGCGCCGCGCCGTGGAGGAACACCGCATCAGCGAAAGCCGCTACGCCTCCTACCTGAACATGCTGGAAGACCCGGACGAGACCAAATACAGACAAGCCTACTGACAACCCTCAAACCCACACACTCACATGGACATTCTGCTCATCACCCTCTTGTTCCTCTTCTGCGCCCTCCTACTGGCCGTGGAACTTTTCATCCTGCCCGGCACCACCATCGCGGGCATCGCCGCAGGCTGCTGCCTCGTGGCCGCAAACTACATCGTTTTTGACCGCTTCGGCCTCACCGTCGGCGTGTGGGTGCTAGCCGCCTCGCTCATCGTCTGCTGCCTGATAGGCTATTGGATGCTACGCTCCAAGACATTAGAGAAATATTCGCTCCACAAAAGCATCGACTCCACTGCCGCCACGCCCGAGCAACGCTCCGTTAAACCGGGCGACGAAGGTGTGGCCGTCACCCGCCTCGCCCTCATCGGCAATGCCGAAATAGGAGGAAAGACTGTGGAAGTGAAATCAGCTTCGGGCTTCCTGGACGAAGGCACCCCCGTCGTTGTCGTCCGCGTGGACGAAGCACAAGTCACCGTCAAAAAGAAATAACCTTATTATTCACCCTAAATTTTTAACTTTATGTGGACTGATCCCATCATTTTCCCGGCGTTCATCGCCGTTGTCGTCATCATTTGCCTGGCGATATTCTTCCATTTCGTGCCCTTTTTCCTGTGGCTCTCCGCCAAAGTGTCGGGCGTACACATCTCGCTCATCCAGCTTTTCCTGATGCGCATCCGCAACGTGCCGCCCAGCGTCATCGTGCCGAGCCTCATCGAAGCACACAAGGCCGGACTGAAAACCATTTCGCGCGACAACCTCGAAGCCCACTACATGACGGGCGGTCACGTGCAGCGCGTGGTGCATGCCCTCGTTTCCGCTTCGAAAGCCGACATTGACCTTTCCTTCGAGAAAGCCACCGCCATCGACCTGGCCGGACGTGACGTGTTCGAAGCCGTGCAGACCTCCGTCAACCCCAAAGTCATCGACACGCCTCCCGTAGCCGCCGTGGCCAAGAACGGTATCCAGCTGATTACCAAAGCACGTGTCACCGTGCGGGCCAACATCCAGCAACTCGTGGGCGGTGCGGGCGAAGACACCATCCTGGCCCGCGTGGGCGAAGGCATCGTGTCGTCCATCGGTTCGGCCGAAAGCCACGAACAAGTGCTGGAAAACCCGGACTCCATCTCCAAACTGGTCTTACGGAAAGGACTGGATGCCGGGACGGCCTTTGAAATCCTGTCCATCGACATCGCCGACATCGACGTGGGCAAGAACATCGGCGCCACCCTGCAGATGGACCAGGCCAATGCCGACAAGAACATCGCGCAGGCCAAAGCCGAGGAACGACGTGCCATGGCCATCGCAGCCGAACAGGAAATGAAAGCCAAGGCGCAGGAAGCCCGCGCCGAAGTGATACAGGCCGAGGCCGAAGTGCCCAA
>CALULT010000079.1 GCA_944321565.1 uncultured Paraprevotella sp. | reverse complement strand
AGCACCATTGTTAAAGAAGTGTCTACTGACTTAGGTTATAAAACAAAAAAGTGTCTAGTGAAATCAGGAAAAGACAGTACGGCGTTACGATTATAAATCGTACACGTGGACGATTTAAATCGTACAACTTGGTAGGTTATACTGACTTTGCCAAGTAAGATATACTTCGATGGCCAAGTAAGCATATCTTCTTTTGCCAAGCAAGTGTCTTGTCTCATTTCAAAAATGGTGTCCTCGGACGTTTTTTTCTTCTTGGAATGTATGGTGGAATCTTTTAAAACGCCTATATTTGCCATGCGAATATAGGATGCGGTTCGGACGAGTCAACGGAAAATAGGGATTTTCCTTGCCTCGTCTCTCACCTTTCACTATATTTGCCGTGCGAATGTGTTTCCACCGCTTTATAACGGGGGTGCACCTATTTAAATCTAAGGAGGAGAGAAAGATGAAAAAACTGTTAAGTGTGTTTTGTTTGTGTGCTTGTGTGATGGGAGTGCAGGCACAGTCGCATGGAACTTATAAAGAATACGTGCGGCGGGCTTTGGAGGCTATTTCGGATGATAAGACGGAAGATGCGGAGGAACTGTTCCGCGAGGCGATGAAAGCGGAACCCGCGCAACGTTCCAACGCCATGATTTATTATCAGATTGGACGCATACAGGAACATCGCGGGAAACCGAGAAAGGCTCTGCAGAGTTATACGCAGGGGTTGAACATCGCTCCGCACGTGTTGCCTTTGCGCATGGCGCGTGCCCGGCTCTACATGGAGATGGGTAACCAAGAAAAGGCGTTGGTGGATTATAGCGACGTGCTGGATTGGAAGGAAGATGAGGAGGAGGCTTTGTTCATGCGGGCTTATATCTACACAGGGCAGCGGCTCTACAAAAAGGCACGTGCCGACTACGAAGCGTTGCTGAAACTCAACCCGGCACATGAAGAGGCGCGTATCGGGCTGGTGTTGCTCAACGAAAAAGACAATCGTCCGCGCGAGGCCATGGAGCAAATCAACGCGATGATAGCCGCCGCGCCGGATCATGCGGTGCTCTACGCCGTGAGAGCCGGGCTGGAACAGACACGTAAACAGTATGAGGCTTCTGAGGCGGATTTCACGAAAGCCATCACGCTAGACCCTTCCAACATAGATTATTTGCTCAACCGTGCCGCCTTGTATGCGGAGATTGGAGAAACGAAGAAGGCGCGGGCGGACTTGGACAAGGCTTTGGAATTGGGCGCGAACCCGGAAGATGTAGCTTCCATGCGGCATCAATTGCGGTGACTGGGGGATAAGATAAGAAAAATCCAGGTATGGAAAACGAGTGAATTTGTTTTGTCCTGAGCCCGGTTTGCATTATCTTTCCTAAAAAATGGGGAAAAAACATCGTGGTTTCGGGAAAAATGCCTAATTTTGCATGCAATAAATTTAAAGCCTATGTCATCATTTATTGCAGATAAGATTGTAATGGACGGATTGACGTACGATGACGTATTGTTGGTCCCCGCGTATTCAGATGTTTTGCCCCGTACGGTGGAGCTGACTACCAAGTTTTCCAGACATATTGAGTTGAAGGTGCCTTTCGTCACGGCTGCCATGGATACGGTGACAGAAGCCCCGATGGCTATTGCCATTGCCCGGGAGGGTGGCATCGGAGTGATTCACAAGAACATGTCCATAGAGGAGCAGGCACGCCAGGTGGCCATCGTGAAACGTGCGGAAAACGGCATGATTTATGACCCGGTCACGATTAAACGCGGACGCACCGTGGGCGATGCATTGAACCTGATGAGCGAATACCATATCGGCGGCATTCCCGTGGTGGACGATGACAACAAATTGGTGGGCATCGTGACGAACCGCGATTTGCGTTTCGAGCAAAATATCAACCGCAGGATAGACGAGGTGATGACTTCGGAAAACTTGGTGACGACACACCAGCAGACCGATTTGGCTGCCGCTGCCAAGATTTTGCAGGAGAACAAGATTGAGAAACTCCCCGTGGTGGACAAGGATGGCCGTTTGGTTGGCTTGATTACTTATAAAGACATCACGAAGGCCAAGGACAAGCCGATGGCTTGCAAGGACGACAAGGGGCGTCTGCGCGTGGCTGCCGGCGTGGGTGTGACAGCAGATACGCTGGAACGCATGCAGGCTTTAGTGGAAGCCGGGGTGGATGCCATTGTCATTGACACCGCGCATGGTCATTCCAAATATGTGGTTGAAAAACTGAAGGAAGCGAAAGCTGCTTTTTCGGATGTGGATATTGTCGTTGGCAACGTGGCTACCGGCGCGGCCGCCAAGATGTTGGTGGAGGCAGGTGCGGATGGCATCAAGGTCGGTATCGGCCCGGGTTCGATTTGCACTACACGTGTGGTGGCCGGTGTGGGTGTGCCCCAACTGTCTGCTGTTTACGATGTGGCTTGCGCCTTGCAGGGGACAGGTGTGCCTTTGATTGCCGATGGCGGGTTGCGCTATTCGGGTGATGTGGTGAAAGCCTTGGCTGCAGGTGGTTATAGTGTGATGATTGGCTCGTTGGTGGCCGGCACTGAAGAGTCTCCTGGCGACACGATTATTTTCAACGGGCGTAAGTTTAAGTCCTATCGTGGGATGGGTTCGTTGGAAGCCATGGAGTGTGGCTCGAAAGACCGTTATTTCCAGTCGGGTGTGAAGGACGTGAAGAAACTGGTGCCGGAAGGCATCGCGGGTCGCGTACCTTATAAAGGCACGGTGCAGGAAGTCATCTACCAGTTGGTGGGCGGCCTGCGTTCGGGCATGGGCTATTGTGGCGCGCACACCATAGAAGAGTTGCACAACGCCAAGTTTGTGAGGATTACCAACGCTGGTGTACAGGAAAGCCATCCGCACGATGTGACCATCACAAGCGAGGCTCCCAACTATAGTCGTCCGCAATAGTATAAGGTGCGTATGAAAGGCTTGTTTGCATTTTGCTGCGCATTGTGCATGGCCGGGGGGATGGCTGCCCAAGACGGCGACCCCGTGGTGATGAAAATCAATGGCAAGGATGTACACCGTTCAGAGTTTGAATATAATTTCAATAAGAATAACGGCGACAACGTGGTGGACAAAAAGACAGTGGACGAATATGCTGAGCTTTTTGTCAACTACAAGTTGAAGGTGGAGGCGGCTTTGGATGCGCAGTACGACACACTCTCGTCTTTTAAAAAAGAGTTTAAGTCTTATCGCGACCAGCAGATACGGCCGTATTTCGTGACACCGGGCGCGGAGGAACGTGAGATTCGCGCGTATTACGACCGTATGAAGGAGGCCGTGGGGGCGGACGGGCTGGTTTATCCTGCCCATATCATGGTGCTGGTGCCCCAAAAGGCAAACGAAGATGTGCGGGCCAAAGCCAAAGCGCGCATTGATTCTATATACACCGCCTTACAGGGCGGGGCGGATTTTTCCACGCTGGCCAAGCAATGTTCCGAGGATCGCGGCACGGCTGCCCGAGGTGGCGATGTGGGCTGGGTCATGAAGGGGCAGACCTTGAAAGAGTTTGAGGAAAAGGCTTTTGCCTTGCAGAAGGGAGAAACATCCCAACCGTTCATGTCCCCGATGGGTTATCATATCATTTATATGAAGGACCGGAAACAACTGGAGAGTTACGAAGAGTTGCGCCCGCAGTTGGCGAAGTTTTTGGAACGCAGGGGCATGAAAGAGCATATCGCATCAATGGCCATTGATTCGCTGGTGAAGGCTTCCGGCGGTGGCTTGTCGGTGGAAGACGTGCTCGACCGTAAGACGGCGGAGTTATGCGCGAAGGACGATGCTTTGAAATATCTGATTCAAGAGTACCACGACGGCCTTTTGCTGTATGAAATCAGCCAACGCGAGGTGTGGGATAAGGCCGCCAAGGACACGGTGGGATTGGAACAGTATTTCAAGGAACACAAGTCGGACTATAAATGGGATACCCCGCGCTACAAAGGTGTGGTCTGTCATAGCAAGGACAAGGCTTTGCAGAAACAGGTGCGCAAGTTGCTCAAGTCGTTGGACGATGATTTATGGATAGATTCGCTCCGTGCCACGTTTAACCAAGATTCGGTGAAACAAATCCGTGTGGAGAAAAGTTTATTTAAGAAAGGCGACAATGTGTATGTGGACCATTTGGTGTTCAAGGTAAAGGAAAAGCCGAAGCCAATGAAGTCTTATCCTTATACGGCGGTGTATGGCAAGAAGCTGAAACGGCCTAAAGAGTGGACGGACGTGCGTGGGGAAGTCGTTTCGGATTATCAGGCCGCCTGTGAGGACGAGTTCGTGCGTGATTTGCGGGCCACCTATAAGGTTGAAATATACAAAGACGCCTTAAATACAGTTAACAAGCATTGAGGTGGCTTTGAATAACGTTATCTTCGCAAGTGATTTAAGGAGAAAGAAACAAATATGAAACTACTCGGAAGGTTATTGTGTGCATTTGCGTTCCTTTTCGGAGGGGCGCAAATGTGTTTGTTTGCCCAAAGTCCGAACAACGTGGTCGATGAGGTCATTTGGGTGGTGGGCGATGAAGCTATTCTGCGTTCCGACGTGGAAGCTGCCCGCCTGGACTTCGGGGCAAATATCCAAGGGAATCCCTATTGTGTTATTCCGGAACAGTTGGCCATACAGAAATTGTTCCTGCACCAGGGGCAGTTGGACAGTGTGGAAGTGACTACGGCCGACGTGATGCCGAACGTGGAGGCTCGTTTGAACGAGCTGACAATGAGGGCTGGTTCCAAGGAAAAGCTGGAGGAGTACTATCATAAGACGATGACACAAATCCGGGAGATGATGTTCGAATCCATGCGCGAGCAGTTTACGGTGCAGAAAGTGCGTGCCAACTTGACAGCGGACATCAAAGTGACGCCGGCAGAGGTGCGCCGCTTTTTCAAAGATGTGCCGGAAGATAGCCTGCCTTGGATTCCTGACCAAGTGGAAGTGCAGATCATGACACAGCAGCCCCGTATCCCTCAGGAGGAGATAGAGCGGGTGAAAGAAGAGTTGCGGGATTATACAGACCGCATCAATTCCGGGGAGACTTCTTTCTCGACGTTGGCCACGTTATATTCAGAAGATCCTGGCTCGGCACGTTTCGGCGGCGAGATGCCGGAGTATGGGCGGGCGGAGTTGGATCCGGCTTTTGCCAATGTGGCTTTCAGCTTGAACGACCCGAAGACAATTTCTAAGGTCGTGGAGTCGGAATATGGGTTTCATATTATCCAGCTGGTGGAGAAACGTGGCGACAAGGTGAAGGTGCGCCATATCTTGCGTAAGCCTCGTCTGGACCAGGCCGACATTGACACGACCATGATGCGGATGGACTCCATTGCAGAAGATTTGCGCAAGGAAAAATACACTTTCGAGGAAGCGGCTCCATACCTTTCCGATGATAAGGATACGCGGAACAATCGCGGACTGATGATGAATTCGAAATTGGATCAAATCTCTGGAAGTGAGGTGCGCACATCGCGTTTCCAACTTCAGGAGTTGCCGCCTGAGGTGGCGAAGGTTGTTTCCACAATGAAGACAGGAGAAATATCCGACCCCTTCATGATGGTTAATTCAAAGGACAAAGAGGTGTGTGCCATTGTCAAATTGAAAACCCACATCAAGGCTCACCGCGCTTCCATGTCGGAAGATTTCCAAGTGCTGAAAAATGTGGTGATGAACAAGTTGCAGGAAGAAAAAATTAACCAGTGGATAAAGGACAAGCAGAAGTCCACCTACGTGCGCATCAATGAGGATTGGCGCGACTGTGAATTCGAATATCCGGGATGGGTCAAATGAGAAAAAGGAAAGAAACAAACAGCGTGACAGGCGGGCATAGATTACTCTTTTTCTGTATTCTATGCCTGTTTGGGCTTTATGCCGTGATGGCGGCCAATGATGAAGATGCAACGGAACGTGAAAAGTCGGAATCCAAAGTCATCCTGTTGCATACGGACAAGCTGACGTTTGACCAGTACAGGCATCCAGGGGCACAGATTCTGACAGGAAACGTGCAGTTCCAGCACGAAGGGGTCTTGATGTATTGCGACAGTGCTTGTTTTTACGAGGCAACCAATTCGTTTGATGCTTTCGGGCACGTAAAGATGGTGCAGGGCGACACGCTCGACCTCGTGGGCGACGTGTTGCTATACAATGGCTTGGAACAGTTGGCGAGGGTGCGCCACAATGTGGTGCTGACCCACCGCGAGTCCAAACTCTACACAGACAGCCTTGATTATGACCGCTTGTATGAGTTGGGGTATTTTTTCGAGGGCGGGAAACTGGTGGATAAGGACAATGTGCTCACTTCCGACTGGGGGCAGTACAGTCCGCCCACACGCCAGGCCGTGTTTAATTACAACGTGAAACTGGTGAATCCTCAATTCACGTTGATTTCCGACACGTTGAACTACAACACGCGTACCAGCATGGCAGAAATCGTGGGGCCGTCCAATATAGACAGTGGGGATAACCACATCTATTCCGAGTCGGGATTTTACAATACGCAGACTGAGGAAGCGATACTGCTGGAACGTTCCATCGTGACCAATAAGGGTCGCAAGATGGTGGGCGACAGCTTGTATTACGACAGCACGACGGGCATCGGCGAGGGCTTCGGCAATGCCGTCTATACGGACGAGGTGAACAAGAACATGTTGCTGGGCAATTATTGTTTCTATAATGACAGCACGGGCTATGCCATGGCTACGGACAGTGCGGTGGCCATCGACTATTCGCAGCAGGACACGATGTACATGCATGCGGACACGTTCAAGCTTTACACTTTCCACATGGACACAGACACGATGTTCCGTGAGGTGCGAGGCTATCACAAGGTGCGGTCTTATCGCACGGACGTGCAGTCGGTATGCGACTCGTTGGTTTTCAACACGCAAGATTCATGTATCACGATGTACCGTGATCCTATCGTGTGGAATGCCGGGCAGCAGGTGTTGGGCGAAGTCATCAAAATTTATTTGAATGATTCCACGATAGAGCGCATCCATGTCATAGACCAGACGCTTTCCGTGGAACAGATAGACTCGGTACACTACAACCAAGTGGCTGGAAAGGAAATGATTTCCTATTTCCGAGATGGGGAAATGTATGAGACGTGGGTCCAGGGCAACGTGTATGTGGACTATTACATGTTTGACGATGACAGCCTGATGATAGGGATGAACTATACGGAGACTTCGGAACTCAAACTGTTCATGAAAGACCGGAAGATGGACAAGATATGGATGCCCGCTTCCACAGGCGTGATATATCCTATCGTGATGATTCCGCCCAACAGGTTGTATTTGTCTAATTTCGCGTGGTTTGATTATATCCGTCCGCGGAACAAGGAGGACATCTTCGTTTGGCGTCCCAAAAAGGCGGGCACGGAGCTGAAGACTTCCTATAAACATAAAGCGCCTTTGCAATCGTTGGATGACATTAAAAAGAAAAGGAAATAGATATGGCACTCTTTAAGACACGTAAGCCGCGTGGATTCAACCACCCTTACATTTATTATGACGAACGGGCCGAGAAGCTGAAGGCCATCGAGGAACGTGCCAAACGGGAGTTGGGCTTGTTGCCGCAGGAAGAATTTAATCCGGAAAATATCCGGGGCACTTTTGTGAAAGGGACAAAGCACCTGAGACGCCGGAAAGAAAGCGGGCGTAAGCCGATGAAGGCAGGCGTGGCTTTGATTATCATCGGGATCCTGCTTTTCATTTGGCATTACTTGCAGACGGGCAGTTTCCGATTCTGAATAAAGGAGAAAGGAGAATATGAGCGATATCATTCATTTGTTGCCGGATTCGGTCGCAAATCAGATTGCTGCGGGCGAGGTGATACAGCGGCCCTCTTCCGTGATTAAGGAATTGGTGGAGAACGCAGTGGACGCGGGAGCCACCCGTATAGATGTGATGGTGGAGGATGCCGGCAAGACGTCCATTCAAGTGGTGGATGACGGGAAAGGGATGTCCGAGACGGACGCCCGGCTCTCGTTTGAGCGTCATGCCACATCCAAAATCCGTGAGGCGGCCGACTTGTTTGCCTTACATACGATGGGATTCAGAGGAGAGGCTTTGGCGTCTATCGCAGCGGTGGCGCAGGTGGAACTCCGGACGCGCCAAGCAGGTAATGAGTTGGGGACATGTGTGACAATAGAAGGGTCGCGGGTGACAGGACAGGAGCCGATAGCTTGCGCACAAGGTAGTAATTTCGTTGTGAAGAACCTTTTCTTTAATGTTCCGGCGCGTCGAAAATTCCTGAAGTCCAACCAAACGGAGTTGAGTAATATCTTGCAGGAGTTTGAGCGGGTGGCCTTGGTGCATGAGGATATCGCATTTTCTTTGTCGCATAATGGCAGCATGGTGCTCACGCTTCCTAAGGCTACGCTCCGTCAACGCATTATCGCCGTTTTCGGGAAGAAACTCAACGAACAATTGTTGGCAGTGGATGTGGAAACTTCCTTGGTGCGGTTGCACGGTTTTGTGGGGAAGCCGGAGTCGGCGCGGAAGAAAGGTGCACACCAGTATTTTTTTGTCAACGGACGCTATATGAGGCATCCTTATTTCCACAAGGCCGTGATGGAGGCTTTCGACAAGCTCGTGCCTGTGGGGGAACAAGTCCCCTATTTCCTTTATTTTGAGGTTGACCCGTCAAACATAGACGTGAATATACATCCGACCAAAACTGAAATAAAATTTGAGAATGAGTTGGCCGTGTGGCAGATTGTCGTGGCTGCGGTGAGGGAATCGTTGGGGCGGTTCAGCGCCGTGCCCACGATAGATTTCGACATGGAGGGGGCACCTGAGATTCCCGTGTTCGGAAATGCTTTTTCTCCTGTTTCCGTAGAAGCACCCAGGGTGGATGTGAATCCGGATTTCAATCCTTTTAAATCGTCCTCTTCGCCACATACATCGTGTAACGCCAGTCGTTCTTCGGTGGCCGGATGGGAGGAGTTGTATGCGGATTCCCACAAGGAAGAAGAGTTTGTGCCTCCATCCGATGATTTTGGTTCGGAGTCTTTTGTCCCGCAAGGGGACGAGTCTCCTGTGTTGTATGGTGAACAGAAAACCGCATTTGAGAAATCTACGTTGCATTATCAATATAAAGGTAAATATATCATGACGGCGGTGAAGTCTGGCCTGATGATTATCGACCAGCATCGTGCCCATGTCCGGGTGCTGTATGACCGCTATCGGCGGCAGATGGAACAAGGTGAACCGCAGTCGCAAGGCTTGTTGTTTCCGGAGATGCTGCAGTTGCCGTCTTCTGAGGGGGTAGTGCTGGAACATTTGGTTGATGATATGGGTGCTTTGGGTTTTGACTTGTCCGTGCTAGGTGGAGGAAGTTTCTCCATTAATGCCATTCCGGCTGGTACGGAGGGTTTGAATCCGGTGGAGATGGTGCGTGGCATTGTGCATGCTTCCATAGAGAAGGGGTGCCGCATGGAGGAAGACGTGCGCCATTATATCGCGCTGTCTTTGGCAAAGAGTGCGGCCATAGTGCAAGGCCAGGTGCTTTCGAATGAAGAAATGGAGGCTTTGGTTGACGGCCTGCTGGCTTGCCCGAATCCAAACCAAACCCCGGATGGCAAAATCGTGGTGGCCATTTTAGGACAAGACGAGCTGGACAGGCTTTTTGGCTGATGTCATATTGCAGTTTCGCCGTATTCTGCGTATTTTTGCAAAACGAATAAACAAACATAAAATGAAACAGGAAAAGATTATATTGACGGGCGACCGTCCTACGGGTAAGTTACATATCGGGCATTATGTCGGCTCTTTGCGCCGCCGGGTGGAGTTGCAGAGTTCCGGTCTGTATGACAAGATTTTCATTTTCGAGGCCGACGGACAAGCGTTGACGGACAACATCGACAATCCGGAGAAAGTGCGGCAAAATGTGATAGAGGTGGCGCTCGACTATTTGGCGTGCGGGATAGATCCGTCCAAATCCACGATATTCATCCAGTCGCAGATTCCGGAATTGTGCGAACTGACGTTCTATTTCATGGATTTGGTCACTGTGTCCCGCCTGCAGCGTAATCCGACGGTGAAGACGGAAATCCAAATGCGCAATTTTGAGACGAGCATTCCCGTGGGATTCTTTACTTACCCCATCAGTCAGGCCGCGGACATCACGGCTTTTAAGGCCACGACGGTGCCTGTGGGTGAGGATCAGGAACCGATGTTGGAGCAGGCGCGCGAGATTGTCCGCCGTTTCAATTATATTTATGGAGATACATTGGTGGAACCCGAAATCCTCTTGCCCGATAATGCAGCTTGCCTGCGCTTGCCAGGCACGGACGGGAAGGCAAAGATGAGTAAGTCGCTGGGGAACTGTATTTATCTTTCCGACCCTGCAGACGAAGTGGAAAAGAAAATCCGTTCGATGTACACCGACCCCGACCATCTCAAGGTTTCCGACCCGGGAAAGGTGGAAGGTAACACGGTATTTACTTATTTGGATGCTTTTTCGCGCCCAGAACACTTCGAACGGTATCTGCCTGATTACGCCAACCTGGACGAGTTGAAGGCGCATTACCGTCGTGGCGGTTTGGGTGACGTGAAGGTGAAAAAGTTCCTTTCTGCCGTCATGCAGGAGGAATTGGAGCCAATTCGCCAGCGTCGCAAAGAATTTGAACGTGACATCCCGGCAGTTTATGAGATGTTGAAGAAGGGCTGTGAGGTGGCTCGTGCGGCTGCGGCTGAGACTTTGTCGGAAGTGCGCAAGGCCATGAAGATAAATTATTTCGATGATGATGCGCTGATTGCCGAACAGTCCGCGCGTTTTGCCGGGAAATGATGTCGGTGATAAGATTTCTTGCCGGGTGCCCGCTACAGGTGTCTGTGGTGGGCACTTTTAGGCTTCACCCGGTACGGACATTTGGTGTTTTAGGCCTTTGGAACTGGGTGTTTCAGGCTCTGAAACTGACTTTGCCAAGTCGGTATATCCAAATTTATTGGAAAAAAAGTGATGGAATCCTTTGCCGGAATGAAGAAAAAGCGTACCTTTGCAACGCTTTTGAAACGGAGGGAACGGGCGCTTAGCTCAGCTGGTTCAGAGCGTCTGCCTTACAAGCAGAGGGTCGGGGGTTCGAATCCCTCAGCGCCC
>CALULT010000078.1 GCA_944321565.1 uncultured Paraprevotella sp. | reverse complement strand
TCTTGGAATTACTTGGCATTTGCAGTCTTGTTACTGAAGAAAATTTCACGAAAACAAAAAGTTTAAATCACTTCAGTTTCTTAGGAGAGGAAGCCTGCATTTATTGCGAATATTCACTATTCATTGTGGCCAAATGCACCGCTGACCACCACTTGTTCGCCCGAAAGAAAAACTCCTCCGCCTTGTATGGCCGGAGGGGGGCACATACACGTGTCATTCCGCAAGGGAAACAAAAGGGGCGTTACGCCCCGTGGGTATAAGGCCTCCTCCACCTCTTCGGGGCTCGTCCCCCTACGAGGTGGAACAGTTCATCCCTACCAATTTGACTGCGAACAAGATATACAGAATTAGCAAAGTAAGATATCTTGCATTGCCCGGAGCGCGTACTCACTTCATGCCCCTTGCCTTGTAAATCCGCTCCTTGGCGTTGTTGATTTGCTGGAACTTTTCCTCAGCCGCCCGGCGCACGTCTTCACCCAGCGCGGCCACACGGTCGGGATGGTGCTTCAAGGCCAGCCTGCGATAGGCCGCCTTCACTTCATCATCCGTGGCCGACGAATTGATTTCCAACACCTTGTAGGCATCAGCCAGCGAGTCGCCACGCAGGTTCAGCATGGAGTCCACCTCGCTTGCGGCCAACTGCATGGCCTGCGCCACCTCACGCAATGCCCGGACTTCCTCCGCGCAGACCGACCCGTCGCTTTGGGCTATCTTGACCAAGAAATCCAAAAGCTGCAACCGCTCGCCGTAATTCAGGTTGGCAGCTATCTGGCGGCCACAGTCGAAAATCATGTCGCGGTAGGCCGTCGGCGAAGCTTGGTCGAGCCGTTTGGCCTCGTTGAACAGTTTGAGCAAGATTTCCTCACCTTCCGCCACGGCCTCTTCCCCGAAATTCGCACGGAGAAAACGGCGCACAAACTCCATCTCGCTGTGCATCACCCGCCGGTCGGCCCTAATCACATAGGAAGCCATGACAAGCATCGAGAACAGAAAACTGTTCCGCTGTCCCTGGGCATGACGCCGCTCATCTCCAGACGTACCTTCCTCATACTGCATTTCACCAGTTTTCTTGTCAAACCACGAACCGATGAAATATCCGGCCAAAGCCCCCAAGGGTCCCATGGTCATGAAACCCATGAAACCACCAATCCATTTTCCTAATCCCATAATGGCATCCTCATTTTTGCAACTCCAAAGTTACCAAGTTTTTCAACGACAAAACCATCCGGCTCCCTCTTTATGGAATTTTAACTGGAAAGGAAAGAGGGAAGTCCTAAAAAATCCATATTTTTACTATGTAAAATACGCCCCGCTATGGGGAGAACCCATATTCATTAACCCTAAACATACACCAATGATGAAAAGAAGAAACTTCTTTTTGACGGCCTTCATCACCGCAATGTTCGGCATGGCGCAAGCCGCAGTGCCGGGTGAAATCCCCAATAGCAATCAGAATATCGACCCTATGTCCGACAAAGCGTTCAATGCCCGACGCGGGGCCACCATTCTGAACAACAACGTCTTCGCAAAGAGCGAAGTGGGAATCGACCCAAAGTCAGTGGAACGGGTAAAAAAAGAAATCAAGCTGCCCCTCGTCATCCGCGACATCAACGACCAGCATGACTCCCTCGTGGTCAATCAATATCCGTTCACCATCAACGGAGTGGAATACGACTACGTGGTGCAAATCGAACTCAAAGACTTCAAGAATATTCATCTGGCCTCGCTGGAAGATCTAAAGGAAAAGCGTTTTCCTGACCTGAAAGACCCGTACGTCTTTATGATTAACCGGAATTTCATCACGCACGATGCCGCGTCCTACAAATTGGACGAAAATTTTGTTTATGACATGCAGGTGGTATCCTCTGCCGATTTCGAATCGCTGCAAGGCCTTCCGCCTTTCTCCATCATCCGGCTTTTCACCAAGACACAAGAAAACGGGGCAGTAGAAAATTAGTGGGGAAGAACGGTTTCATGCTCCCCCGTTGATATGCTGCGACAGATTTGAAATCAATCAAGCAAAGAGTTTGTCCGTCCGGAGGCAAAACTCCTCCGCCTTGTAGGGGAGGTGGCCCGCAGGGCCGGAGGGGTTTCCCATGCACAAGAGTGACTTCTCCCCTTTTTCCGACCCGTTTATGTTGTCCGTGGATGCCTCCGGTATTGTTCCCGTGGGCGTGAGACCCCCTCCGCCCCTTTGGGGCTCGTCCCCCTGCGAGGCGGGACAGTTTTGCCATCCGCATGGAGAGCAGAAGAGGCGTTACGTCCCGCGCAGAATTTATCAAATCCCCACTAAATTTCGACTGCGCCAAGAAAACATCCCGCCTATGCGATTGCGGTAAAGGCATAAAAAAGCGGGAAGGAAACGACCGCTTCCGCAGAGGTTTCCTTCCCGTCGTTTATTCGCGATTCAATATTGGTCTGGCATTACATCATGCCGCCCATACCGCCCATACCCGGGTTGCCCATCGGCATTTCCTTCTCTTCTTTCTTGTCGCAGATGACACATTCCGTGGTGAGGAACATGCCCGCGATGGAAGCGGCGTTCTCAAGGGCCACGCGCGTAACCTTGGCCGGGTCGATGATGCCGCTGGCCTTCAGGTTCTCGTATTTGTCCTCACGGGCATTGTAACCGAAGTCACCCTCGCTCTGACGGACTTTCTCCACGACTACTGAACCTTCAAGACCCGCATTCTCCACAATCTGGCGGAGCGGCTCCTCAATGGCGCGTTTCACGATGTTGATACCCGTCGTCTCATCGGCGTTGTCGCCCTTCAAACCTTCGAGCACCTCCGTGGCACGGATGTAGGCCACGCCACCTCCGGCGATGATACCTTCCTCGATGGCCGCACGAGTGGCGCACAAGGCATCGTCCACACGGTCTTTCTTTTCCTTCATCTCCACCTCGCTCGGCGCACCGACATAGAGGACAGCCACACCGCCTGCCAACTTGGCCAGACGTTCCTGCAGTTTCTCCTTGTCATAGTCGCTCTTCGTGTTGGCGATTTCGTTCTTGATTTGGTTCACGCGGTCTTTGATCAGCTCGCTCTGCCCATGGCCGTTCACGATAGTCGTGTTGTCTTTCGAAATGGTCACCTTGTCGCAAGAACCCAGCATCTCAATGGTAGCCTGTTCCAGCTTCAAGCCTTTCTCTTCGCTGATGACCACACCACCCGTCAACACGGCGATGTCTTCCAGCATGGCCTTGCGGCGGTCGCCGAAGCCCGGAGCCTTCACGGCGCAAATCTTCAACTGGCTGCGCAGGCGGTTAACCACCAACGTGGTCAAGGCTTCGCTGTCCACATCCTCGGCAATGACCAGCAACGGGCGACCCGTCTGCACGGCCGGTTCCAAGATGGGCAAGAAATCCTTCAGGTTGGAAATTTTCTTGTCGTAAATCAGGATGTACGGATTCTCCATCACGCACTCCATCTTCTCCGTGTCGGTCACGAAGTAAGCCGACAGGTAACCACGGTCGAACTGCATGCCTTCCACCACGCCGATGGTCGTGTCGCGGCCTTTGGCTTCCTCGATGGTGATCACGCCGTCCTTGCTGACCTTCTGCATGGCATCGGCCAACAGTTTGCCAATTTCAGGATCGTTGTTGGCACTGACGGTAGCCACCTGTTCAATTTTGCTATAGTCGCTGCCCACCTGTTCGGCCTGCGTCTTAATGAAATCCACCACCTTGGCCACAGCCTTGTCGATACCACGCTTCAAGTCCATGGGGTTGGCACCGGCGGCCACGTTCTTCAAGCCCACGCTCACAATGCTCTGAGCCAACACGGTTGCCGTCGTGGTACCGTCTCCTGCATCGTCGCCGGTCTTGCTGGCCACGCTCTTCACGAGCTGTGCGCCTGCGTTCTCGAAGGCATCGGCCAACTCAATTTCCTTAGCCACGGTCACGCCGTCCTTCGTGATTTGCGGAGCACCGAACTTCTTTTCGATAATCACGTTGCGGCCTTTCGGGCCAAGCGTCACTTTCACGGCGTTGGCCAGCTGATCCACGCCCTTCTTCATAGCCTCGCGGGCTTCCACATTGAATTTGATATCTTTTGCCATGATTTCTTTCCTTTCTTATATATATAATATGTATAAAACGAGAGATTATGCCAACACGGCGACCACGTCGCTCTGGCGCATAATCAGATATTTCTTCCCTTCGAACTCCACTTCCGTGCCTGCATACTTGCCATACAACACGGTGTCGCCTTCCTTCAGCACCATTTCCTCGTCCTTCGTGCCACAGCCCACAGCCACAACTGTGCCCTGCAACGGTTTTTCTTTCGCGGTGTCCGGAATAATGATGCCACCAACTGTTTTCGTTTCTGCCGGTGCCGGTTCAATCAGCACCCGGTCTGCCAATGGTTTAATGCTCATAATCTATAAATTTAATACATTACACGATTTCTATTTTCTACCCCGATAGATACCAAAAGCATGCCAAAAGGCGGGTGTCTGACATTTTGGCAGCAAAAAAGCCACTGTTTCCGGTCAAAAACATGCGTCGGGAGAAAAACGAAAGGCGGATTGAGAGAGACAAAAGGCACGGAAATGGATTTTATTCCGTACATTTGCAGACAAAACCACAAAGCATGAAATTGCAACTCACCTATCTTGCCATATTCCTGGCCATGCTGGCCGCGCTGTCCGTGCTGCCCAAGACCGGAGGATACATTTGGCAACCAGAAGTCATCAACACGGCCTCGGCGTTGCTTTTCACGCTGTTGGTCTATCTCACGGGGCACATCGCCCACTCCGCGCGCAACATCATCGGGGTGCTCTGCACGACATTGTTCATCCTGCTCTTCTGCCCCGGTTCCGCCCTGTTTTTCAATCGCGACGAAACGGCCGTGGTCGAGCTCGGGTCGGCTTGCATCGTGCCCTTCTTCATTTCCCAATACAACCGGATTTCAAACAAGAACTTCAAGTATGGCTATTTCCTGATGCTCCTCATGGGCATCTTTTGCAGTTACACGCACGACTGCATCACCATCCCGCTCTGTGCCGCCTTCCTCACCTTGGCCTACCTGCAACGCGACCGCCTGTTCCGCCTGGCCTGCTGGCCCATGGTCATCGGTTTCGCCATCGGCACGACGCTGGCCGTGCTGCGCGCCAACCGTTGGCAGGCAATCCCCTTGATGGAAGCCAACACCCTCCACGGGCTGGCGCAACTATGGGAAACCAAAGTGTTCATCTTCGCCACCCTGCTGACCATCTATTTCCTGTCTTCGCGCAAGCGGCGGAAAAGGTTGTGGCGCATCTCGCGCGAACACAAGCTGCTCACCTACTGCCTGCTCTATTCCCTTTGCGCCATCCCCTTCGCCCCGATGGGATTGGACAACGCCATCTCCGGCGTATGTTTCTTCTGCATGTTCTGGGCCTTGTTCCTCTTCCAACAACTGCTGGAACTCATCCGGGAACGCAGACGCTCCGCCCGGCCATCCCCAACAGGGCTTGTCACTCCCCCGCCGCCCAGCCGCTGAAGTCGCATGTGGCCTCCACGGCCTGTTCCAGGCTGTCGGGCAATGCCGGGAAAAAGTCTATTCCCGTAAGCTGTTCCACCTCGTCCACCGTGCAAGCATACGTCCCGAGCGGACGGCTTCCCGCCTTATTCGCGAAAACGAAACCGATGGCCTTGGACGGTGACAAACAAAGCACCACCTTGAAGAACGCATCGGGCACGGCCACACGGCTGTCGCCGATGTGCTTATGCGTCACCCCTTCGAACACAGGCCCGCCAACCACATACAGCCGCCCGTACTCCATCGTCCAGTCGCGGCAAGCCTCCTCCAGTTCCTTCCAGTCGCCTCCGTTCAGGTTATGGTTCTGCGGACAGATATTGGTCATGTAGAAACTCTCCTGCATGGCCTGCTTGTCCCATTTGTTGTCTGCCGCCGGACAGATGTGCCCGCGGTCGTAGCCCGAATGCTTATAGTCGTCCGTGGTCACGGGATCGGCCACTTCCGGGTCGGGCAGGAACTTGTCCGACCGGCCCGCCACCTCCTCGAAACGTTCCGGTGTCAAAGTCCACGCCACCCAGTTGGGCTGTTTCGTCTGCGAATTGTAGTCCACGACATATCCCTTGTGCCGGATCAGCTGCGAACGCTTCTTCTCCAACAACTCCGGCAAGCCCACTTCCGCATCGGCTGCGCCGGCTGCGGGGGAACTTCCCCACACCTGTCCTTCCACGGCCACAGGAAGGAACTCCCCGCCCGTCCATCGCTCCACATATCCTTTCACACGGTCGTAGCCTCCGGCTAACATCAACACGGCCACCACGACCAATCCTATCATTCCTTTCGCTTTCATTCAACTACCATTATAAACAATCATTCCATTTGCCCGCAAAAATACAAAGAAACTTCCGATACGCCCGCAAACCGCCATCCCTTTTTAAGGGCCGACGTGCGCCAAAACATGGCCATGCAGGCTTCAAAAGCTTCATTTCCGGCTATTTGAAGCGTTTTCCCGCGCAAGACCGATGAAGCATTTTGCCAAAGGAATCCCGGTTCTGCTGTCATTCCACACAATTTCCTGCGCCCAAGAGCCGTTTCCGCATGTCAAAACGACAGCGACCTGCCGCAAATGGCAGAAAAACGTCAAACACAAAACGCGTGAGAATGCGATATTTCCGCCCGTCCCGGCATCCGTACGCAAATACGCAAGGCACGCGACTATCCTACACAAGCCGTTTCCAACCGTTCCAGCCATTCGCGGAACAACACGCACTTTTCCCGAATGGCCTCCAGCCCGATTTCTGCCGCCAGGCAAGCCCCATACACGACCTTGTCGTACCCCTTGACAGCCCGTTTCAACCGCTCGGAAGGCGCCGTGGCAGGCCCGTTGTTGATTTCCTCTGGCGACCCGGAACAAGCCACGGCCTCTTTCAGCAGTCTGAAATCAAGCTCGCCATCCGTGAAATTGCGGGCAAACACGGAAATGTCGCTGAACAGCAGGCCTTCGAACTCGTGCATTTGGATATACGGGACAAAACGCGCACGGAACCTCCCATCCAAATCATGAAGCATTTGACGAAAAAGAAACCTCATCTTGTCATAAGGATTCGACATACCCTTACTTTCCCGCCATCCGGGGAAACCGTATGAATCCTTAATCCGATAATAATCCACCAGCATCGACACCACGCAATCGCCTTCATGCAAATGCCCGACGATTTGCCGTTTCAATGTGTCCCAAGCCACAATTCCGCCATGGGAATGTTTGATGGTCGGCGCATCAAGCCACACGTCCTTTTGCCGGAAATAGCCACGCAACAGGTCATTGCAGAACTCCTGTTCCGTAGGCCCCTCACAAATTACGACCAACCGCCTCATTTGGGTTGCCCTCCCTTCAGGATGTTTTGCCGCCACAAGTCGCCCAAGGAGTAATCGTCCAGCCACGAGCGCAGTTCATCGCTATCCAGCCTCCGCATCACCGTCTCCCCCTTGACCTGGTCCACCGTAACGACATCTTCCGCATCAAAATTACTGATCAAATCGGCACTTTGGGTGGCCACTATGACCTGGACCCCCTTGGCCGCCACGGATTTCATCATGCCCGCCAGCTTCTGTACGGCCAAAGGATGAAGCCCCAATTCCGGCTCGTCAATAATGATGACCTCGGGCGGCACGGGCTGGAGAAACAAAGTGGCCAAAGCGATAAAACGAATCGTGCCGTCGGACAAATCCGTCGGGCCATACACGGTGGAACTGTATTTGTCGGTCCACTGCAACCGTACCGTATCCGCCGCAGACACATGGAAATAGAAATCGCTGAAAAAAGGCGCGATGCTCCGGACCACCATGATGATACGCCGGTAAACAGCCGGGAAATCCTGATGGATGCGGTACAAAAAAGCGGCGATATTCTCCCCCTTCTCATACAAATAATAAGCATCGTTCACGATGTGGCTCTCTTTCGTGAAAGGCGAACTCTTCCCCGTGTCATGGAAATGATACTTCTTGATCTGCGCCAAATACTTTTTGAGATATCCCCCTCTCAACAACCCTCCATCGTAGGATTTGATGCGGGCTTCAGCCTTGAAATCGGCAATATCATAATAATGGTTCTGATAACCCAGCCCTTCCTCCACGAACACAAACTTCCCGTCTCCTTCCTTCAGCTCAAACAAATAGAAGTTGTCCCGAAAATGAATATTGACATAAATGGATTCCGTCATTTTTCCGCCTTGGAAAAAGAACTTGTCCGTCCCGCCGTTCAGGGCCACGTATTCGGCCAATTTCTGTTCGTACATCCGGTTGAGGAACTCAAAGAACGACAGGAAATTGCTCTTCCCCGCCCCGTTCGAACCGATCAACAAGTTAATCGGCTTCAACTCCAAGTACAAATCCCTAAACGATTTATATCCCCTTATCTCTATCCTATTCATACCCTTTTTCCTGTCGCCCTATAATCTCACATGGACAAAGGTATAAAATATCACGCGACAGACAAAGGAAACAAGGAAACAATTACGCCACAACACGCAGACATTCCACAATGCCTGATTCCCTGCAAACGAACCGACACCCGGCCTGTGCGGCTATCATGACAGTCCCAGAAACTGTCATTGCCTGAAGCACAAAGCCTCTCCCTTTGCGGTGAGCAGATATTTCTGGCAGGGATACCAGAGTTTGTCCGGATAACACAACGCCACAAAGCCCGACTTGACAGCTGGAGCGAGGTATCGGCTCAGGAAATTGTCCCGCCCCGTCAGCCCCATCTTCCCCATGATTTCCTTCGCCGACAGCTGTCCCTTTTCCGATAACCGAAACAAGCCTCAAGACATCAGCACTGACATCCTCCGCCCCAGCTTGTCCTGTTGGGCTGTTCCTTCCATTCAGTAGTCGGATGGATATGTAGCTTCAATCTAAAATCCAATAAAAACAGCCAACGTTTGCCAACAAATAAGACCATACAAACCTATCAACAGACACAAAACAAAAATAAAAATGAAACAACAACTATTTCTTATCATGTCGTTAATGAGCAAACATCATAGCGTAACCATACTATTTTCCGCCACAACAATTTTATCGGCTGTTTTTCAGCCGATAAAATCAAAATGTCCGCAAGAAAATATTTTTGTTTTAACATTCGGGTTTATAAAAGCATGGCAGAAGAGCCTTCTTGTCGCAGTCCTTACCATGAAGATACATTCAAACAAGTGCTTCAGGTAATCCTGAGGGTCTATGTCATTAAGCTTACAGCTTTCTATCAGAGAGAAGATGAATGCCGAGTTTTCTGCCGCTGCCTCACTGCCTATATTCATGCAGTTCTTGAGCAGCAGCTTTACAGGTTTCATCCTTTGCTCACAGAGGTTGTTCGATATTTCCGCCGAACCGTCCTTGAGGATATTTTTCAGGGATTTCCACTGGTTTAACGTATAGTTCACAGCCTTTTTCATCAGTTCGTTAGCCATAAGTTTAGTATCCTGCATCATCATGACCACCTTATGATGGATACGTTCAAGGATAGGTCCTGTAAGTTTAAGTCTTTTTTCCTTAATTTGCTCACCGCTGAGTCTCATTGTGCGGAACAAATCTTCATTTCTGAACATATCACCGATAGGGTCTATTATATCCATCGCAGTTCTGTCTGATGGCAAGGCATCAACCCACAACCTCCTGCAGTGCGTCCAGCATCCTATATGAAGCACCTTTGAGTCTTCTCCATCGTACATTCTGTAAACCGTATATCCGTCAGTGGATATAGATTCCATAAAATGCTCAAGGAAGGTCTTTGCCACATCAGATGCCCTGCTGCCGTTATTGTAATGATAATAAACCAACTTGACATGTTTTGCAAAGAAAGCCCATAAGTACTTTCTCCTGTAAGCCTTACCTTCCGGTGTTTCAACTCCAACGAGTCCGGTCGTCTCATCAACCATAAGGTATTTTGCCTGTCGCACAAACTCCTTGAAGACATCTTCCATAAACTCCCTAAGCCTGGAGATTCCGTTATGGATATAGCTGTTCTGCGTAGTGTTGCTTATGTGGATGCCTTCTCTTGCAAGCAGCCTTATCTGTCTGTTCTCAGGCATGCTGAAGTCATATTTCAGGCAAAGCAGACGGGCAAGCAGTTCAGGAGAGAAGATGCCTCCAAGGTTTTTCAAGGGATGCTCCATCGTGCTTGTGAAAGTGCCGTCAGCAAGCTTTACCCTTGCCACCTTGTACACATGCTCCACGTTATGAGCACGCACATGTTCTATAAACCTGTATTCCCAAACATCAGGCATACCGTTGCGGTTCATTAACCTTGCACCGTCAGGAAGTTGGTAATAGTCTTCTATTTCATGAACTACTACCTTATCTACCTTTAGTCTGGTCTTTTCTGCACATGGTGCAGTTTCCTTTTTCCTTGAAGGCCTGCAGTCCTGTGCAGGTATGTTGCCGGAAGAGGTGTTGCTACCGGTTTCGTTACCATCGGACTTATCATCATCACCCTTCTTGTCAGAACCGTCATACTCGGACTTCTCCATTGCAGGCTTGTCAATGTTACGGTTGTTCAGCAGCCTTCTTTGCTCAGAGGTACGGCCGAAACGGTGTTTCCTGCTGTCCTCAAGCTGAAGCCTGAGATTGGATATCTCGTTTGCCTGCATCATGTTCACCTCGTCTTTTGCCTCAAGCTGCTTTCTCATAAGTTCCATCTCTTTCCTGTAATGTTTAACCGTAGCCGATTGCTTTTCGAGGGCATCCTTGAGGTCATTTAATGTATCAACCAGAGCCTTGGAGTTCTCTTTATTGGATTCTTCCATTGCCTTAAGCCTCGCAATCAGTTCGTTTACCTGTTTGCGAAGCCCTGCCTTTTCCTCATTCGCCAGACCAAGCTGGCAGCAAAGTAACTCGTATGCTCTTTCATCAATCATGATATAAAGGTGCGAAAAATCAGGCAGTCATGCAAGCTTTTTGCCGTTTATTTCTATATTGTTTCATTGAAAATCAATGTCCTGTTATTCACTTCTTAGAAGGCATATACATCCTGTCGACTACGATGCTTTCCGTAAGGTAAGCCATGTCAGACCACTGTATCCGGTAGCATCTGGAGACTTCATCAAACACCGGCTTCTTGAACTTTCCCATAACAGGACGTTTCTCATAAAGCACATAAAAGCCGCGTTCGTAATGAAGTATCTTCACGAC
>CALULT010000077.1 GCA_944321565.1 uncultured Paraprevotella sp. | reverse complement strand
ACGATTCTTCTTTTCCATAATAAAAACACATTTAGTTATTACTTATAAATGTGTCTACCTATGTCAGTAGAAGACACCTTGCATCCGCTTGAACAGCCAGCCGGGGATGAGGCGGTAGAGCCAAGCCACGAACCGCCAACGGCGGGTGACATAGACCACTTCCTTGCGGCGGGCAATGCCACGCATGATTTGACGGCATGCCTTATCCACCGGAGCCACCCAAAACAACCCTTCGCCTTTGGCCATGGCCGTGTCCACGAAACCGGGGCGCAAGTCGGTGACATGCACCGGAAGCTTTTTCCCATGCAACCGTTGCCGTAGCCCTTCCAGGTAATTCATCTGAAAAGCCTTGGCGGCACTGTATGCAGGTGCCGCCCCGCTGCCGCGCAGGCCGCCTGCCGAAGTAATGGCAGCCAGATGCCCATGTTCCTGCCGTTCAAAATAGCGCACTGCCCAATCCGCCACGCACGTCCAGCCTAGCACGTTCGTTTCCAGTGTCGGGCGTTCTATTCCGTAATCCAGCGAAGGATTCAGTTCTCCTGTTCCGGCGGACAACACCAACAAATCCAAGCCTCCCATGCGGGTCGCCAACTGCTCCAGCGAGGTTTCCAATCCCTCCAATTTCGTCACGTCGCATACTTCGGCCTCGAATGCCTCCGGACGGAGTTGGCAAAGCTCCTTCAGGCGGTCGGCCCGCCGCCCCATTACACCCACTTTCACTTGCCCTTCAGCCGAATACCTGCGCGCCAATCCTTCACCGATGCCGGAAGTGGCACCCACAATCATGATTCTTCTCATTTTTCTTTGCTTTTATTGTTTCGCAAGCAAAGTTAAGCCCGCCTATTCACATTTTCCTTGAAATATTTCAAGATTTCCCTCCTTTGAGCAATTTCCGGCGGATGGCACTGACCGTTTCGGGAGTCACGCCGATGAACGAAGCGATTTCTTTCAACGGACGATGTTCCTTTAACTCCGGATAACGCCGCATCAAGTCCACATAGCGTTCTTCCGGTGTGCAGCAATAGCTGTCCGTCAAACGGCGGTAGGCCATGACAAACAGCTGCTCGGCCACCCTTGCCCGCAAGCGCAAATGCTCCGGCGAACGTTCCCAAAAGCGGGAAAGCTGCTCATAGGATACGACATAGACGCGGCTTTCCACCACGGCCTGCACATCCGCCAAGGACGGGCGGTTGCATAAGCATGAGGAATACTCCGCCACGAAACTGTCGCGGAAACTGTAACCCGTCACATGTTCGTTTCCGTCCGCATCCGTGCGGGTCAAGCGGAAGATGCCTTCTTCCACATAAGCCACGCCCCTTGCCTGTTCGCCCTGCCGGATGAAATACTCGCGTTTCGCCAGCACACACGGGCGGCCCTCCTCACGGAAGAAACGTTTCAGGAGCGTCAAGTCCAAATCATCGAAATAGTAGTCATTCAATTCGTCCATGCTACAAAAATAAGTCTTTTTTCGAGGATGTCTTGCCTGTGTCGCTGCTTTTGTATGGAACCGGGGGTGACAGGCTGTTCACTTAACGGTCTGCGTCTGCAAATACCGTTCAAACTGCGCCTTCGACCCGTTGAACACGTCGATGTCCACTCCTCCGCGGATGCCCCTCACCGTGCCATCGGGCGACAGTTGCCAATAGAGCAGGTGCACGTAGGGCTTGTATTCCCCATAGCGCGCCACCCACACGGGATAGGCTTTCAGGGCTTCCGGGGCAAAAGGCAAATGGCGGTTGACGAAATTCTGGTTTACATATAATATAGGTGTGACGCCGGTGCGCCGTCCTACAATGTCCAGCCACGTGAGCATTTCGCGGAAAAGCACGTCGCGTCCGCCCATGGCCGCAATCTTGCGGTCATTCAGTTCCATGTCGAGCATGGGCGGCAGGTCGCCACGCCTCAGGCTTGCATGGCGCAGGAAATAAGCCGCCTGTTTCCGGGCCGGACGTGTGGAAAAGAAGTGGTATGCCCCCACGGGATAACCGTGGCGGCGGGCGGCACGAAGATCTTTTGCGTAATAAGGATTGCGCACCGTCATGCCTTCCGTACACTTGATATACACGAACGAGACGGGGTAATCCACCTCGCCTTCCACCTTTTTCCGGCTGATATGCCCCAAGTGCGTGATGCGCAACCTCGGCCAGTCAATGCCATAGACCCGCCGGCCACGCACGTGTTGATACTTGGAAATGTCAATGCCATAGACCCGTTCGGCATGGTAGAGCATCTGTTCTCCACGGAATGTCCCGCGACGCCACACGCCGCACTTGACCACTTCACCGGGGCATACGGAAAAACCGAAACCATTGCGCCGCCCGTCCGTCCATTGTCCGGAATAATAGCTGCCGTCTTTTCCTATGTGCCGTCCGTGTCCGTGTGCTTCCAGGTTGCGGTTGAACCTTCCCCTGTATTCGCCCATGCTGTCGCGGAAAGTTCCCCGTTGCAAGGTGTCGGCTTGCCAATGTCCTTGGAACACCCGTCCTGCCGTGTCCGTCCATTCGCCGAAACCTTCGCGCCGTCCACGTTGCCAATTCCCGCTATATGTCCCATTGGGAAGTTTCATTATGCCTTCCCCTTCGGGAATGCCATCCGCCAATTGGCCGTAATACGACGTGTCGCCTTCCTGCCACGTCCCATATTCCAATAGTCGGGAGGCATGGGGTGTCTCCGTCTGCCATGTGCCCGTCTCCTTCCAATGTAGCCAAGCGTCCCGCAGGTGCAGGCCCCATGCCTTGGCGTCTTCCCATACGCACCATGCCCACGAAGCATGCGCCATTGATTGCCGATATAGTTCCCATGAGTCCCATATCCGGCCATGGGCGTACATCCCTGCCAGGCAACCCGCTGTGCCGAATACGGGTGCGCCGTTCCCGCCGTCCACCAACGGCACCGCTGCCATAGCCTTTGGCATGGCTGTCCGTACTAGGGACGGGCAAACGCCATGTGCTGCCGCCTCGCGTCCATGGCTGCCCCAATGGGCGCATACGCTGAAAAGGCTGCCGGGCAGACGAAGCGTAAAATAAGGAAAAGGAACCAGCCGGAAACGGGGAATGCCGTAAGGAACCTTTCCGTTGATGGTTTGCCAGACTTCCATGCCCTGCGGCTGTCCCGACAACAGGCGGCAAGCCAGACGGTGCATCCGCGCCGTGTCGCCCGTCGCATGGAAACACACTGTGCGTTCCGCGCGGAAGCGCACTCGCGCCGTTGCGCCTTTCAGGGCAGCTTCTACCACTTGCCGGCACCGGCTGATGTCCTCGGCCTGTGCCCTGATTTCTTCATCGTGCGCCATTACCTGATGGAAGCCGTCGTCCACGACCGAATGCGTCCGGCGGTAATAATCCATTTCGTCCAGCAGCACGGTACAGGTTTTCTGCTTTTTCGTCAGCTGCGCCAATGCTCCCCGTAGCATCTTGTGCAGGTCTTCCGGTTTTTGTCCGGGGCGTGTCAACGAGTCGGCAGCTGTCAGCAACCGTCCCGACCATGCCACGAAAAAGGCATTGCTCCGAAATGTGCGGGAAACCTCTTCCTGGCGGGAAGAAAGTCCTGTGGGCAGTCCGTCTCGTCCGAATGAAGTGAAATAGAGCGTGTCCACGCCTTTCACTTCCAGTTCATACCACGACACCGTGCAGGCCTCGCCCACACCCTTTCGGCATCGTTCGTCGGAAGCCGGGGCAAAAAGCAAAACACAGGCTACGACCGTTGCGGCCATAGTCAAAATCCATCCTATCCACTTCTTTTTTCTTGTTCTTTTCATACGCCAGTCCCCACCTTTCCCACACTTTTCTGCCTAACGAATAACAAAAATATAAAAAATGTTGCAAGTTTAAACGAATATAAGTATTTTAGCACCGTAAAAACAATTCATTAATAGACTAATTTCTATCAAATCATGAAAATCAACACTCTGCTTGCCGGGTTGGCGCTTGTGGCTTCTTCCCATGTGGCTCTCGCACAAGACAACACAGTGACGGTGCAAACCAAGAAAATCGGGGCTGAAATCCAGCCGACCATGTATGGCATCTTCTTCGAAGACATCAACTTCGGAGCCGATGGTGGGCTTTATGCCGAACTCGTGAAGAATCGCTCGTTCGAATTCACGCCAGACCATTTTATGGGCTGGGAAATGTTTGGCAACGTGACGTTGCAAAACGACGGGCCGTTCGACAAGAATCCCCACTACGTGCGTCTTGCTTCTGCCGGGCATGGCGACATGTGGACAGGCATCCAAAACGAAGGCTTCTTCGGCATCGGCCTGAAGAATGGTGAGGAATACCGCTTCTCCGTATGGGCTCGTGTGCCGGACGGCAACCCGGTGACGCTGATGGTGCAGTTCATTGACCAGAACACCATGGACAACAACCAGCAGTTTGTCAGCCAGGATTTGGTCATTGACTCTAAAGAATGGAAAAAATACACGATGGTGATGAAGTCCAACCGCACCATCGCCAAGGCCAACCTGCGCATCTTCCTTTCCAACCCGCAACACAAGTCGGGTTCGGGCACGGTGGATTTGGAGCACGTGTCGCTCTTCCCAGTGGATACTTGGATGGGACACGAGAATGGCATGCGTAAGGACTTGGCGCAAGCCTTGTACGACCTGCGTCCGGGCGTGTTCCGTTTCCCGGGCGGTTGTATCGTGGAAGGGACTAACTTGGAGACCCGTTACCAGTGGAAACACACCATCGGCCTTGTTGAGAACCGTCCGCTGAACAAGAACCGTTGGGAATCGACGTTCATCAACCGCTATTATCCCGACTATTTCCAAAGCTACGGCCTCGGCTTCTATGAATACTTCCTGCTGAGCGAGGAAATCGGCGCGGCCCCGTTGCCCGTGCTGAACGTGGGCATGTGTTGCCAATACCAAAACTGGGATAATGAAAAGGCACATGCAGAATGCTCGGCCGAAGGTTTGAAGGAATACATTGACGACGCGCTCGACCTCATTGAGTTTGCCAACGGGCCGGCTGATTCGGAATGGGGCAAGGTGCGCGCCGAAATGGGACATCCCGAACCGTTCAACATGAAATACTTGGCCATCGGTAACGAGCAGTGGGACAAGTTCTACTTCGACCGTCTGAAGTTCTTCGTGGATGCTATCCGCAAGGCACATCCGGAAATCCTCATCATCGGTTCTTCCGGTCCCGACTCGGAAGGCAAAATGTTCGACCTCGGCTGGGAAGACATGAAAAAGCAGAAAGTTGATCTTGTGGACGAACACTTCTACCGTCCCATCGACTGGTTCAAGAACAGCATGAACCGCTACGATGACTACGACCGTACCGGCCCGAAGGTCTTCGCCGGCGAATATGCCTGCCACGACCATGGCCATGGCATGAAGTGGAACCATGCCGGTGCATCGATTTATGAAGCCGCATTCATGACCACCTTGGAACGCAATGCCGACATTGTACACATGGCCACCTATGCTCCGCTTTTCGCCCATGTCGAGGGCTGGCAGTGGCGTCCCGACCTGATTTGGTTTGACAACCTGAACAGCGTGAAATCCGTAAGCTACTACGTGCAGCAAATGTATGCCCGCAACATGGGCACCAATGTTGTGCCGGCTGCGTTGTCCACTCCGACCCCCAAGGGCGAGGACGGGCTTTTCACCAGCGCAGTGTATGACAAGAACACGGAAGAATACATCGTCAAGGTCATCAACACCACTGAACAGCCCAAGACCATTGACATCAAGTTCGACGGCATGAAAGCCATCAAGGGCAATGCCGCCACGTTGACCTTGGACTGCGCTGAATTCGCGCTGGACAACACGCTTGAAGCACCGAATGCCATCGTGCCCCAGGAGGGTGTTGCCAAAGCTGAAGGCAATACGGTGAAGGCCACTATCCAAGGCAAGAACTTCGTCATCTTCAAGGTGAAGAAGGCATAAGTATTCATGGACGCATGTGATGTCTGTCCTTGATGAGCATTAACTGAAACACATTATTATATATTACGACATGCGGGCCGCAACCCTTTCCGGTTGCGGCCCGTGTCGTCATAATAGTTAACTTGTCAAACCCTTCCGCATGCATGAAAGTTTCAAGCACTTGGAACTGGGTGTTTCAGGCCTTTGGAACTGAGTGTTTCAGGCCTTTGGAACAGGGTGTTTCAGGCCTTTGGAACAGGGTGTTTCAGGCCTTTGGAACAGGGCGTTTCAGGCCTTGGAACAGGGTGTTTCAGGCCTTGGAACAGGGTGTTTCAGGCTTTGAAACTGGGTGTTTCAGGCTCTGAAATTTTTAGGCCGTGAAGCGGGGGAGTTCTTTAAGCACACCATGTCCGGACGAACTGCTTTTCCTTCCCCGGCATGCAGGACGATTTTTCGCAAACCATTTTTGTTCTGCTATAAAGCACAAGGTGCTGTCCGGTTATGAAACTGAAGCAAGATGTCTTTCATTGGAGAATGTATAATCGGAGCTTAAGTGGATATTAAACAGGTTGCGGATGCTTTTATTCCATAAAAAAATGTATCTTTGTATGTCTCTTTAATCAATTCGGTGTCAACATGAATACATACAGACTTCTCCCTTACGGCATATCAGACTTCCGGCGAATCCGGGAAGAGAATTATTATTATGTGGACAAAAGCGCTTACATCCAACGCATGGAGGATGCGGCAAGTTTCCTGTTCCTTATCCGGCCGCGCCGTTTCGGGAAAAGCCTTTTTCTGTCCATGCTCCGCCACTATTATGACATCAACGAAAAAGGGAACTTCGAGGAACTGTTTAAAGGACTTTGGGTGGCAGACCATCCTACCCCATGGCAAGGCAAGTTCCAAGTGCTGCATCTTGATTTCTCGCAAGTAGGAGGGAGCGCCGATGAGCTTCCTTCGAATTTCAACGGTTACTTCGGAGTGCGGCTGGACGATTTTGCCGAACGTTATGCCGCCTATTATCCTGCCGGTTTCGTGGAAAGGGTAAGAGGGGCGCAAGACGCAAACACCAAGTTCGCCCTTATCGCCGCGGCAGCCAGCGCACACCGCCATAAGCTTTACTTGATAGTGGACGAGTATGACAACTTCACCAATACCGTACTGAACGAAGAAGGCGAAGCCATCTATCATGCCATGACTCACGCCAGCGGCTTCTACCGTGATGTGTTCAAGAAATTCAAAGGCAACTTCGACCGCATCCTGATGTTAGGGGTCAGCCCCGTGACCCTGGATGATGTGACCAGCGGTTACAACATCGCCACCAGCATCACGATGGATGCCCGCTTCAATCAAATGTTAGGGTTCAGCGAGACGGACGTGCGTGAAATGATTCGTTACTACCAGTCTGCCGGTGCGTTAAAAGCCGATGAAGAACAACTGATGGCGGAAATGAAGCCGTGGTACGACGGGTATTGCTTTTCCAAAAACGTTGTATATACAGACCCGAAGATGTTCAACTGCGATATGGTAACCTATTATTTAAACAGCTATATCCAACACGGATGTGCTCCAGAAGAAATGGTTGACCGGAACACGAGCATGGATTACATGAAATTGAACAAACTGATTAAATTAGACCAATTGGACGGTGACCGAAAGGGAGTCTTGTTAGAGATTGCGGAAAAAGGCATCATTACAGGTAGCGTTGTTAATTCTTTCCCTGCCGCCCAGCTGACCGATCCGGAAATGTTCAAGAGCCTGTTGTTCTATTACGGGATGCTGACCATCACGGGGGCTTACGGAATCGAACAAGAACTGAGCATCCCGAACAACAACGTACGGAAGCAATATTACGATTTCTTATTGAACGAATATACAAAGGTACACCCGATAAACCTATCTCCGCTGCTCCGTAGCTACACCGAAGCGGCTTTCAAAGGAGACTGGCGTGCCATGCTGGAAGTCATCTTCAAAGCCTATCATGATACCACCGCCATCCGCAGCCTGATAGAAGGCGAACGGAACCTGCAAGGTTTCATGAATGCTTACCTCAGCCTGAATCCTTACTACCTGACCGCTCCCGAAGTGGAACTGAACCACGGTTATTGCGATTTCTTCCTCATGCCCGACTTGGTGCGCTGGCCGATGGTAAAGCACAGCTATATCTTAGAATTAAAATACCTGCCCGTAACAGCATCCGATGAAAAAGCGGAAACACAACGGGCGGAAGCCACAGCGCAAATCAAGAACTATGCTTCCGGCAAAAAAGTGCAAACGCTTATCCAAGGGACAACCTTGCATCTAATCGTAGCCCAAATCAAAGGATACGACTTGATAGGACTGGAAGAAGTGAGTCTCGATTGATTCAACAGAAAGACCAACCGGATTGATGCCGGAAAGCAAGAATAACTTCACTTGTGCGTTGGATATATCAAAAGAAGACGCTAATTTTGTAACGGCGGTAACAGTTACCGTCGTTACAAAAACAAAAGGCGTATGAGATTTTACAACAGAGAAAACGAATTGGAAGAACTGAAACGCATCCAGGCACTCTCTTTTTCAGACCATTCCCGGCTGACAGTGGTGACAGGAAGAAGACGTATCGGGAAGACCAGTCTCGTAATGAAAGCAGTAAAAGACACTCCTGTGGTGTACTTGTTCGTGAGCCGGAAGAACGAAGCGTCTCTTTGTATGGAATACATCCCACTCATCTCGCAAGCTCTCCATACGTATGTTCCCAACGAAATCAATACATTTCGTTCGCTGTTCCGGTTCCTGTTGGAACTTGCCAAGCAAAAGGCGTTCAATTTAGTCATTGATGAGTTTCAGGAATTTTACAACATCAACCCATCGGTTTACAGTGATATGCAAAACTTGTGGGATTGTTACCGGATGGATTCACATATCAATCTGATAGTTTCCGGTTCTGTACATTCGCTGATGCAGAAAATCTTCCGTGACTCAAAAGAACCTCTTTTCGGACGTGCTGACAACATCATCAAACTCTCTGCATTCAGCATAGCAACCTTAAAAGAAATCATGTATGACGGCAAGCCTGATTACCGCCCCGATGACCTGTTGGCTCTATACTCTTTTACCGGAGGAGTGCCCAAGTACGTAGAACTGTTTTACGACAACCGTATATTGGATGTGGACGGCATGATTTCATTCATGGCCCGCGACAACTCCCCCTTCATTGATGAAGGGAAATACCTGCTGATTGAAGAATTCGGCAAAAATTATGGTACTTATTTTTCTATCCTTAGTGCCATATCGGGAGGTATTAATACCCAATCTGCCATAGAGGCGGCTTTGGGCGAGAAAAGCATAGGCGGGCAATTGAAGCGCTTGGTGGAAGATTACAATGTCATCGCCCGCAAGCGCCCGATATTAGCAAAAGAAGGCACACAAGCCATCCGATATGAGATTACGGACAATTTCCTCCGCTTTTGGTTCAATTATTTCGATCGCTACCGTTCGTTGATAGAAATCAAGAACTATATCGGACTGCAAAATATTGTGTGTGCGGATTATCCCACTTATTCAGGGAGATGCCTGGAACTGTACTTCAAGCAAAAAATGGCTGAGTCTTTCCAGTACCGGGATATAGGCTCGTGGTGGGAACTGAAAAACGGACAAAACGAAATTGATATCGTTGCCTTGAAATTGGAAAAGAATCAAGCCGTAGTCTGTGAAGTAAAGCGGCAAAAGAAGAACTTCAAGCCAGAACTCTTGAAGGCTAAAGTAGAACATTTGAAGCACAAAGTACTGTCCGGTTATGACATCGAAATGCAATGTCTTTCACTTGAGGATGTATAATTTTCAAGCTATCCGATCCTTGCATACCTCCTTTCGTCCGCAAGTCTTGCAAGGTTTACCCATCCAAACCTCGTCAAACTGATTGATAGCTGCCTTTACCAATTCCTCTTCATCCGTGAATATCCCCGCCTCAAAGTTTCGCCTGTTCCCACTCTTCATGCCGAAAGCGGCTCCCGTCAGGTTAGCCGAACCGATATAGACCTTCTGCAAATCGAATATCATCAGTTTGAAATGGATGCGGGGACATAAGGCGCGCTCCAATCCTTTCCACAGCGCAGGGTACTTGTCGAAGTCGTTCCGGAAATTCTCTCCCGGCTCTTTGGCATGAAGCAACCTGACCGAAATACCTTCTTTGATTTTCCGCTCCAGCAATGCAAGGAAAGGGACAGCCGAGCGTCCTTGCTTGACATACAGGTCTTTCAAGTCGGCTGTGCCTATCCATAGCGTATGTTTCACTTTGGCTATCTCGTCCGTCAGCAAGGTATAATGCTGGTCATTTTGAATGTAGCGAAGCATAGGCATCAGTCTTTCAGCAGCAAATCCTTGTACGACTTCAACCCCAAACTCGGATTCGCCTTCGCTTTTTCCCGCCACCGAGCAGCCTCCTGCTCATCAGCTTCCACTCCGTAGCCATGCGCATACAGATAGGCCAGGTTCATCTGGGCTGCGGCATTGCCCTGCAAAGCGGACAGGTAGAACCATTCACGTGCCAACCGATAATTTTGCGAAACGGCTTCACCCTGATAATAAAGGAATCCCACCACCAATTGGGCGAAACGATCTCCTTCCTCTGCCAAGTCATACCATTGATCAAACGTATAGCCACATTCTTCCTCTCCATTGCCTTCTTCATCCACCTCTTCATCCTGTTCCTCCTCGTCTTCCTCTTCCTCGTCATCTTCCATCTCCGGCGGGGCAAAGAAAGCATCTATGGACTCTTTCAGGAATTGGGGTGTCACATTATTCTGACAACAGGCATCCACCACGGCCTGACATAATACCTGGTTCAGTTCGTCCGCCGTGACATCCCCTTTGGCCATCAATGACTGCACATATTCCCACACCAAAAATTCTTCCTCTTCACGCACCTTCAAGAAATGTTCTTCGGCACCTCGCTCGTCCCCTCTGTGTAAACAACACTCTCCCCGCAAAGCATAAATAACACCAAGCGTAAAACAGGCTTCTTCCTCTATGCGAGGCAATGCCAAATAGGCTTCCCACACGGCTTCCGCCAACTTGAATCGGCGTGTCCGTTTCAGATAAACGCCCTTCAGGAAATAGACAAAAGAACGGTTCAAGATTGTATTCCCTTCGTCTTCGGCAAAGCGTTTCACGGCTTTGTCCAGCACGGTTTCCACCAATTCGTATTGCTCACGTTGCCAGTCAAGGTAAAACGCATCCTCACCGAAACAGCCCTGTTCCACGATGTAGCGCAGGATATACAGACTGAAGTCCAACAACTGGTCATTCTCCATGGTATCCATCATGCTCACCGCATCCCAAGGATTTATGTCATCGGCATACAGCCGATATAGTTCCGCTTGCTTCCGATACCATTCCGCCTTCGGATCTCCGGATGCTTCATACCACTGCGCTATGCGTGTGTAAGCAAATTCCAACGAACGATTTCTGGTTTCCTCCGGCAATTTGCGCAAGTAATTGACCGCCATTGCCGCAGCCGGTTTCCAATCCTCCTGACCATCCGCCAGGCAATCGGCGTAAAACATAAACAGCATAAACATGGCATACTCACGGAATGCGGACATCGGACAATCTTCCCGATACACATAAACCTTCATCGCACGATATCCATGCGTGAATGCAATCTCACACTTCTCCCTGCGGTCGGGGTGCCAAATCAATTCAAGCTGCTTATCCTCTACCAGTTGCAGAAAGCAGGCTTCCTGTTCCTTCACAGCTTGATTCTTGTTCATTTTATTGTCAGCCATTTTCTTTCTTGCAATAGTTCGTTAAAAATTAGATAATCAGCTATGCGGCATTCGCCACAAAGCCAAAGAGTTCTTTGACAAGTTTGGC
>CALULT010000076.1 GCA_944321565.1 uncultured Paraprevotella sp. | reverse complement strand
TGAGAACGACAAGAGGTTGGCCACCCTCAGAGCATACGCCCAAACTGCCTAATTCCTAAATCCGAAACTTGAGTAAATATTGATGAGACAGTATTATGCTTGGATTCAAATCAACATATAGATGTTTCAAATCAACATTTACCAAGGCTGTATTTAAATGCAAATAATTTGGATGACGCTACAATTATAGGTGTTCGTCCCTATCCAAAATCCCGTGAGATTGTGTTTTTTACACCTATACCTCCATCCGCTGTTATAGGCATTGTTGACAAAGACGAAAAGACTTATACTCTCTTTGATTAAAGTTTGTATTATTGAAGATAAGCCTTGGAAATTGTATAACATATTATTTCCAAGGCTTCTTTAAGTCGCTCAATTATAATTGCTTATATCGAGTTTATTTTAAATTGTACTTTAAAGGAATCAATAAAAAAGATGTGGAAGTAATTAGATTGTTGATACAATTGAGAGTAATACATTGAATTAATTTTTATTCTTTCATTGGCTTCCGCATTTAATTGGTTGGCGGTCTGCCGTATGGCAAGGCTCTCACGGTAATCTTCCGCCGCACAAGCCGACATGGATTAGGCAAAGTCTATCTGTTCGTCCGAGTTGTTGCATTCGCGTTTTTGGAAGGCTTCCAGCAATCCGGCCCTTGCCGCAGCCCGATGCCACGGCGTTCCTTCCTTGTGCGTTTCCGCCACTAATTCCGAGGCGGTCATGCTTCCGTATTTGGCCAGCACTTCGTCCATCAGGGCTATCTCGCACTCCGAAAACTCGCTGTCGTCAAAGTCGGTCTTCGCTTCCACAAAGATGCCCCCGTCACGACAGGTCGTCTTCACAAAGTCTTTCAGCAGGAACGGGCCGTCCGAAAGGTCAATGAACACGTCCTTCGCCACAGGGCCTGCCTGCCATACCTCAAACGGCAAGCCGATAAACGGCACATGGTATTTCAACGCCATGCGCTCTTCCATCAGGTACAGCAGTTTCAGCAGCTTGGTCTTGCTGAGACTGGAGGTATGCTTGGCAATATACACGATGGCATTGCCGAGCTTCTGTTTGGTGGCTTCTGAGAATTTGCACATATTCAACGGTTTACTTTGCAAAGATACGCATATTTTTAGAAACGCCAATGGATGGATCCGCTTAAATAGCTTGTTAGCCTTAATCATAGCCACTTTGCCAAGGATATAAAAACCCGGATTCATCACCAGTAACTAAAAGCTGGGAGAGGAATGACCGGGACTGCGATGCAAAAGTAAAAAAACAAGTAGATGTACAAAATAAATTTAGCGGGAGATACCCCGCAATGCCGTTTTCCCGGGAAATGTTTGCGGGGTTCAAAAAGGAAATTGTATCTTTGCAAAAAGGCGCAAGAATATGGAATTCAATAAGACTATCGCTACAAACTTCTCGCAAGTAGTCGATGACATCAAGCGAATCATCGACACGGGCAGGAATGCGGCATACGCTGCCGTGGACGCCACCATGATTGCCACGTATTGGAATATCGGCAGGCGCATCGTGGAAGAAGAGCAACACGGGCAGGAGCGTGCCCAATACGGCAAGGAACTGATAAAGACGCTCGCCAAGGAACTGACGCACGAATACGGAAGCGGGTACAGCGACCGTTATTTGCGGGCGTTCCGCCAGTTCTACCTTGTAATGCCGAATTATCAGATTTGGAAATCGCGGTTTCCAAATCTGACATGGACGCATATATATCGTACACTTCGTGTGGGGGATGAAACTGCCATCCGGTGGTATCTGGAAGCAGCTTCCCAGCAAATGTGGAGCGTGAGGACATTGAACCGCAACATCTCCACGCAATATTATGAACGTCACTATGCACAGCCGTCGCTGCCGTCGGAGAGTGCTCCTGTCCCGCAGAAAGAAGAAATCCTGAAAACGCCCATGATGGCGGAGTTCCTCGGTTTCAAACCGGATGACAGCTTCTCGGAGCGCGACTTGGAGTCGAGCATCATCACCCATTTGCGTGATTTCATGATGGAATTGGGGCGCGGCTTCGCCTTCGTCGCCCGGCAACAGCACATCCGCACGGATGCGGAAGACTACTTCATCGACCTTGTGTTCTACAATGTGGTGCTGAAATGTTATGTCCTCGTGGATTTGAAGGTGGGCAAGATTACCCATCAGGATGTCGGGCAGATGGACATGTATGTCAGGATGTACGATGAACTGAAACGGACGGAAGGCGACAACCCGACCATCGGCATCGTGCTCTGTTCGGAAACGGACAAGGACATCGCCCGGTACTCCATCCTGAAAGGCAACGAACAGTTATTTGCCACGAAGTACAAGCTCTACCTGCCTACCGAAGAACAGTTGCGGAAAGAAATAGAGCGGCAGAAAGAGCTATACCTGTTGCAGCACGACAAGAAATAACTGGTTTGTGCATTAAACAGGAATTTAGTTTAGGCGCGAATTACGCGGATTTCACGGATTTATTATCATTTGGAAATACCATGCAAGCCATAACCCAGTGTGCGCGCATAGTTTACACCAAGCCGGTGGAAATTCGGATGCCACACATTGTAGGGGCTACCCTTGCGGCCGCCCTCATGCAGGGCGGGGCAAGCCCTGTCCCTGCCGTTTTTCCGGGAAATGCTTGCGGGGTTCAAAAAGGAAATTGTACCTTTGTGGCAAGATTTCCCGCCAAGCCTCTCAACGATGCTCAAACCGGGGGAGGGGCAGGAGAAAGGGAAGAAAAAGTCCGTCTTTTTAGTGGATAATACGGAGGGAAATCATTATCTTTGCACCAGTAAGCGATAAACAGCATGATTGTAACTTTCGATAAGGAATATTTGCGCGAACTCTACGAAACGGGGAAAAGTGACAAGAAACACCGTTTTCAACCAGACATCGTGAAGCGGTACCAAAAACGCATAGATACGCTAAAACGGGCTTTGAATGTGGAAGAATTGTTCACGATTCATTCTCTCAATTACGAAGTATTGAAAGGCGACAAGGCGGGTATTTCTTCTATAAGAGTGAACAACCAATACCGCATTGAATTTACTGTGTCCGAGCAGGATTCTGAAACGATTGTTTACATCTGCAACATACTGGAATTGTCAAACCATTATAAATAAATCAGTTATGGTTACGATTAAAGGAATAGACCCAAAAATGATTGCCAACAACCTTGAACCGTCCGAACCGACACATCCGGGCGAACTGCTTAAAGAGGAAATAGAATACCGGGGCATTTCACAGAAGAAGCTGGCGCAAGAGATAGGTATTTCATACAAAGTCTTGAATGACATATTGAATTGCCGCCGTCCCGTCACCACGAACACGGCCCTGCTTGTGGAAGCCGCCTTGGGCATCCCTGCGCATATCCTTACAGGGTTACAGATGGATTATAACATGCAGACCGCCAAAAAGGACAAGTCTTTCATGGAACGGCTTGCAAACATAAGGAAGATTGCGGCGGTGCTGTAAGCTGGAAACTGCGACATACAAATAGTTTGATAGCCTTATCATAGCCACTTTGCCAAGGATATAAAAACCCGGATTCATCACCAGTAACTAAGAAACTGTTTTGAATTTCTACAAAAAGTTTTTTCCTGCTTGATGTACTCGTTTTCGTGTGTGCTTTGGGCGATTTTCCGGCCTTTTTTGCTTCTGTTCTTCGTCAGATAGCTCGCTATCTTCCTCATCACGGAAACAAAACTGACTCGAAAACTCATCCCAAATCATCGCACGATAAATTCAAAACAGTTTCTAAAGGCTGGGAGAGGAATGACCGGGACTGCGATGCAAAAGTAGAAATAACAAGTAGATGTACAAAATAAATTTAGCGGGAGATACCCCGCAATGCCACACGTTGTAGGGGCGACCCTTGCAGTCGCCCTCATGCAGGGCGGGGGCAAGCCCTGTCCCTGCCGTTTTTCCGGGAAATGCTTGCGGGGTTCAAAGGAAATTGTACCTTTGTGGCAAGATTTCCCGCCAAGCCTCTCAACGATGCTCAAACCGGGGCCGTTTTATTTTTATACCTTATGGAGAACCAAGGAGAAATCATATTATACCAGCCGGACAACGAAGTGAGACTGGAAGTGCGCATTGAGGATGAAACCGTGTGGCTGTCGATTGAAGAAATGTCACAATTGTTTGGCAGGGACATCAGTGTAATCGGAAAGCATATCCGCAACATTTTCAAGGAAGGCGAACTTCTGAAGAAGTCAGTTTGGGCAAAATTTGCCTACACTGCTTCTGATGGTAAAACCTATCAGGTGGACTACTATAATTTGGATGTCATCATTTCGGTCGGTTACCGGGTAAAAAGCCATCGCGGTACGCAGTTCCGCCAATGGGCCAACAAGGTGCTGAAAGATTATCTGTTGCGTGGATATTCCGTCAACCAACGATTGGAACAAATCGATACAAGGATACAGAAACATGAAAAACGGTTAGATTACCTGACTGACAAGGTCGAGTTCTTTGTCCGCACCTCGCTGCCGCCCGTGGAAGGCATTTTCTACGACGGTCAACTGTTCGATGCCTACAAGTTCGCCACCGACCTTATCCGTTCCGCACGGGTATCCCTGCTGTTGATAGACAACTACGTGGACGAGTCGGTGCTGCTGATGCTCAGCAAGCGGAATGCCGGTGTAAAGGCCGACATCTACACACAGGCTGTCAGCCACCAGCTGCAACTGGACGTGCAGAAGCACAACAGCCAATATCCCCCGATAGACGTGCATACCTACAAGAAATGCCACGACCGCTTCCTGATTATCGACGGTACGGACGTCTATCACATCGGTGCCTCCCTGAAAGACCTCGGCAAAAAAATGTTCGCTTTCTCCAAACTGGAGATACCGGCTGCGAGCATCACGGCTTTGCTGTAAGACAGGATTGATGGGGCGGTACAGTAAACTGGAATTTAGATGGAACGCAAATATTATGGCGCAGTCGAAATTCAGTGGGGAAGAACGGTTTCATGCTCCCCCGTTGATATGCTGCGACAGATTTGAAATCAATCAAGCAAAGAGTTTGTCCGTCCGGAAGCAAAACTCCTCCGCCTTGCAGGAGGGCACTGAAAAAGTCCCCTCTCACGAAGATGTGCTATCGTAATGTAAATAAAAAGACGCATATTTGCTGTAAACGCAATGTTTTATACGCTATTTAGCTTGTTGCCGGTACTTTTACTTGCATTTTGTTAGTGGTATTTTCAAATAATGGACTTTTTCAGTGCCCTCCCTTGCAGGGGAGGTGGCCCGCAGGGCCGGAGGGGTTTCCCATGCACAAGAGTAACTTTTTTTCCGACCCGTTTATGTTGTCCGTGGATATGTCCGGTGTTGTGTTCACGTGGGCGTGAGCCCCCTCCGCCCCTGGGACCATAATGGCTGTTTTGTTTTCCTTACGGGGGCGTAACAATGCAGAAGAAGATGAAACAGCAGGAAGAATGAAAGTTACTCCCAATGAATCAGTGCATCCAAATCGCAGCTCAGAAAATCTTCCAATGGCACGCCGGATGTTCCCACAACAAACGAATGTTTCGGATGGAAAGCTTTTACAAACTTGGGAAGCCCGCTGTTCATTCCCCTTCTGCCGCTTTTAACTTCAATGGCGATGCTTTCTCCGTCATTCGCTATGATAAAATCCACTTCATCATCGCCTTCACGCCAATAATACAATTGATATCCCAATTCCCCGGCCATGCCCAGCAGATAGGCTCCGACTGCACTTTCCACCCATCTGCCCCAAACCTTCGGGTCTATCCGGTCTTTCTCAAAGGTGCGCCCTTTATAGGCTGTCATCAAAGCATTGTTATATACCTGATATTTGGGTATCGAGTTGTACTTGCGGGCGTCATCCCTGGCATACTTCTGCAAAGCGGCCAACAAAGAACATTGATTTAAAATCTCCAAGTATCCGGCCAATGTCGTCACATTGCCGGCATCCTGCAATTGCCCAATCAATTTGGTCAATGACAAGACTTCGGCAGAATATCCACATCCTAACTCAAAAAGCCGCTTCATCAGCGCAGGCTTATAGATATTTGAAGTCATGATGACATCCTTCTCGATAGCGGGAGCCACAAGTGAATCCTTCACATACTTCTTCCAACGCCGCTCGTCTCTTATCAAGTGTGCCGGGCCGGGATAGCCCCCGAAATATACATATTCGTCCAAGGTAAAGCCGAATGCGTCCTGCATCTCCTGATAACTCCAATGCCCTAACCTTATCAATTCATATCTGCCTGCCAAGGACTCTGTCAGACCTTTCTTCAGCAACAGGCGCGAACTGCCTAAGAGCACCACTTCAGGTTTACTCCCTTCCGGGTATCTTCATCCCATTCCTTTTTTACAGCCTCGCTCCAATTGGCTATCTTTTGGATTTCGTCAATGACCAGCAGATACTCTTTCTCCTTACGGAATAGCATAGCCGTGCGGGCAGAGTCCCATACCCGCCTTATCCAATCCGTATCTTTGGCGTCAACCCCATCAGCCACTTCCATCGCATAAGCGAACCCAATCTGTCTGAGCACCTGGTTGATCAAAGTAGTCTTCCCTACTTGCCGAGGTCCGGCAATGACCTGTATGAATTTGCGGGGCTCTTCAATCCGCACCTTCAGCGTATTATATTGGTTCCTAACATATTCCATCCTATAAATACTTCAAAACGTACATTTAAAATGTTCAAAATTAGTGCCTGAAATGTTCAAATCTCATGCCAAAAATACGCAAATGCCGTTATATATCAAAACCTTTGGATAGAAAAAATTCCCGCCAAGCCTCTCAACGATGCTCAAACCGTGCTTATTTTTATACCTTATGGAGGACCCAGGAGAAATCATACTATACCAGCCCGATAACGAAGTGAAGCTGGAAGTGCGCATTGAGGATGAAACCGTGTGACCCAACAGACAACAACTTTCAGAGTTGTTCAATCGTGATGTCAAGACAATAGGCAAGCACGTGAACAATGCGCTGAAAGAAGAATTGGCTGATATGGCAAGAGGGTGTAGCAAAACCTGCAGGAAGCAACTACTCCGCCTTGCAGGGGAGGAGTTTTTTCTCCGCACGGGCAAGTGACGGGAAGCAGGGCATTTGATTACAAACGAATATTCGTCGGTTGTCAAATCCCCAAGATTAGGAACAGTTCCGAAAGATTGTCCTTATAGCCATATATTAGAGCCTGTTTAAATTTTCCAATAAGGTGATATGTAAGGTCTCTTTTGAGTTTGTTTCCGGCCTGTTTCCCCGATTTTATGCGTCAGATAGCCCGCTATCCTCCTTATAAAATCAGAAAAACATTCTCAGAAACAATTCTCAAAATAGACCAGAGCAAAAATCAAACAGGCTCTTACTATTTCTTTACAAATTATTAAAACTCCCCTCCTCACCCTTCTATCTCGCTCAACTCAAGCCAGCGCATGGACTTCCCGTCCAATTCCTCGTTCAAGAGAGGGAGGCGTTTGGACTTCTCCGTCAGTTCGGCCACGCCAAGCATGCCGCTGCACAAGGCGTCCTCGATGGCTTTCTTCTCAGCTTCGAGCGCCGCGATGTCCGCCTCCAAAGCTTCCATTTCCCGCTTTTCCTTGAAAGAAAGCTTGCGCTTCCCGCCGCCATGCTCCCGTGGCTGCCGTTCCGCCATGGGGGCGTTCTTCGCCTTGTCGGCTTGTTTCTTCTGCTGTTCGCGCTCGAATTCGAGCTTTTCCTCTTTCCATTCGCGGTACTGCGTGTAGTTTCCCGGAAAGTCGCGCACGTCGCCCTGCCCCTGGAACACCAGCAAATGGTCCACCACCTTGTCCATGAAGTAACGGTCGTGGCTCACCACAATCACACAGCCCTTGAAGTTCCGCAGGTATTCTTCCAGCACCTGGAGCGTCACGATGTCGAGGTCATTGGTTGGTTCATCCAACACGAGGAAATTCGGATTCCGCATCAACACCGTGCAAAGGTAAAGCCTGCGCCGCTCCCCTCCGCTCAACTTATACACATAGTTCTGCTGGTCCTTGGGCGAAAACATGAAGTGTTGCAGGAACTGCATGGCCGACAAATGCCGCCCGCCGCCAAGGTCGATGTATTCCGCGATGTCGCACACCACGTCGATAACCTTCATCTGCTCATCGAAGGCCATGCCGTCTTGGGAATAGTAGCCGAACTTCACCGTCTCGCCCACCACGACCTTCCCGCTGTCGGGCTTCTCCAGCCCCAACAGGATTTTAATGAAAGTGGATTTCCCCGTGCCGTTGTTGCCCACGATGCCCATCTTTTCGTAACGCGAGAACGTGTAGAAGAAATCCTTCAGGATCACCTTGTCCGGCCCATAGCTCTTACTGATGTAGTCGGCCTCGAAAATCTTACTGCCGATGTAGGACGACTTCACTTCGAGCGACACCTGCTGCTCCACGACTTTACGCTTGGCTACCTTCTCCAACTCATAAAAAGAAGCTTCGCGATAGCGCGCCTTGTGGCCGCGGGCACAAGGCATGCGGCGCATCCAGTCCAGTTCGGTGCGGTAAAGGTTGTTGGCCCGCGCGATTTCCGCGTTCGCCACGTCAATGCGTTCCTGCCGCTTCTGCAAGTAGTAACTGTAGTTTCCCCGATACGTATAAATCGTTTCATCGTCCAACTCCATGATGACAGAGCACACGCGATCCAAGAAATAACGGTCGTGCGTCACCATCAGCAGGCTCAGTTTGGAACGCTTCAGGTAGTCTTCCAGCCATTCAATCATTTCCAAATCCAAGTGATTGGTCGGCTCGTCCAATATCAGCAATTCCGGTTCGGTAATCAGCACGTTGGCCAAAGCCACCCGCTTGAGCTGTCCGCCGGACAACGTCGAGATTTTTTGGTCGAAAGCGTTAATCTTCAATTGCGAGAGGATTTGTTTCGCGCGGCTTTCGTAGTTCCATGCCTTTTCGCGTTCCATCCGGTCAAAGATTTCGTCCAAATGCGGATTCCCGGGCGTGGCCATACAAGTCTCATATTCCCGAATCAGGTTCGTCACCGCATTGCCGTGGCTGAAACACGCCTCAATGACGGTTAAGTCTGGCGGATAAACCGGAGTCTGCTCCAAATAACCCACTTTCAAGTCACGGCGATAGACGATGCTCCCTTCATCGTAACCCTCTTTCCCGCTCAATATATTTAATAAGGTGGATTTCCCCGTGCCGTTCTTGGCAATCAGTCCCACGTGCTGCCCCTCGGCGATTCCGAAAGAAACCTGCCTGAAGAGCACCCGCTCGCCAATCCGCTTGGTCAACCCCTCCACCTGCAAATAAGGATTCACTGCAGCCATATCGTATTCATGCAAATTGGCGCGAATATAAGGATTAATTGCGAGACTGGCAAGAAGAAGCACAAAAGGAGGCCACTTTTTCATTTTCCTCAAAAAAAAGAGCAAAACATGCAGCAAATCAAAATTTATTCACTAACTTTGCATCAATAAAATGAACGGAAGCCACGCCTGGTGGTTTTCCTGCTTTCACTAAAACGATAAAAATCCAAAATAAAATATATTCTTTATTCTACAGTTAATCCATACTGTACAATAATGGTGCACACAATACAACACATCTATGCATAAAAAAAGTGAATTAGAGGCCATGTCACAGGAAGAACTGGCAGGCATCGCAAGAGAACTAGGTATTCCCGCCCCCGAAAACGACAAAATGGGGCTGATTTACCAAATCATTGACGAGGAATCCATCCTTTCTGCCTCACAAAAGGCCGCCACGACAAAAACACCGCGCAAACGGACACGCATTGCCAAAAAGGAACCCGACCGCGTGTATAGCGCATCGCAAGGCAACGGAGAAAATTTCGACCTGAAGAAAAAAAACACCTCCGAAACACCGGCTACCAACGAAACAGTTGAACCCAAAACGCAGGACGAACCGTCCGCCATGGCTGCAACCAATCCTGCAACCGACACACAAGAAGAACCAACCCTGACAAAAATCCCCAAAAAAAGAGGACGAAAGCCCAAAGCCGACAAACCTGTTGAAAAGGAGGAAGCAATGGAAATGGAAGAAACTGTCGCCCAAGAAGCAGAACAAAGCGACGAAACGCCCAAGGCAGAAGAACCGCAACTCCAACAAGAATTGGACTTCATGGACGTCCCCTTGGATATCCTGCAGGACGACTCCCAGCAACCCATGGAAAACGAAATGGGAACAAGCGAGGAGACCGCCATGCAATCCGCAGACGACGAAGACGCGAAAACAGATGAAGAAAAATTCTTCGCTAACGACGGAAACGATTTCGTCATCGTCACAGACGTGCCCGTGCTTCCTGCCGAGTCGGCCGCCGATGACTACATGACTTTTTCCAACCCCCAACCAGACATCACGGCAAACGGATACAACGAACCGGCTGAATATCCCACAGCATACAACATGGGAAAAGAAGAAGCACCGAAAAACGAACCGGAAGCCAATTACGACTTTGGCGACATACTGACGGGAGAAGGTGTGTTGGAAATCATGCCCGACGGATACGGTTTTCTCCGCTCCAGCGACTACAATTACCTGTCTTCGCCCGATGACATATACGTGAGCGCATCCCAAATCAAACTGTTCGGGCTCAAGACAGGCGACGTGGTGGAAGGCCCCGTGCGTCCGCCCAGGATGGGTGAAAAATACTTCCCGCTCATCCGCGTGACGAAAATCAACGGATGCCTTCCGGGCGATGTGCGCGACCGTGTCCCATTTGAACACTTGACCCCGCTCTTCCCCGACGAAAAGTTCAAGCTCTGCAAGGGGGTCAACGACAACCTGTCCACCCGCATCGTGGACCTCTTCGCCCCTATCGGGAAAGGACAACGTGCACTGCTCGTGGCACAGCCCAAGACAGGTAAGACCATCCTGATGAAAGACATCGCCAACGCCATCGCGGCCAACCATCCGGAAGCCTACCTCATCATGCTGCTCATCGACGAGCGACCGGAAGAAGTTACCGACATGGCGCGCACCGTAAACGCGGAAGTCATCGCCTCCACATTCGACGAGCCGGCCGAACGCCACGTGAAAATCGCAGGCATCGTGCTCGAAAAGGCCAAACGGATGGTGGAATGCGGCCACGACGTGGTCATCTTCCTTGATTCAATCACGCGACTGGCCCGCGCCTACAACACCGTGTCGCCAGCCAGCGGCAAGGTGCTCTCAGGCGGCGTGGACGCCAATGCGCTCCACAAGCCCAAACGCTTCTTCGGCGCAGCCCGTAACATAGAAAACGGAGGGTCGCTCACCATCATCGCCACCGCACTCATCGACACGGGCAGCAAGATGGACGAAGTCATCTTCGAGGAATTCAAGGGCACGGGCAACATGGAACTCCAACTCGACCGCACGTTGAGCAACAAGCGCATCTTCCCGGCCGTCAACATCATGGCCTCCAGCACACGCCGAGACGACCTGCTGCACGACAAACAGACGCTTGACCGCATGTGGGTGTTGCGCAAAATCCTGTCCGACATGAACCCGGTGGAAGCCATGACATTCGTGAAAGACCGCATCGAACCGACCAAGAACAACGAAGAGTTTCTTTTGAGCATGAACTCCTGAGTTTCCCGGCCGCAATCTTGACGCGACCATATTTCATGTGCCCGTGGCTGTTGTCCTATTGACAAAACAGCCACGGGCACATGCCAAATAAGAACACACCAGGGGAGTGCCCCTCAAAACCCGTTTGACGGTTTCCAAAAGATACCTACTTCCCAAAAAGAAGATATACTTACTTGGCAAAGTAAGATAACTGACTCGGGCAAATAAGATAACTTACTTGGCCAAGTCAGTATATCTTTGTCTTTTCCTGATTTCACTATGTCTTTTCCTGATTTCACTAGACACTTTTTTGTTTTATAACCTAAGTCAGTAGACACTTCTTTAACAATGGTGC
>CALULT010000075.1 GCA_944321565.1 uncultured Paraprevotella sp. | reverse complement strand
ATCGCGCACAGCTACATCATGGAGTTGAAATATGTCCCTCCCACGGCTTCGGATGCGGAGGTGGAAGGGAAGAGCCGTGAGGCGGACGGGCAACTGAAGAAATACAGCATGGACAAGGTGGTAGGGCGGCTTTGTGCCGGCACTCAGTTACACCTGTTAAAAGTGGTGTTCCGTGGAGCGGAGATGGTGGTGTGCTGCGAAAATGCTACCTCCTAGTTGTTTGTTCAGGCAGGAGAGCCGGATTATGATTTTTCCGGCGTTAATATAATGAGCCATAACCAAAAAAATCTCCTTTGGCGGTGTTGTCAAAGGAGATTTTATTTCGTTTAGCGGTTTTTATTCTTCAATCAGTTCGGTGGCTTTGCGTTCCACGACAGGCTTCTCAAATGCATCACGTGCGCCAGTGAAGATTTCTTCTACACGATCCACTGTCTTGCGGCGGAATTTGGCGGAACCCCACAGGAGTTTGGTCTTGGCCTTGTTGAGGGCATTGGCATCGTTAATCCATTCCTCAGCGCGGTAAGTCCGCCCATTGTAACCATCATTGTCTTCCTCGTAGTAATAACTGATTTGAGTGAGGGTCATATGGCATTTCCCGTCGGAACACTCCGCAGTGAGCAGGTAACGGAAGCGTGTGCGATCCCATACTAGCGGTTTCTTTTTGAATGTCATCCATTCCTCGAAGCGACCCACGACCGTGCCTTCCACAGAGTCCTCCATAACCATTTTGGTGCCTTGCATCTGGATTTCCTCTTTGGTCATTTGCCGGATAAAGTCCCTCATCACCGTGTATATCTCTTGTTTGTTTTTGTCCTTCACGGCAAATGTTTGTTGGAAAAGAACTTGTCCGTTGACTTCGGGAACGGCACCGGCCAAGTATTTGCTGTCGTCCTTTTTTTCTTTTGCAAAGGCCAGCATTGGCACACATAACAGTAGCAATAGAATTTTTCTCATGGATTCAATATTTTAAAGTTCTGCGCAAAATTAATAAAAGAAAGCCAATCTACGGCAGGCCGTGCGTGGCTTTTAGTCATTTTAGCACCTTTTATAGGGTGTATTTGTCCAAATAGGCCGTGACGCCTGCTTTGTATGTATCCGAAATGGGGATGCGGTTTTTGCCGAACACGATTTGTCCTTTATCAAGTGTCTTCACCTTATTCATTTGCACGATGAACGAACGGTGAACCCGCATGAAGCGCGGAGAGGGGAGCCGTTCTTCCATGTTCTTCATGCTGGCAAGGGTAAGCACGGGACGTGGTTCGTTTTCTAAATAGATTTTCAGATAGTCTTTCAGCCCTTCGATATACAAGATGTCATCCAGCCTGATTTGTACTAGTTTATAGTCGGACTTCACATAGATGAAATCTTTTCCATTTTCGCCGTTTGTTTGAGCCTGCCGTTTCAGGGTGAACCATTCCAATGCCTTGTGTGCGGCGGCTAGGAATTCATTGTAGTTGATGGGCTTGAGAAGGTAATCAACCGCATTGGCTTTGAATCCTTCGATGGCATATTGGTCGAAGGCTGTGGTGAATATGATGCGGACATCGGATGGAAGGAGCTTGGAAAACTCCAGCCCGTTGAGGTCTGGCATCTGTATGTCTAAGAAAATCAGTTCAATGTCGTTGAATTTGATTTCGTTCAATGCCACAACGGCACTGTTGTATTTCCCATGGAGCTCAAGGAACGGTGTTTTCCTCACATAGCTTTCCATGAGGTTCAGAGCCAGTGGCTCGTCGTCGATGATTGCGCATTTGAGTGTCATGGTTATGTGGTTTGAAGGGTTAGTGTCGAGGTATATATGGTTTGCTGGTTGTTGGTTCCTTTCGTCCATCCGTAGCGGTTGGGATAGGCCAGGTCTAACCGTTTTTGAACTTGTTCAAGGCCTATTCCGCTTCCGCTGATGTCATTCCGCGTCTTTGGGAAGTTGGAATTTTGGATGTAGCACGTCAGGAAACCGTTTTGTGGGGAATATATTCGGATGTGGATGAAGCTCGGCTTGACAGGGCTGATGCCATGCTTGAATGCGTTCTCGAACAAAGAAACGAAAATCAGCGGGGCGATGCGGATGTGATTTCCTGCCGGGACATCCACGGTGAACTGCAAATCCACGTTGTCGGACAGACGGATTTTCATCAAGGCGACGTAGTTGCGGAGGAATTCCAGTTCGCGGTTGAGCGGAATGAAATCCTGGTTGTTGTCGTAAAGGAGATGGCGCAGCAGGCGGCTGAGGTCTTGCACAGCCTGTTGTGCTTTGTCCGTATCGAATGCGATGAGGGCATAAATGTTGTTCAGTGTGTTCAACAGGAAATGCGGGTTGATTTGGTTGTGCAAGTTTTTTAGTTCTGCTTCGATGCGTCTCATTTCCGCTTTTTGGCGGCCCAGTTCTGCTTCGTGCCATTTCTTACTCATGCGGATGACAGCTGCCAGTCCTGCAATCAGTGCAAACATGACAAAATCCCTCAGGCGGAACAACAAATTGCGCCATATTTCTGTATTTCCGTTTTTCGGGGTTGGTGGGACGACGTGAAAATAAGTGTCTCCAATCTTAAACCAAAAATGAGTGAAGCATAACATGCCCAAGCAGAACACAGCGTTGACGAACGCATAGGTTTTATACTTCTTTTCGAAAAGCAGCTTGGGTACAAGCCAAATATAATTCAGGTAGAAGACCATGGCCATGGCCAAAGGAGGTCCCATCATGCGGAACACGACACCCTCCTCGGGATGTTCGTGCCCGCTCCCGATAAGCATCGGGGGCAGGCAGAACAGGAATAACCATGCACATAGGTGGACAAGCGGTTCACCGGAATGCTTGCGATCTGTTTCTTCGCTCATGGCTTATTCGTATCTGAGTGCCTCAATGGGATCCATGTTGGCCGCTTTCTTGGCCGGATACCAGCCGAAGAAGATGCCGATGAACGTGCAGACGCCGAAACTCATGATGATGCTCCACCATTGGATGAAGATGGGCATGTGGGCTGCCATCTTGATGGCGTAAGCCGCCCCGATACCGAGGAACACGCCTATCAGGCCGCCTGCGATGCTAAGGATGGCCGCTTCGATGAGGAATTGGCTCAGGATGTCGATGCCGCGCGCCCCGACAGACATGCGCAGGCCGATTTCCTTGGTCCGCTCACTCACGGACACGTACATGATGTTCATGATGCCGATGCCGCCCACGACGAGCGAGATGCCGGCCACGCTGCCCAGCAGGATGGTCAGCAAGTCCATCGTGGAGTTCATCATCGTGGCGAGTTCTTCTTGGCTTCGGATGGTGAAGTCGTTCACTTCGGCCTCGGTGGTTTCCGTGCCTTCTTTCAGATTGTGGTTCTTGCGTAGGATGGCCGTGATGTCCTCGATGGCCTGGTCGGTGGCATCTTCGGTCACGGCAGAGCAGTTGATGCCTTGCAGGTAGGTCACGGCCAGGATGCGTTTCATGACGGTGGTGTAGGGCACCAGTGCCAAGTCGTCTTGGTCCATGCCCATGGAGTTATAGCCCTTGGACTTCAACACGCCCACCACGCGGAACGGAATGCTGTTGAAACGCACCACTTTGCCGATGGGGTCGCCCCCGTCGGGGAAAAGGTTGTCCACAACGGTCTTTCCCAACACGCAGACTTTCGCGGCAGTGCGGATATCTTGTTCGCTGAAAAACTCCCCGTCTTCCACCTTAAGCTGTCGGATAGTCAGATAGTCTTCGTTCACACCATAAATGGTGGAAGGCGTGTTGTTGTTGCCGTAAATGAACTGCCCGCTACTGTTCACCGAAGGACTGATGGCAGAAAGATAGCGCGCTTCGTCGCGTATGCTTTCGTAGTCTTCCAATTTCAGCGTCTGCATTTCATCTGCGTCTTGCCGCACTCCGCCACGCATGTCCGCCCCTGGATGGATCATAATCATATTTGAGCCCATTTCCGAAATTTGTTTGCGGATGCTGCGCTTGGAGCCTTGCCCGATGGCCAGCATGGCGATGACGGAAGCCACGCCGATGATGATGCCGAGAGCCGTGAGGAACGACCGCAGTTTGTTCGCCGAGATGGCCTTGAGGGCTATTTTGAAAAGATTAGTCGTATTCATATATATATAGGTATAGGTTTAGTCGTCCTGGGGGACGGGGATTTTTGCCAATGCTTCGGCGGCCGACAGGATGTCGTGGTTCTCCGTGTCTTCACGGATTTGCCCATCGCGGAGCATGATGTTGCGACTGCTGTAACGGGCTATTTCAGGATTATGCGTCACGAAGATGATGGTGCGTCCCATCGCGTGGAGCTGTTGGAACAGTACTAGAATTTCGAACGAGGTGCGGGTGTCCAAATTACCGGTGGCTTCATCGGCCAGTAGGACGGCCGGATTGTTTACCAAAGCACGGGCGATGGCTACGCGCTGCATCTGTCCGCCTGACATTTGGTTGGATTTATGGTAGAGCCGGTCTCCGAGCCCCACCATCTCAAGGGCTTGGATAGCGCGTTCGCGCCGTTCCTTGGCAGAGACTGCAGAATTGTACATCAGCGGGAGTTCCACGTTTTCCACCGCCGTGGTTTTGGGCAGCAGGTTGTAGTTTTGGAATACGAAGCCGATTTTGCGGTTGCGCAACACCGCCCGTTCGCGGCGTTTCATCGTGCGGACACTTACACCGTCAAGGATGTATTCTCCCGACGTGGGCGTGTCAAGGCATCCCAGCTGGTTGAGCAACGTGGACTTTCCGGAACCGGATGTCCCCATGATGGTGACGAACTCGCCTTCGTAAATCTTGAACGAGATGCCACGCAGGGCATGCACTACTTCATCGCCTACTGTGAAGTTCCGTTTCACGTTTTGCAGCTCGATGACGGTTTTCCTATGGATGTTTTCTTCCATGACGGATACGTTTAGGCGGTTATTTCTTCTTCTTGTCGTCTTTCTTTCCCGGATGGGGCATGAAAGGGTTGGATTCAGGTTCTTCCGGCTCTTCTTCTTCCACGAGCTCGGTCATGGAGAGGAGCACCTTTGTGCCGGGCTTGATGCCGCTCAGGATTTCCGTGCGGATACCGTCCGTGGCGCCGGTTTTCACTTCGTGGGCTTTCAACGTGTTGCCTTCCAGTGTCCACAGTTTATATCGGCCTTCAACATCTTCTATTTTGTAGGATTTCCCCAGCACTTCTTTAGTGGGCGTGAAGCGAAGGGCCTTGGTCTTGACGCTCAGCACGCCGGTGCGTTCCATCGTGTTCACCGTGACACTGGCCGTGAGTCCTGGCTTCAGTTTCAGGTCGTTGTTCGGGGCAGAGATGACCACTTCGTAAGTAATGACATTGTCCGTGTCGGTGGCTTCCAGGCGCACTTGTGTCACGGTGCCATGAAATACATCGTTAGGATAAGCGTCCACTGTGAAAGTCACGCTTTGGCCTTCCTGTACATTGCCTATATCCGCCTCGTCAATGTCCGCGATGACGCGCATGTCTGTAAGGTCTTTTGCGATGGTAAAAAGTGTCGGGGTTTCGAAGCTGGAAGCCACGGTCTGTCCTTCTTCCACGGCACGGCTCAGCACGATGCCGTCAATGGGGGAGGTGATAGTGGCATATCCGAGGTTGGTCTCGGCTTTCTTCACGCTTTCGCGCGAAGTGTTGTAGGTTTCTAACGCCTTGCGGTATTCAAGGTATGCCGACTCGTAGTCGTTTTTGCTCACAAGCCCCTTTTCGTTGAGTGTCTTGTAGCGTTCATAGTTCGTTTTTTGGTAGTCAAGTTCGCTTTTGGCACTGGCGAGGTTGGCTTTCGCGCTGTTCAGTTCGCTGTTCAGGTTCGTTTTGTCCAGTTCGGCGATGACTTGCCCTTTTTTGACAACGCTGTTGTAGTCCACATAAATGTTGCTGATGATGCCAGACACCTGTGTGCCGACTTCCACTTCTGTCACCGGTTCGATGGTGCCGGTGGCGGTGACGCTGGTGCGGAGCGTGTCCGGTTGCACTTCTGTGGTTTCAAACTCTACCGGGATGCTTTTCTTGGGCCATGCAATCGCTGCGATGATGGCAACGGCGATGATGACGGCAGCCGCAAGGATGATGTTTCTCTTTTTCATATTGTCGTTTTGTTGTTTACAAGTTAATGCTTTCTCCCTTGTAGAACTTCAGGAGTTGGATGTGGAGCAGGGCGTTGTATTGGCTTTGCAGTTTGTTTTGCTGTGCGCTCATGAGCTCGTCGCGCCCGTTCATGAGCTCCACGATGTTTTTCAGCCCGTTCTTGAATTGCTCGTCCAACAGTTCGTAGCTGCTTTGCGCGCTTTTCAGTTGGGTTAGGGCAGCCACGTATTGTTGTTGGTTGTTATAGGCGTTGAGCCAATATTCCTCGATGGTGCTGTAGAGTTGTTTTTGCTGGTCGAGCAGTTGCAGTTCGCTGTCCATCTTGTCCAATTTGGCTTTCTTGACATTCGTTTTGTTGCGCTTATTGTCGAAGAGGGGAATGGAGAGTGTCACGCCGGCCGAGGCATTGAAGTTTTGACGCATTTGTTCGCCTGCCGATTCGCGGCTTCCGGAATAGTGGCTGTCGCCGATGCCAGCCGAGAGCGAAATGGAGGGATAATATCCGGCTTTGGCGATGTCGATGTCCAGTTCCGCCGCATCCACGTTGAGACGGCTGCTCTTGATTTCAGGCCGCGAGTTGAGTGCGGCTTGATAGACTTCCTGCACGTTGGGGATGGCCTGTATGGTGACATCATCGCTGGTCGTTTGGAGGCCGGCGATGTCAAACGGGCGGCTATCGGTGATTTCCAATAGCTCTTTCAGCTGTCGCGTGTAGTTGGCAATTTGCGTCTGGGTCGCCACGCAGTCATACTGTGCGCTGCTGGCTTGTGCTTCCAACTGGGTGAGGTCGGCTTTTGAAATTTGTCCTTGTTCGAACATCTCCTTCCCTCGCTCGTATTGGCTTTCGGCTGTTTCGGCCATGGCCTTGTTCACGTTCAAAGCGTCTTTGGAATAGAGGATTTGCACGTAGAGCTGGGCGATTTGTTCCTGTATGCTGTTGGCTGTGGTCTGTGTGGTCAAGGCTGAAATTTGGTTTTGCAGTTTTTGGGCCTTGACATTCTTGCGGTTTGCCCCTCCGTCCCATATTGTCCACGAGGCGTTAAGCCCGTAGTTCCCGTTTTGGGTGAATTTGTTGGACGAGCTGTTGGCAATGCCGTTGGTCACGATGTTGGAGGCTGATTTCTGCAAGGGGCGGTAGTCAATGCTTTGCGTGGTGCTGAGCGAAAGGCTGGGGAAGAGCTCCGCTTTCTTTTGCGCCAAGTCGGCTGCGCCTTGTTCTTCCGCCACCCGGTTTTGTTTGAGTTGGATGTTATGCTCCATGGCGTAGTCTATGCAGGTCTGCAGTGACCATTTTGTGGAGTCTTGTCCCGCTGCTTGCAAGGTGCAGAAGAGTAACGCGGCACATGCCAAGTAATTCTTATGATTCATGAAATGATGCTTTTTTAACTACGCAAAATTACGAAGAAAGGCGACAACGGAAAAATTAATTGTACCATAGGTATGTTTTTTTCGACTGAAAATCTGAATATATCTACCAAAAAGCGTATATTTGACAGTTGAAACAAACAATAAACAGGTACAAGTTATGTTCTCAGGTATTGTGGAAGAATGTGCCCGGGTCACCGGGATTGTGAAAGAACAGGAAAACGTGCACTTCACGTTGCAATGTTCATTTGTGGACGAGTTGAAAATAGACCAAAGTGTGGCGCATAATGGTGTCTGCCTGACGGTGGTGCGCATCCACGACGGGCAATACACCGTGACGGCCATGAAAGAAACGCTGGATCGTTCAAACCTAGGGCTTCTGAAAGTGGGCGACTTGGTCAACGTGGAGCGTTCCATGATGTTGAACGGACGGCTGGACGGCCACATCGTGCAAGGACATGTGGATTGCACGGCCGAATGCCTTTCCGTGGAAGACGCAGAGGGAAGCCATGTCTATACGTTCCGCTATCCCTTTGATGCGGAAATGGCGAAGAGGGGATATTTTTGTGTGGACAAAGGGTCGGTGACGGTCAACGGGGTAAGCCTGACGGTTTGCAATCCCACGAAAGACACCTTTCAAGTGTGCATCATTCCTTACACGTTCGAGCACACAAATTTCCATGCAATTGTGCCCGGCACGAAGGTCAACATCGAATTTGACATCATCGGCAAATATCTGAGCCGGATGATGGCTTTGTCGAACGAATGAGTGAAAGCCCGTCCTGTTTCAAAGGTCTTTGAGGAGGATGGGTTTCTCCTTATTTATATATTGTGCGCGGATGGCGCGTATTTTTTCCCATTCTTTATTGTTGTGGTGTATGGCGGCCGGAGTAAACCTGTCGCCGTAGTTGTCGATGCGCTCCAACAGGAGGTTCACGCTCAGATGGTGGATGTCTTCCGACGGCGTGAAGCGTGGCGGGCGGTCTTGGTCTTTTGCGTCAATGCAAATCAGGCGCATTTGAGCCAGTTCGTCAGTGAGCCGGTTGATTACGCCGTGGGGGAGGTTGGTTTCGATCGACAGCCCCTTCACGGTGTAAGGCGACATTCCCTTCTCAAACCGCTTGCAGATTTTCGACATGATGAGAATCATCAGTACGTCGTGGTAGCTGCGGCTGATTTTGTGCATGTCCTTGATGTAGTAGTAACTTTTCAGGTTTTGGTTGGCATACACGAGCTGTGCGCCGAACAAGCAAATCATCCATGAGAAATCCACCCACAAGATGAACATGGGCAATGCCGCGAACGAACCGTAGATGGCATTGTAGCTGGACACCCATATCTGGGAGTGGATATAAAAATACTGCAACACCTGAAAGGCCGTTCCGGCAATGAAGCCGGGCAGGATGGCATGGCGGAAATTCACGCTGGTGTTGGGCATGTACATGTAAAGGCCGGTGAAGAGGAAACCGCTCAAGGCGTAGGGCGACAAGGCGATGAGAATCTTTACGGTCGTGCTGAGCACCATGAAGTTGGGATAGTCGTGTGCTATCGTGGCCAGGAAAATGGAAATACCGCTGGTGATGATAATCAGGATGGGAAGCAGCAGGAACACGCTGATGTAGTCGGTAATCTGCCGGTAAATGGAGCGTTGGTTTTTTACGCGCCAGATGCTGTTCAGGGCGGTCTCGATGCTTCCGGTCAGTTGGATGACCGTATATAATAAAAGGAGCAGGCCGAAGCCGATGAAGATGCCGCTTTGCGTGTGTTCGAGGTAAGAATTGATGAAATTGAGCACCATGTCGGCGAACTCTTGGTTCATGCTCAGGTTCTTCTTGATTTCTTCTTCAATCATGGCGCCATACCCCAATCCCCTTCCGATGGCAAAGATGATGGCCAGGATGGGGACGGTGGCCAAAATGGTGGAGTAGGTCAGGGCGGAAGCATGGTTCCCCAGGTTCTTGTCCAAATAGCATTCAATGGTGAGCACAAGCTTGCGCAGGGCATTGAGGGCGTATCGTTTGAACGGCGGGTATTTCTCATCGTTCAAGAACCATATCTTATGGGTGAAATAAAATTCCAGTTGGTGGAGGTTGAATGTCATAGTCAGTCCGGTTGAAGGTTACGTGAAAAAAATAAAGCAGCCAGCCTGTAAGCCGGGTTTTGTGCTCCGCCGGGGCGGAGTGCCTGCCATTTATCTACGCCGTGTGTCACCACACGGCTCTATCGTCCTACCCTCCGGCTCGGGCGGGCTACCCTCTCTTGTGACGCCGGTTTACGCGGACTTTCAACTTCCAGGATGCACAGCCCGGATGTCGCCACCCGGCTGGTGGGCTCTTACCCCGCCTTCTCACCCTTACCGTCCTTGCGGGCGGCGGTTGTTTTCTTCTGCATGACCTAACCCTCGCAGGCTACTTCCCGTTAAGAAGTGGAATGCCCTATGTTGCCCGGACTTTCCTCCCCCGGCCTTGCGGCCGGCAGCGGCAAGCCGGCTGGCTGCTTTTCAAAGGCAAAAATACGTCTTTTTTTTGAGTTGGCAAAATGGCAGGTCAATGAATGTAAAAATGTCGGTGTTCGTTTTTAATCGCTGTTAATGGGAAAGAATCCTCTGTTAAAAGTTAGCAAAAAGCGCATGAATAGGAAACAACACAAGCACTTTGGCGTTACTTTTGTGCAAACAATTCACAGAATAAAACCTTTAATGTCAACGATATGATAGTAAAAGCAATGGAAAAGACAACAAAGAAAGTGTTGGGCACGGCGGCCCTGTTCATCGGGAGCTTCTGTGTGATGGGATGCATTGATTCGCCCTGCAGGGCGCAGTCTTCCACGGTGGCGGCTCCTACGGGCTTGGTGGATCTGACCCAGGCTGCGGAAGCTTCGGTCAATGCCGTGGTATATATCAAAGTGACCACGAACAGCAAGACGAAAACGGTGGAGGTGCAAGACCCGTTTTCTGATTTCTTCGGGGATTTCTTCGGATTCGGCGGCGGAGGCACACAGCGCCGGCAAATCCAGACGCCGAAACGCGAAGGTTCCGGCTCGGGTGTGATTATTTCTTCCGACGGTTATATCGTCACCAACAACCATGTGGTGAGCGAGGCCGACGAACTGTTGGTGAAGCTGAACGACAACAGGGAGTTTAAGGGACGCATCATCGGGACGGACGAACAGACCGACTTGGCGTTGGTCAAAATCGAAGGCAAGGACTTCCCGACCTTGCCCATGGGCGATTCCGACAAGTTGAAAGTCGGCGAATGGGTGTTGGCCGTGGGCAACCCGTTCAATCTGACTTCCACGGTGACGGCCGGCATCGTGAGCGCGAAAGCCCGTTCGATGGGCAGCGTGAACTCCATCGAAAGCTTCATCCAGACCGATGCGGCCATCAACAGGGGTAATTCCGGGGGCGCGTTGGTCAATGCCAGGGGCGAACTGGTGGGCATCAACGCCATGATTTATTCCCAAACGGGTTCATATTCTGGTTATGGTTTTGCCATCCCGACTTCGATTGTCAACAAGGTGGTGTCCGACCTGAAGGAATTTGGCATCGTGCAACGCGCCCAACTTGGTGTGCAAGGCAATGACGTGTCCATGTATATTGATGCTGAAAAGGCAAAAGGCAACGAGGTGGATTTGGGCACGATGAACGGAGTCTATGTGGCTGAAGTCGTGGACAACAGTACGGCTTCCGAGGCCGGATTGCGCAAGGGCGATGTCGTGGTTGAATTCGACGGCAAGGAGGTGAACAAGATGGCCGAATTGCAGGAGGCCGTCAGCACGAAGAGTCCGGGCGACAAGGTGAAGATTACTTATCTGCGCGACAAGAAGAAAAATACCGTCACCGCCGTGATGCGCAACTCGCAGGGTACGACCAAGGTGTTGGAACAACTCGACATGGACCAGTTCGGCGCGGCGTTGAAGCCTTTGGACAATGAGACCAAACGCCAACTGAACCTGCCGAACGGTTTGGAAGTGGTAGCCGTGAAGAAGGGCAAGATGGCCGATGCCGGTGTGCAAAAGGGCTGGATCATCCTGCAGGTGAACGACAGGGCAATGAACACGGTGGAGGACTTCGAAGAAGCCGTGAAGGAAGCCAACCGTTCGAAGGATAGAATCCTGTGGATTCGCGCCATGACCCAAAGCGGAAGGCTGAGAAGCGCGGTTGTGGAGTTGGACGAAGAGTGATTTTTCGGGGTTCCGGAGGGAACAATTTGGGCGGTGCATGAAGGGATAATCCCGGCATGCGCCGCCATTTTTGTGCAGTCTGCAGGCTGGGGCATGTGGCGGGGCGGAACCCTTATCGGTTACCAAAAGAAACTAACTTCCCAAAAAGAAGATATACTTCGATGGCCAAGTAAGATATCTTACTTGGTCAAATAAGATATCTTACTTGGCAAAGTAAGTACTACTTGTCTTTTCCTGATTTCACTAGACACTTTTTTGTTTTATAACCTAAGTCAGTAGACACTTCTTTAACAATGGTGC
>CALULT010000074.1 GCA_944321565.1 uncultured Paraprevotella sp. | reverse complement strand
AACACACAGTTTCAAAGCCCGGAACACACAGTTTCAAACGCTTGGAACACACAGTTTCAAGGCCTGAAACTCTACGGGCATTAGGTGCACCGACCTTTTCGTCCAAAAAGGGCTTCCCTGTCGCCAAGGAAGCCCTCATCACAACTATACCAAAAGGATTATTTCATCACCTTCACCACCTTGTTGCCTTGCTTCACGACATAAATGCCTTTCTGCAAGCCTTCAAGACTATTGCCAACCTTCACTCCGCCTAAAGTATAAACCTCAACCGGAGCATTTTCTTCTGCAACAACCCCCATGACACCTGTAGCAGTCTCACCATTCAAGGAATAGATGCGGCTGTCGGTGATTTCAGGCGTATTTCCGCCATAAAGCACCAACGTACCATAAACGATTATTTCATCGCCCACCTTGATTTGGTCTTCTGCCGTGAACTTCTCTCCGTCAAAGTACTTTCCACGGAACACTTGGAGCTGTCCTTCCGTCGTTTCCGTGTCATTAATGTAATAGGTCGCATTACCATACTGCGTTGACACTTCATCAATTTCCGTAATCACGCCTTTCACATAGACGGGCGACATCAATCCTTCACCGGCCTGGATAAGCTCTTGCACCTTGGCTACGGTGTAAGCTGTTTCGGGCGTATTCGAGGTAGAAGGTATGTCCGATTCTGTCTCGCCGTTCAGGGAATAGATTGAACTGCCTTGGTTTACCTGATGTTCACCGTTATATACGGTCAGTTGACCATAAACCACAACTTCATCGCCCACTTTGATTTGGTCTTCGGACGTGAATCTTGCGCCACCAAAGTAATAGCCACGGAACACTGTAATTGCTTCGCCAACACCTTCGGCATCATTGATGTAGTACGTAGCATTGCCAAAGCTTGTTGACACTTCGTCAATTCCTGTAATCACACCTTTTACATAAACTTTTGCAGCAAGCCCGTCTCCCGCTTCAATCAGTTCATGTGCTTTGGCTACGGTGTAAGCCGTTTCGGGCGTGTTTGAGATGTCCACAGAAGGATCGGGAGATTCTTCACCCTCCAGCACATATTCGGAAGGGCTCTTTAATCCGCAAACCCCAAAATACGTTTCAAGACTGCCTTTCAACACGACCTGTTTGCCAAGATTTTCGGGATTCGCCTGCAGGTTCAACGCTTCGCGTATAATGCCAGCCGGCAATTGCACCGCCAAGCATTGCGTGTAGTCCGCCACATTGACATCGTCGGCTATCAACAAATTAGTAGTCGACACCGTTCCACCTTCCGGGGCTTCGGCACCGAAAACCGCGCCGGCCGCAATGCTCGTCCCATTGACATAGCCCACAATGTAACCACTCACCCAAACATCGGCCTGCTTGATAGAAGCATCATACTTCGACATCGTTTCCGCCACAGTGTAGGGATTCTCCTTGCTGCTCTCATTCTCGGGCACCTCGGGTTCGGGAGCCTCGCCATCCTCCACATACAGGGAAGGCAAAATGCCACGTGCATCCGGATAAGAACCGAAACTGCCGTACTCAACGTCATACTGCACCCACTTGTTCATATCCACATTCGTAATGGTGGCCAAGCCGTCGCCATCGAAACTAATGGTCCACAACGCGCCGCTTTCGGGAAGCGAATCCGCCACATTGAAACTGTTGTACGTCCCGGTCATGTACAAATAACGACCGTAGGAATCCTGAATCAAGTAACCGCCCGTGCCTTCCGTAATGGTGAATGCGTTTGCCGCAGACACGGCAATCTCGTCGCCCGCAGCCGCTTCCGTCACTGACAGATAATCATAACTGTCGCTTGCGGCAATGTTCTCGGCCACATTGTTCGTTCCATCCTCCAAAGCGACAATCACGTAACGCTGGCCGCTAGTGATGCTTGTCGCCTTCACGAACGAAATCAGCTCGGGTTCAGGTTCAGGCTCGGGCTCGGGTTCAGGAGACTCCCCGCCTTCGACAACCCCACCGTCCGAGGTGGTCAGCGAAGCATCATCCAACAGTAAGTCCTTGCCCGGGTCTTTTGAATTCATCACCACCAAGTTGAGCTTGGTTTCTTCCTCCAAAGTGAAGGTGTAAGAAACGAGCGTCCACTCCGCGCTTGACACATCCACATAATCTCCATAAACGTAAGTTCCCATGCTTCCGTCCTCTTTCACAGGCGCATACCCCGGACATGCCTTGGCAGCCTCGTCCGTAGCCGCCTTGGCATATATGGAAAACGTGTAAGAACCAGGCGACAAAGTCATTTCCTCATAAGCCAAACGCTTATTAGAAGAAGCACCTTTCACCATTACGGAAGACGAATCCGTGCGGGCATCCAAAGACCGCGACAACGTGCCGTTGCCAGCAGTCGTCGTAGGAACCCAATGCACGGGCTTATCTCCATCCCACATCTCGAAGCCGGCGTTCTGCAACAGCTCCGTCTGCGCCATCGCCGTGCCCGCGAAGCAAAGCACCGCCATGAGCAACCAACTTTTTAATGAAGTAAAGTTTACCATACGCATACAATTTAATGAGTTAATAAATGATTTGCAACAAATATAGTCAATATCTTCCGCACGGCATAATCCTTTTAGCTAAAAAGGGTGAAAAGAAGACCTATTAACCCGGTGGCCACACAAACGTAACACCAATGTCACGCCGCAAAAAAAAGGAAGTGCCCGCGGCACTCCCTCCATGACTCTGCACTTTTCTGCACAAATGCGCGTCGAAATCACCAATCATCGTCCATTCCCATGCCACCGCCCATCGGCGCACCCTGCATGCCTCCGCCCATCGGGAAATTTCCCTGCATGCCACGACCTTGACGGAATTGGCCGCCACGGGCACGCACATTAAACACAGGAGCGAAAATCTCCACCAGTTGTTGGGGTGTCAGCGATTTGGCAAACAGTTCATAATATTTTTTGTCCACCTCCAAACGGTTGAAAGCATTGGCTACTTCCTGCGCCTTGCGGTCGAATTCGGCCGTAATGCGCGCATTGGCTTCCTCGTCCGTGTATTCGGAGGCCTTCTTGGCATCCCTTTCCGGACGAACCATCGCGCTGCGGTGTTTCATCTGCTCCGCAATATACTCTTTATACGTGGACAAAAATCCCGTGCGGGCCTCTCCTTCCAGCTTCCAGCTGTCGGCCAGCTGCCCCGCCCTTTTCTCCGCCATTTGCTCGAAACGGTTTTCCCGTTGCGCCATGCCGGTCAACGGCCACGACACGAGGCAAGCAAAAAATAACATGCAAACAGTTTTCTTCATTGTTCCTTAATTTTAGAGTTTACAAAAATAAGACACAACAAAGAACAAAAGGTTTAATCGGATTAACGCACCGTAATATGAAAACAGCCTTGCTTGACCTCGTACTTCACATAACACATTTCCGCTTCGCGCAAATCGCGCAACACCTCGGAAAGCACCCACTTCAGCGTGTCGTTGCGCACTGCCCGCCGCTCAGGCCCGGCCGGAGGCTGCACCGTGACGTAACGATGGTAAGAAATGTCGAACGTAGTGCCGAAACGATGGCAACTCGCTTCAGAAGCATTCGTGTTGAAACGGCGCAAACGGCGCACGTCATGTTCCGTCCGCAACACGGAGGTGACAATCAGCGTGTGTAAAGGAATGCCCTTGATTGCTAACGAATCCAAAAAATTACGGCTGATTTTCTGCAAGAGGTCACTGGCTCTCGGCACGAGATAAGGAATGGAATGCGTCATGCCCGCGTCCATGGTGTAATAAGGATTGCTTCCCACATAGACCAGCTCGTCTTTTCGCCGTTCGGCTTCTGCCCTGTCTTCCACAGGCGACACGCCCCATTGCCGTGCCGCGACGATTTGCACGTCCTGCAAATCGGGGAAAGTACGCCTGAATCCCGGCACACTGTAAATCCGATGCTTCAACGGTTTCCCCTCGCTGTCTTTAAAACACGGCATCGCATAAGGTACGTGCAAACCAGCCTTCCTACTCCCGACCTTTTCCAAGACTTCCGCCTCTCCCGCCTTCGATAGGCTATCCATGGCCACAGGCAGAGCCCCCTCCTGACGAACCACCGCCGGATTGGCACAACGCACCACGGCCAACACACAAACGGTCAAGCCCGCCATGCCCCAATATATTTCCCTTCTGAGCTTTCTCAACTTTCTCGCGCTTTTAGCGCACAAAGATAGGAAAAACGTGGGGAAATCAAAACTTAATGCTTAAATTTGCGATAAAATTCAGCGAATGACAGAAAAGCATATTGTATTAGAGGATGTGGATCTCGTTGTCTTCTATGGCATCAACAACGCCAACATGCAAATAATCAAGGCACTCTACCCCAAGTTGCGCATCGTTGCACGGGGCAATGTCATCAAAGTGATGGGCGACGAGGAGGAAATGTGCGCATTCGAAGAACATATCACGGCCATCGAACAGCACTGCATCAAATACAACAGCCTGAAAGAAGAAGACATCATCGACATTATCAAAGGGCGGAAAACCCGGCAAGAAAGTGCGGAAGGCGTCATCGTGTACAGTGTGCACGGGAAACCTATCATGGCGCGCAGCGAGAACCAGCAGAACATCGTGAAAGCCTACGACAAAAACGACATGATTTTCGCCATCGGGCCGGCCGGGTCTGGCAAGACCTACACCAGCATCGCGCTAGCCGTCAGGGCACTGAAGAACAAAGAAATAAGGAGAATCATCCTGAGCCGTCCCGCCGTGGAGGCCGGAGAAAAGCTAGGATTCCTGCCCGGCGACATGCGGGAAAAGATCGACCCTTACCTGCAACCGCTTTACGACGCGCTGGAAGACATGATCCCCACGGGGAAACTCCAGGAAATGATGGAACAAAACATCATCCAAATAGCCCCATTGGCCTTCATGCGCGGACGCACACTGAACGACGCGGTGGTCATCCTCGACGAGGCACAGAACACCACCACGGCACAAATCAAAATGTTCCTCACCCGCATGGGAATGAACACCAAAATGATTATCACGGGCGACATGACCCAAATAGACTTGCCGCCGTCCGTCCACTCCGGCCTGGCCGAAGCCGTCTCCATCCTCAAAGGAGTGGAAGGCATCGCCTTCATCCAAATGACGCAAAAAGACATCGTGCGCCACAGGCTGGTGACCCGCATCGTGGAAGCATACGACAGGCACGACAAGAAAATCGCAGCCGCACACAAAAAGCCAAGGCGGACGAACGAAGAAACACCCATCTTCACCGACCTGCTGGACTGGGGAGACAACTGAACAAGACTTAACGTTTCGAACAAAAAACATATCATCAAATGAAAGCATTAACACAGACGAACTTCAATTTCCCGGGACAAAAGAGCGTGTATCACGGCAAGGTGCGCGACGTGTATGACATCAACGACGACCTTTTGGTCATGGTTGCCACCGACCGCATCTCGGCCTTTGATGTCATCCTTCCCAAAGGCATACCTTTCAAAGGACAAGTGCTGAACCAAATCGCGGCCAAATTCCTTGATGCCACGAGCGACATCGTGCCCAATTGGAAGCTGGCCACCCCCGACCCGATGGTCACCGTAGGATTGAAATGCGAGGGTTTCCGTGTGGAAATGATTATCCGCGGCTATCTGACCGGTTCCGCATGGCGCGAATACAAGAACGGATGCCGTGAGCTCTGCGGAGTGAAACTGCCTGACGGCATGCGGGAAAACGAAAAATTCCCCACCCCCATCATCACACCGACCACCAAGGCCGACGCAGGACACGACGAGAACATCTCGAAAGAAGAAATCATAGCCCAAGGAATCGTCTGCAAGGAAGACTACGAGCTGATGGAGAAATACACTTACGCCCTCTTTGCCCGCGGCACGGAAATGGCGGCACAAAAAGGCCTGATCTTGGTGGACACAAAATACGAATTCGGCAAACGCGACGGCAAAGTATATCTCATTGACGAAATCCACACGCCGGACTCCAGCCGTTACTTCTATGCCGAAGGCTATCAGGAAAAGTTCGAGAAGGGCGAACCGCAAAAACAGCTCTCCAAGGAATTTGTGCGCCAATGGCTCATCGAAAACGGTTTCATGGGCAAAGCCGGCCAGCAGGTTCCGGAAATGACGGACGAATACGTCAACAGCGTGTCAGACCGCTACATTGAACTATATGAGCACATCGTGGGCGAAAAGTTCCAAAAAGCCGACGAGCACGACGACCTGGCGGCGCGCATCGAAAAGAACGTCACAGACTATTTGAACAACAAATAATCCCGTGGCATACGCACAGGAAAAAATAAAACCCTATCGGGACAACAGCCATAAGCGTGAGCAAGTGGAACGCATGTTCGACCACATTGCCCACTCTTATGACTTGTTGAACCATTTTCTCTCGCTGGGCATCGACAAAAGCTGGCGACGGACGGCCATAGACTCTTTGGCGGCATTCCACCCACAACATATATTGGACATAGCCACAGGAACCGGAGACTTTGCCATCCTCTCGGCACGCCGCCTCCACCCACAAGCCATCATCGGGGCAGACATCTCGGAAGGCATGATGCAAATCGGACGGGAAAAAGTCAAGTCGCTCGGATTAGGCCATATCATCCGCTTCCAAAAAGAAGATTGCGCGAAACTGTCTTTTGCCGACGGCACTTTTGATGCCGTGACAGTGGCCTACGGCGTACGTAACTTCGAAGACTTGGACCAAGGACTGCGGGAGATGCACCGGGTGCTGAAACCGGATGGGCATCTGCTCATCGTCGAACTCAGTTCGCCCCGCCGTTTCCCCATGAAACAGCTTTTCGCGCTGTATGCCAAAGTCATCATGCCGCTAGTAGGCCGGTGCATCTCTAAAGACACCAGCGCCTACACATACTTGCCTGCCACCATGGCCGCGTTCCCACAAGGCGAAGTCATGCAAGGCATCCTGAAAAAGGCCGGATTCAGCGAAGTGCAGTTCAAACGCTTCACGTTCGGCATCAGCACTATGTATCTAGCCACCTATTAAACACTCTTGATTATGGAAAAATACGGCCTAATTGGTTATCCTTTGGGACATTCCTTTTCCCGGGACTTCTTCAACGAAAAGTTCAGGAACGAAAACATCGACGCCGAATACGTCAACTTCGAGCTGCCGTCCATCGGCCTTTTCCCTGAAGTCGTTGCCGAAAACCCGGATTTGCATGGATTGAACGTCACCATCCCATACAAGGAAAAAATCATTTCTTACTTGGACGAGTTGAGCGAAGAGGCACGGCAAATAGGCGCCGTCAACGTGGTTCGCCTCACCACGGACAAGAAAGGGAAGCCATGCCTCAAAGGTTTCAACTCGGATGTCATCGGATTCACCCGTTCCATAGAACCTCTGTTGGACCCTGCGAACCACCGGAAAGCCCTGATATTGGGAACAGGAGGCGCATCGAAAGCCATTCACTACGGATTACAAGAGAAGCTGGGGCTTGAATGCCGCTTCGTCAGCCGGACACCCAAGGAAGGCATGCTGAGCTATACGCAACTCACGCCTCAAGTCATGGAAGAATACAAAGTCATCGTGAACTGCACTCCTGTAGGCATGTTCCCACACACGGACGAATGCCCCGGCCTGCCATACGAACACATCGGAAACGACCATCTGCTTTATGACCTTATCTACAACCCGGAAGAAACACTCTTCCTGAAAAAAGGTCGCGAACGAGGAGCCATCGTGAAGAACGGGTTGGAGATGTTATTACTACAGGCATACGCCAGTTGGGAATTTTGGCACACGGAAGGCTAAAACATGGGTAAAAGGAATAAAATAATAGGATGGACGGCAGGAATCCTCTGCGTCTTGGTCGCCCTCGTCCTGACCGGCGCCACGTTTTTCCTGCAATGGTATGCGTTGGAAGCCGGAGGCAACGAACGGGGCAAGAACATCGAAGCGTCTTACGACTTCATGTTCGAACATTACCCGTTCCTGCGCCAATGGACCGACAGCTTGGAGCAAGACAATGCCCTGCGCGACACCTTCATCCTTTCATCCGACGGCACCCGGCTGCATGCCCTTTACCTTTATGCCGACACGGCCACGGCCAATACGGCCATTGCCGTACATGGATACACGGACAATGCCGTGCGCATGCTCCACATCGCCTACCTTTATAACCACGACCTGCACTACAACGTGTTGCTTCCCGACTTGCGTTTTGCCGGACTTAGCGATGGCAACCACATCCAAATGGGTTGGCAGGACAGACTTGACGTGTTACGATGGATGGACGTGGCCAACAAGCTGTTTGCCCCGGAAGGCGGGCAAACCAGCATGGTGGTCCATGGCATCTCCATGGGGTCGGCCACCACAATGTGCGTCAGCGGGGAGGCACAACCGCCTTTCGTGAACTGCTTTGTAGCCGATTGCGGATACACCTGTGTGTGGGACGAATTTTCCAGTGAATTGCAAAACCTATTCGGGCTCCCGCCTTTCCCCCTGCTCTATTTGGCCAGTTGGGCCACGGGGCTTCGCTATGGATGGACGTTCCAAGAGGCGTCGCCGCTGGCACAAGTCCGGAAATGCCATCTGCCCATGCTGTTCATCCACGGCACGGAAGACACATTTGTCCCCACATGGATGGGCGACAGCCTTTATGCCGCCAAGAAAGGCATCAAGGAATATTGGCGTGTGGAGGGCGCCACGCATGCTGACTCTTATCTGAAATATCCTAAAGAATACACAGAAAAAGTCAAAAGTTTCGTGGAAACCTACAATATACCAAAAGATATGCATAACTTGCCCCATTAAGCGTTGAAAACCCACATGAAAAAGATGCTTTGCCTTATCCTGTTTTTCTTTGCCTGCGGGAATATAATGCTCCTGCAGGCCGGCTCTTATACGGTGGACAACCTGCCCATGGTATATCTGCAGGACCGCACCAAACATGTGGTGAACCCCGACGGCATCCTTTCGCCGCAAACCGTGCAACAAATGGACAGCCTGCTCTACAGGCTCGAAGCCGGCAAGGGCGTACAGTCCGTCGTGGCCGTGGTGGAACGCATCGAAGGGGGAGATTGCTATGACTTTGCCATTACTTTGGGAAACAAATACGGCGTAGGCAACCAAGCCAACACCGGCCTCATCATCCTGCTCTCCACCGGAGACAGATGTTACCAGATTCTCACCGGCGAAGGGCTTGAAGGCACCCTGCCGGATGCCATCTGCCGCCGCATTGAAAACCGCAAGATGGTGCCATACCTGAAAACCGGAGATTGGAACCAAGCCATGTTGCAAACCGTAGTTGCCGTGTGCGGCGTGATTGAAGGCGACGAATCGTTGTCCAATCCAGGACTTGGAAAAGACCAAGAGTCCGGCGAAGGGAGCTATCTCTTTTGGCTGGCTTTGTGCACCGTAATTATAGCCATGTGCGTTTCCTGGCACACCAACCGCAAACGAAACACTTGCCCGAAATGCGGAGCTTACCCCCTGAAGCGCTACAACTCACAAGTGGAAGTTGACCGCGTGAACGGCATCGAACATCATAAGGAATACTTGCGCTGCCCCAAATGCGGGTACACCGTATGCCATTCCCACGACGAACCGTTTGACAACGGCACAGGGTTCGGAGGATTTCCGCCCGTGGCCGGCCCATTCCACAGAGGATTCGGAGGAGGCTTCGGCGGAGGATTCACCGGAGGCAGCTTTGGCGGAGGAAGTTTCGGCGGCGGAGGTTCAGGCGGGCGTTTCTGACCGTCCCTATATAATAATGTATATACTTATATTATATAAATAGAGCAATGAAAACAAAGAAATGGATGACTGCAGCCATCGCCCTGATGTGCATGGTGCTTTTGAACAGCTGTTCCTACAACGAAATGGTCAAGAAAGACGAAGCTGTATCAACGGCTTGGAGCAACGTGGAAACCCAGTATCAACGCCGGGCTGACCTGATTCCCAACCTGGTCAGCACCGTGAAAGGCTATGCCGCACACGAAAGCAACACGTTGGAAGCCGTAGTGGAAGCCCGAAGCAAAGCCACACAAATCACAGTGGACCCGGCCAACCTGACCGCAGAGAAACTAGCCGAATACCAAAAGGCACAAGGAGCCGTCACCACGGCTCTCGGACGGTTGCTGGCCGTGACGGAAAACTACCCGCAACTCCGCGCCAACGAGAATTTCTCTGAACTGCAAGCCCAGCTCGAAGGCACGGAAAACCGCATCACCGAAGCCCGCAAACGCTACAACGAGGCCGTACAGGAATACAACGTGCTGATACGTTCCTTCCCCAACAACCTGTTTGCCGGAATGTTCGGATTCAGCAAGAAAGAGAAGTTCGAAGCTTCCTCCGGAGCGGAAGAAGCCCCGAAAGTAGAATTTTAAACCAAACCACATCTTAAAAAGACTTATCAGATATGAGCAACCAACGTTACATGATGCGCGGCGTGTCTGCAGCCAAGGAAGACGTGCACAACGCCATCAAGAACATCGACAAGGGGATTTTCCCGCAAGCTTTCTGCAAAATTATCCCCGACATACTCGGAGGCGACCCCGAATACTGCAACATCATGCATGCCGACGGCGCAGGCACAAAATCCTCATTGGCCTACGTGTATTGGAAGGAGACCGGCGACCTGTCCGTATGGAAAGGCATCGCGCAGGATGCCCTCATCATGAACACCGATGACCTGCTTTGTGTGGGCGCAGTGGACAACATCTTGGTGTCGTCCACCATCGGGCGCAACAAGATGCTCATCCCCGGCGAAGTCATCAGCGCCATCATCAACGGCACAGACGAACTGCTGTCCGAATTGCGCAAGATGGGCATCGGCATTTATGCCACCGGTGGCGAAACAGCCGATGTGGGCGACTTGGTACGTACCATCATCGTGGATTCTACCGTCACCTGCCGCATGAAGCGCAGCGACGTAATCAACAATGCCAACATCCGCCCGGGAGATGTCATCGTGGGGCTAAGCAGCTGCGGGCAGGCCACGTATGAGAAAGAATACAACGGCGGCATGGGCAGCAACGGGCTGACCAGCGCGCGCCACGACGTATTTGCCAAGTACCTGGCCGAAAAATACCCGGAAAGTTACGACAAGGCCGTGCCAGAAGATTTAGTATATAGCGGAAGCTACCGGTTGGACGATGCGGTGGAAGGTGCTCCCGTCAACGCAGGAAAGTTAGTGTTGTCGCCCACCCGCACCTACGCGCCGGTCGTCAAGAAGATGCTCGACGAGATGCGCCCGGCCATCCATGGCATGGTGCATTGCACGGGTGGCGCACAGACGAAAGTGTTGCATTTCGTAGGCGAAAACTGCAGGGTAATCAAAGACAACATGTTCCCCGTCCCGCCCCTGTTCAAGGCCATAGCCAAGGAAAGCGGCACGGATTGGGCAGAAATGTACAAGGTATTTAATATGGGGCACCGCCTCGAAATCTATCTCGCGCCGGAAGACGCGGAACAGGCCATTGCCATCTCCAAGAGCTTCGACATCAATGCACAGGTAGTAGGGCGCATCGAAGAAGGCTCGCGCTCGTTGACCATCCGGAGCGAGTTCGGGGAGTTTGTGTATTAAGACTTTTGCGCCGCAAGTTAGGCCACACCATTCTTCCCAAGAAGGCGAAGGCGCATCCCTGAAAAAAGTCCCCTTCTCAAAAAGCAGTAGTACTTACTTTGCCAAGTAAGATATCTTATTTGCCTATTTAAGATATCTTACTTGGCAAAGTAAGTACTACTGCTATCGAAAAATGATTATGGCAATATGAAATGTACAATAATTATGGATCAGTCCGAAAAACCGGTTGCATCAATATGTCTCATCATTAGGAAAAATAAAACAAGCCATATAGCCTGCTAAGTTGTACGATTAGTAATTGTACAATATACATTTGGGGCATAGGAACTTGCACCGTTTCCCGCAACCGTTTTTCGGAATGCCCCGGAGAATGGCAAAGAAATCCACGGCGAATGCCGGCAGGGGATTAGAAGATTATTGTTATCTTCGCAGAAGTATATTCAAAAGCATTATCTACACGATGGAACAGGAAACGACTCATCAGCTGACTACTTCGCGTTTGATTCTCCGCCCTTGGCGGGAATCGGATGCGGAAGCCTTGTACAA
>CALULT010000073.1 GCA_944321565.1 uncultured Paraprevotella sp. | reverse complement strand
CGCATCCCCATGACGGAAATGTCGGCTGCGGAATTCCGCCAAGTCATCGACGTGGACCTGAACGCGCCGTTCATCGTGTCGAAAGCCGTCATTCCCGGCATGCTCAAGAAAGGCCATGGCAAGATCATCAACATCTGCTCCATGATGTCCGAACTGGGCCGCGAGACGGTTTCGGCCTACGCCGCAGCCAAGGGCGGACTGAAGATGCTGACGCGCAACATCTGCTCGGAATATGGCGAATACAACATCCAATGCAACGGCATCGGCCCGGGCTACATCGCCACGCCGCAAACCGCCCCGCTGCGCGAACGCCAGCCGGACGGCAGCCGCCATCCCTTCGACAGCTTCATCGTGGCCAAAACTCCGGCCGCCCGCTGGGGCACCCCGGAAGACCTGCAGGGCACGGCCGTGTTCCTGGCTTCGGATGCCTCGAACTTCGTCAACGGACAGGTGGTTTACGTGGACGGCGGCATCCTGGCCTACATCGGCAAACAACCCCAATAAGGGGAAATACCTTTTTCCGGAAAGAGGATGCTTCTGCAAAGGGGCATCCCCTTTTTTGTTGCCCGCACGGACATTCACTAATCGGTGCAAGTCCGTAACACGCCCGATAACGGTATAGGCATCCTCACCTTTCGGTAACCTTCCACTCTTCTATAGTTCCCGTTTCAGACGAAAAACTTACCCCTATTTTATATAAGGGACGTTTGTCCGCCTCGTATGGCCGCGCGTACCCTTTGGCTTCTATTTGCGCCAATGCTTCATCTGCCGAGCCATCCAGTTTGAATTCGAAGATGTAGATGTAGCCATCGGATTCCACAATGCAGTCCGAACGCCCTTGGCTCTGTTCCTTTTCCGTATAAGTCGTATAGACACTAACCAAGCGGAATATGAGATAAAACGTGTAATGGAAGTACCGTTCTTTTTCCCTCTCGTCCGACTTGCGGCGCATGGTGTATGGAATGCCGGCAAGAAAGGAAGTGAACAGGGTGCGCAGTTGTTCCAATTCATTCTTTCGCAAGGATTCCACCACGTCGATAACCCAATTCCGCATGTTCTCTCTCGGTTTCAAGTAATCTGTGGCTATCAATGATACAAAGCCGTTCTTCACTTCGTTGTTCGGAAAATCAAGCAAAAAACGATTATACGTCCTTTCGTACCCTTTAACCGTCAGGTATCCGCTTTGGTAAATCATCGGGAGGGGCTTCTCTACATCTGCCTTGTAATCGACGAACTCTTCGGGACGGTAATAGCGTCCGGTTATTTCGTTCAAGTCTTCTTGCGTATGGTTCAGCAGGCGGATGAGATAAGTAGGAGTACCACTGGCAAACCAATAGTCTTGTATATCCAATGAGGCAAACACATTCAGCAAACTGAACGGATTGTACACGTCAACCATCCGCTTGCTGAAATGATAGCCGTCATACTGGTGCTTCAGCTTTTCCCTCATCTCTTCGTCCGTACAACCGTATTCTTCCGCCAGTTCATGGATAGGCCCGGCAAAATATCGCTCCAGTTCCGTTTGGGTAATGCCGCAGAGTGTTTCATACCTGCGGTCCATGCTGATGTCAGAAGGCTGGTTGAACCCACTGAATATACTTACTTGCGAAAACTTGGTTACGCCTGTCAGCAGTACAAACTGCAAGTCATCGTCTGCCGACTTAAATGTCGAGTAAAAGCCCTTCAATATCTCCCGGTGCCGGTCTTCCAACAGACGTTCTTTGCCGTCTATCGTAACTCGATAACCAGTATCCAATACATCCAAAATAGGCTTGTCGTATTCGTCAATCAATACCACACAACGTTTGCCGTATCGTTTGTGCGCTTGTTGCAACACGTAAACGAAACGTTTGCCTATATCTTCAAATTCCGCTGTCCTCCCGTATTCCTTTTCCCATGTGCTGACCGTTCCTTCCACAATATCTTCCAGCTTTCCGGCTTGTGTGAAGTCAGTACCGTTAAAGTCAAGATGGAAAACCGGGTATTCCGCCCATTCCGTCTCCAACTTGTCAATGGCAAGCCCGCGGAACAGTTCTTTCTTTCCTTGGAAATAACATTTCAAGGTAGATACAAGCAAACTCTTGCCGAACCGACGAGGGCGGCTCAGGAAATAAATAGTACCATCCTTTACCAGTTGGTAAATCAAATCGGTCTTATCTACATATACATAACCTTCACTTACAATCTTGTCGAAACTTTGGATACCTATTGGAAATTTCATCATGGCACATGGAATTTAAATACGAATGCAAAGAAACGGTTTTATTTTGAGAAAGTCAAATCCGACAAATAGAAAATCAGGAACGAAAGCCTGCTTCCTTTTTACGGATAGTTTATGTTTTCTGTTCCGGCTGTATCCTTTTTTACGTTCTCCGTCCCAAAACCGTACGTCCTTAATCGGAAACCGTATGTTTTTGGGACGGAAACCGCAAAGGGGGGGGCTGACAGAAAAGAGAAAGGCAGCAGAATGATATTGCTTTTCTTCGCAATCCTTTCCAGATTGTCTCTAATCCAATAAAAATGTTACAATCTTAATCAAGAATGTTGCATGGAAACAAATTTGCCCGAAGATGAAACAAATCTTCCCGCCGCCGGACTGCATTCCCCTTACATTTGCAGCACGAGAGGTTAATCCGATATTTTCATATAACTCAAAATTTCAATGCTATGAAGGCAGAAAAGAAACATCTTTTTTCATCCCGCCTGACGGGTGTGGCAGTCTTGCTGTTCGCTTTTGCCGGCGTACACGCATCGGCACAGGAAGGCAAGCCGTCCACGGACGAGGCTTCAAAAGAAGAAGGAAACCGCAACGTGATGCTGAATGCGGCCAGCGCCAACGGGCCGCGCGAAATCCAAATCGGGCTTCCTTCGGCGGATGTCAACGTGCTCGAGAACGGCATTCCCGTGACCTACGCCACGAATCCCCACAGCGTGAACTCGCTTTGGCGCGCCGATGCCAGCCTGAGCCACGTGGGCTTGCTCAAAATCTCGGAAACGGCCATCACCACCGGAAACATCGGCTATGCGGTCAACTCGTTCACCCAATTGGGGCAAAAAGGTTTCCACGGCACGTTGAACTACAAGGCAAACCATTTCGGCATGCAGGAATTCTCGATGAACCTGAACGGGGAAATTGCCAAAGACTGGTTCTACAGCGGCAGCATCTACCAGGATTTCGACCCGGGAACGTTCAAAATCAAATCGACCCCGTTCCAAGACCGCACACAGATTTACAAGTTCGCCTTGACGAAACGGTATGGCGAAGGCCGGGGCGAGCTGACCGCCATGTATCATTACAGCAACAGCCATCCGGTGTATAACTATGCCACACAGTCGGCCCCGTTCATCTACGTGGGTGACGGGAGCGTGAAGGAGCTGGGAAAGTTCGCGCTGGGCACGACTTCTTACCTGCCCGTGGACAACGAGATGATGTACCGCGACATGCGCACCGGCGAGATACACAAGACCAACCTCTACGACGCCTCCCTCAACAAGGGAAGCGAGGTCACCGTGATGAACGATTACAAGTGGGACAACGGCCTGCAGTGGAAGACCGTCATGAAATACGACCACGCCATGGGTTCGCTGGTTTACCAGACCCCGATGTCGCTCGACCGGAACGAGGCGGGCATCGCCTACCTGTATGAAGCCGAAGACGGAAGCATGAAACCCTACGAGGGAGAATACGTGCAGAGCCGCATGTCGTGCCTGAACCGCGGGTTCATAGACGAATTCATGTTCACCACCGAACTTTCGCGCAAGACGGACGGCGGCACATGGCGCCTGGGAGTGAACGAGTGGTACTACGATGTGGATTACACGTCGAACACCACGATGTATGACCAGTCGGTGCCGGTGGACGGGAGTTATCCCGTGCGCCTTTCCAATGCCGATTATGCCACATACGCCGACCGCTCGTATGCCCAAGGCGGCTATTATTACGATTTCAACAAGAATGCTTCCGAATACTACAAAGGGCATGAAAACAAGCTCGCGGCCTATTTCACCCGCGACTGGAACATCACGGAAAGATTCAACCTCTACTACGGTGCACGGCTGGAATGGCAGGCCCTGCGCGGCGAGAACCTGGCGGTAAAGGATGCCGACGGCAATTTCGTGGGACGCTTCGCCGACTACCACTTGGGCGCGACCAGCCCGGACGGCGTGAAGATTTCCCCCACCCCCATCGAATACGACTGGTTCAACTATGCACTGAGCGCGGCGGCCACCTACAAGCTGACCAAAGGTTTCGGCCTGACAGGCGACTTCACTTACATCACCCAGCATCCGCGCATCGAGAACTTCGCCCCGGCCACCACGCCGAACACCGACAAGATTTCGGTGCCTTTGGGCCGGGCGGGCATCTATTACAACAACAGCTGGCTGAGCCTGACTTCCCTATTCTCTTACATCTCGAAGACCAACAACAACTCCACGCTGAACTTGCAGCATGCCGTGAACGGCGTGAACCAAATCATGGCGGCCCCGCTGACTTACGACATCAAGACCTTGGGGTGGACCACGGACGTAGTGGCCACTCCGTTCAAAGGCTTCGACCTCCACTTCCTGTTCACTTACCAAAAGCCGACCTATAAGAAGTACGAGACCTCGGTGACGTTCCCCGACGGCTACGTGGGAAGCATCAATGCGACAGGCAACATCGTGGCCGAAATCCCGCAGGTCATCGTGGAAATCGACCCGAGCTACATGATTACGAAAGACTTGAAAATCTGGACCAGCTTCCGTTATTTCAGCAAAACATACGCCAACATCAACGATGCCTATTACTTCAACGGGCGTTGGGAAACCTTCGGCGGCGTGAACTGGCAGGTAAATAAGAAACTGGCCTTGGGCTGCACGGTGGTCAATTTCCTGAACCAAACCGGGGCGAAAGGCAGCATCGCCGGGGCCGAACTCATCGGGAAGGAAGACGCCGGACAATATGCGGGCCACGTGATGGCCGGAAGCTACATCCGCCCGTTTACGGTGGAATTCACCGCGCAATTGAGATTTTAATGCTATATTTACAACTCCAAAAACAGACAACCATGAAAAAGAATCTGATTTATCTCGCGGGCGGCGCCATGATGGCTTGCGGAATGGCCGCCTGCCAATCGTCCGGCACAGGCCTCGCGTTTGAACACCAAGGCGACTCGCTGACGCTGGTACACATCTCCGCCCCGGGCAGATACCTGCTCCTCCCCATCCAGGAGTCAAGCGATGAAGGCAAAGTCCGGCTGGAAACCGGAAGCCCGGCCGATGTGGCAATGGATGTCCGCCTTGCCACAGACAGCATTGAGTACTACGTGCCTTTCGAACTTCCGCAAGGCGGGGAAGCAACCGTTTCCATCCGCAAGGTGGCTGCTGATGCCGTATGTTGGGAACATATCCAATTGGCGGACACCTTCGACACAAGCAACACCGACTATTACCGCCCGGTTTACCACCACACCCCGCTCTACGGCTGGATGAACGACCCGAACGGCATGGTGTACAAGGACGGGGAATATCACCTTTATTTCCAATACAACCCCTACGGCTCGAAATGGGGCAACATGCACTGGGGACACTCCGTCAGCACCGATTTGGTTCATTGGAATCATCTGAAGCCGGCCATCGCACGCGACACGCTGGGGCACATCTTCTCCGGCAGCACCGTGGTAGATAAAGCGGGTACGGCTGGTTATGGAGCCAATGCTATGATAGCCCTTTATACTTCGGCGAGCGACAAGTACGGGCAGATACAGTGCATGGCGTACAGCACCGACAACGGGCGCACCTACACGAAGTATGGGAAGAACCCGGTGCTGACCCCGTTCGACGGGCTGAAGGACTTCCGCGACCCGAAAGTGTTCTGGTACGAACCGGAAAAGAAGTGGGTGATGATTGTGTCGGCCGACAAGGAAATGCGCTTCTACGCCTCGCACAACCTGAAAGACTGGGAATACATGAGTGCTTTCGGCAAGGGATACGGCGCGCAGCCCAACCAGTTTGAATGCCCGGACTTCGTCCAGTTGCCTCTGGACGGGAACAAGGACAAGATGAAATGGGTGATGCTGGTCAACATCAATCCGGGCTGTATGTTTGGTGGAAGCGCGACGGAATATTTCGTGGGCGATTTCGACGGGAAGGAGTTTACGTGCGACACGAAGCCCGAAATGGCCAAATGGCTGGATTACGGGAAAGACCACTATGCGGCGGTTTGCTTCTCGAATACCGGCGAACGGGTCATTTCCATCCCTTGGATGAGCAACTGGCAGTATGCCAATGTGACTCCCATCCGTCAATACCGTGGTGCCAACGGTTTGCCCCGCGAATTGTCCTTGTACACCAAAGACGGCCAGGTTTATGTAGCCGCCAACGTGGTGAAGGAAGTGGAAGCCTTGCGCAAGGATACCCGTTCGTTCGACCCTATTACGGTGAAAGGCGAATATAAGTTGGACGAGATAGTCCCGCAGACGGACGGCGCGTACGAATTGGAAATGGACATCACTCCCGGTGCATCGGGTGTGGCCGGTTTCGACTTGATGAATGCCAAAGGCGAAATCGTTAAGATTTACTTGGACATGAAAGCCGGACGGCTCGTGATGGACCGTACCGAAAGCGGACTGGTTGCTTTCGGCGACAAGTCGGAACCGCATGCCAAGGAAACCGACGACCACCGCAAGACGATGTCGGTCAATTACCGGAATGATTTCGCATTAGGCACGTGGGCACCGCTTTCCCTGTGCGAAGGCAAGACGTACCACTTGGACGTGTTTGTGGACAAGTGTTCCATCGAGATATTCGTGGACGGCGGGCGCATCGCCATGACCAACCTGGTGTTCCCCACTGCGCCGTATAACACGCTTCGTTTCCATGCCGAGGGAGGCGAGGCGCAGGTGGAGAGCCTGAAGATTCACAAGCTGGGACTATGAAATGAGTGAAACGAAATTAAACACAGGAGGGATGACGATGAAGGCAAAACATTGGTTGTGCGCCGCAGCGATAGGAATTGCCCCTTGCGGAAGCCCGGCGGAAGGACAGGTTATCCGCATTTCTACCAACCATACTGATTTGGTATTGCAGGTGGCTGAGAACGGGCGGCTGTACCAGACTTATTTGGGTGAGAAATTATTGCATGAGTCCGACCTGGAGGAATTGGATTGGGCGGTACACGCCGCTTCGGACGGAAGTGTCAGCAAACGGGGTTGGGAAGTATATAGCGGTTCAGGAAATGAAGATTTCTTCGAGCCTGCTTTGGCTGTGACGCACAACGACGGGAATGCTTCCACGTGGCTTTATTACGTGTCTTCTTCGACTACGACGGTGGAAGGGGGAACGCAAACCGATATCGTGTTGCGTGACAGTGTCTATCCGGTGGAAGTCACGTTGCACTATGTGGCATATCCGGAAGAAGATGTCATCAAGACGTGGAGCGAAATCGTCCATCAGGAAAAGAAGCCGGTATATCTTTCGGCGTATGCCTCCACGATGCTTTATTTCAACAGGGGGAGTTATTACCTGACCGAGTTTACGGGCGATTGGGCAAAAGAGGTCCAGATGAGCACCGGGCAGCTTCTGCCGGGAAAGAAGATTGTCGATACCAAATTGGGAAGCCGTGCGGCAATGCATGCCAGCCCTTTCTTCATCGTGGGATTGGACCAGCCTGCCCATGAGCGTCAAGGGGATGTGCTGATGGGGGCATTGGGCTGGACCGGGAATTTCCGCTTTACGTTTGAAGTCGATAATGTAGGAAACTTGCGTGTCATTCCGGCCATCAACCCGTATGCTTCCGTTTATCCGTTGGAGCGTGGGGAGGTTTTTACGACCCCTGAGTTTGTTTTCACATACAGTACGGAAGGTGCAGGCCAGGGTAGCCGCAACCTGCAGGGCTGGATGCGCAAGTATCAGTTGAAGGACGGGACGGGCGACCGAATGACCTTGCTCAACAACTGGGAGAACACTGCTTTCGACTTCGACCAAGACTTGCTGGCAGGACTGATGCGTGAGGCGAAGGACCTGGGCGTGGACTTGTTTTTGCTGGATGACGGATGGTTTGGCAACAAATACCCGCGTAAAGACGACAAGGCAGGGCTGGGTGACTGGGAAGCCACACAGGGCAAACTGCCAGGAGGTGTTCCGGCATTGGTGGAATCGGCTAAGCAAGCCGGTGTGAAGTTCGGCATTTGGATAGAGCCGGAAATGGTGAATCCGAAGAGCAAACTGTTCGAGAAGCATCCCGATTGGGCCATCCGTTACCCGAACAGGGAGACGTATTACTACCGCAACCAGCTCGTGCTGGACCTGAGCAACCCCGAAGTGCAGGATTATGTATATGGCGTGGTGGACAAGCTGATGAAGGAGAACCCGGAGTTGGCGTACTTCAAATGGGACTGCAACAGCCCGATAACCAATATCCATTCCCCTTATCTGAAAGACCGCCAAGGCAGGCTGTATATCGACCATGTGCGGGGCGTGTATAATGTGATGAAGCGGGTGAACGAGAATTACCCGGATGTCACGCTCATGCTTTGCTCCGGGGGCGGTGCCCGGTGCGATTACGAGGCGATGAAGTATTTCGACGAGTTCTGGTGCAGCGACGATACCGACCCCGTAGAGCGTGCGTACATCCAATGGGGCTTCTCGCATTTCTTCCCGGCAAAGGCGATGTGTGCGCATGTGACAAGCTGGAACAAGGCTGCCTCTATCAAGTTCCGCACCGACATGGCTTCGATGTGCAAGTTAGGTTTCGACATCGGCTTGACAGAAATGAATGAAGACGAACTGGCGTATTGCCGTGTGGCGGTGGCCAATTGGAACCGCTTGAAGCCGGCCATTCTTGAAGGTGTACAATACCGTCTGGTCTCGCCTTATGAAAGCAACCACATGGCGGTGGGTTATGTGAGCGAAGATAAGGATTGCGCTGTGCTTTTTGCCTATGACATTCATCCGCGTTTTCAAGAGAAGTTGTTGGCTGTCCGCCTGCAAGGACTTGACCCCGGAAAAAAATATCTGGTAAAGGAAATCAACCTGATGCCGGGCGTTTCCTCTTCGCTGAAAGCCAATGGAAAAGTCTATTCGGGCGATTACCTGATGAAAGTGGGGCTGGATGTATTCGGTTTCCGGCAGATGCAGAGCCGGGTGATAGAGTTTGTGGCACAATAAAGAGGGAGGATATATGACAATCGATAAACAAATCAAGTACGGCAAGCTGGTGCCCGTGATGCTCTGCTTCTTCGCAATGGGCTTCGTCGATTTGGTGGGAATCGCTTCCAATTACGTGAAAGCGGACTTGGGGCTGAGCGATGCCGAAGCCAATATCTTCCCTTCGCTGGTGTTCTTCTGGTTCCTGATATTCTCCGTGCCGACGGGCGTGCTGATGAACCGCATCGGGAGGAAGAATACGGTTGTGCTTAGCTTGGCTGTGACCTTTGTGTCGCTGCTGCTCCCGATATTCGGCGACAGCTACGGCCTCATGCTCTGTTCGTTCTCCCTGCTGGGTATCGGCAATGCGCTGATGCAGACTTCGCTGAACCCGCTGCTGAGCAACATCATCACGGGCGACAAGCTGGCAAGCTCATTGACCTTCGGGCAGTTCGTCAAAGCGATCGCTTCGTTCCTTGCCCCGTACATCGCGATGTGGGGTGCCACGCAGGCGATACCTGAGTTCGGTATGGGCTGGCGGGTGCTGTTCCCCGTCTATATGGCGGTAGCGGTCATCGCTATCTTGTGGCTCTCTGCCACTCCGATTGAGGAAGAGACCCCCGACAAGGCTTCGGGTTTCGCCAGTTGCCTTCGCCTGCTGGGGCGTCCGTTCATCCTGCTCTGCTTCCTGGGCATCATGTGCCACGTGGGCATCGATGTGGGCACCAACACCACCGCCCCGAAAATCCTGATGGAACGGCTGGACATAACGCTCGACGAAGCCGGGTTCGCCACGAGCCTCTACTTCATCTTCCGCACCTTGGGATGCTTGTCGGGAGCGGTCATCCTGCAGAAGGTGGCTTCGAAATCTTTCTTGGGCATCAGCGTGGCGTGTATGCTGGTGGCTATGGTGCTGCTGTTCGTCTCGACCGGCCTGACGGTGATTTACATTGCCATCGCCCTTATCGGCTTCGGCAATTCAAACGTGTTCTCCATCATCTTCTCGCAAGCCCTCTTGGCTGCGCCCGACAAGAAGAACGAGATTTCCGGCTTGATGATCATGGGTCTGTTCGGCGGCACGGTCTTCCCGCTGCTAATGGGATTCGCCAGCGATGCCATAGGACAGAGCGGCGCCGTAGCCGTGATGACGGTGGGAGTGATATACCTTATATTATATATGTTTAAACTGAAAAAATAAGAAGCCATGAACAATACAATCGTAGTAGGAATGGGCGAAGCATTGTGGGACATGCTTCCCGAAGGAAAGAAAATAGGCGGTGCGCCGGCAAACTTTGCTTACCACGTGTCGCAGTTCGGACTGGACAGCCGCGTGGTCAGTGCGGTGGGCGAGGACGAGTTGGGCATGGAGATTCTGAAGAACTTCCGCGAGAAGAAGCTCAACTGCATGATAGAGACCGTGCCTTACCCGACAGGGACGGTACAGGTGGAACTGGATGCCAACGGCGTACCCTGTTACGACATCCGCGAAGGCGTGGCGTGGGACAACATTCCCTTCACCCCCGCCTTGGAAGGATTGGCACGACAGACCCGCGCCGTATGTTTCGGCTCGCTGGCACAACGCAGCGTGATTTCCCGCGAAACCATCAACCGCTTCCTCGACGCGATGCCCGGCGGCGAAGACCGGTACAAAATATTCGACATCAACTTGCGCCAAGGATTCTATACGAAGGAAATTCTCTGTAACTCGATGCGCAAGTGCAACATCCTGAAGATAAACGACGAAGAGCTGGTTACTGTGAGCCGTATGTTCGGCTATCCGGGCATCGACCTCCAAGACAAGTGCTGGATATTGCTGGCGAAATACAACCTGCGGATGCTCATCCTCACCTGCGGTGTAAACGGCAGCTATGTCTTCACCCCGGGCGAAATCTCGTTTGTCGAGACTCCGAAAGTAGAGGTCGCCGACACGGTAGGCGCGGGCGATTCGTTCACCGCTGCCTTCGTGGCTTCCGTCCTGAAAGGACTGCCCGTGGCCGAAGCCCACCGGATTGCCGTGGAGACCTCGGCCTTTGTCTGCACACGGCACGGAGCCATGCCCGCATTGCCCGACAGCCTGAAAAGGAAAACGGACGACCGGGTACGCTGCTGAACCCATGTGGATGCGGGGGCATACGCGGTCGCCCCCGCATCCCGTTTTTTCACGAAACCGCCACTCGCTTTTGGACAAACGGACAGAAATGCTTATCTTCGTCCTCGGTAAGGAATCCTAAACGATGCCACGATGAAACACGTCCATGTCCATTTCTTGAACTTTTTGTTCACCCTTCTCCTCCTCGTAGGATGCGCCGCACCGCAGCAGCGGTATGTCATCGGCGTGTCGCAGTGCAGCGATGATGAATGGCGCGAGCAGATGAACAAGGAAATCAGCCGCGAAGCCTTGTTCTATCCCGAAGCGGAAGTAGCCTTCCGCACGGCGAAAGACGACAACGCACAGCAGATACGCGACATCGAAATGATGATACGTAAACGGGTGGATTTGCTGGTGGTGTCTCCCAACGAAGCGGATGCCATCACCCCCGTCATCGAAAAAGCATACGCGGAAGGCATTCCGGTCATCCTGACCGACCGGAAAATACACTCCGACAAATACACGGCCTACATCGGTGCCGACAACCATGCCATCGGACGCAACGTGGGCGAGTACATCGCCGCACGGTTGCAAGGCAAAGGAAATGTCGTGGAAATCATGGGGCTGCGCGGCTCCACCCCCGCCATGGAACGCCATCGGGGCATGGTGGAAGTGTTGGAAAAATATCCGGGAATCCGGCTCGTCGCATCGGCTGACGCGGGCTGGCTCCGGAACAGGGCGCGCCAATGTTTCGACTCCATCCTTGCCAGCCAGTCGGCAATAGACTTGGTCTATTGCCAGAACGACCGCATGGCGGCAGGCGCATACGAAGCGGCGGTGAAATACGGGCGGGAAAAAGAGATGCTGTTTGTGGGCATTGATGCGCTGGCTGGCGAAGGCTATGGCATCGCGCAAGTGGCGAGCGGGCAACTGGACGCTACGTTTATTTATCCTACGGGAGGCGACCGGGTGATGCAGACGGCAATGGCGATTCTGACGGGAAAGCCTTTCGAGCGCGAAACGTTCCTTT
>CALULT010000072.1 GCA_944321565.1 uncultured Paraprevotella sp. | reverse complement strand
CCGAGCAGCGAGTTGACGTTGTTCACGACAGTGCGCTCCTCATTGTAGGCCGGCGCGATGATGGACACACCGGGCGTATAAGGGCTCTTGTCGATGATTTGCTTGATATAAAGGCTTAAAGGACCGCGTTTCTTACGGAAAATGCTGATTTCGGCTAACCACATGAGGATGACGTATGAGATGATCAGCCCCATGCTGTAGAAGAACACCACATAACCGTAGAAATAGAATAGCAAGTCCTTTATCATATCAATCCTCCTCGTAATTAATTATAGGACTCTCCACATGCTTGAACAAGATTGCGTCGTTTGCGGGGGCGGTGGCTTTCAGCATCTCAAACATGCTGCGCCCACGGGCACCATAAAGGTACAGGCAACGCAAGGCCGTGCGCTTGGTGAACTGGGACACGCCGCTCTTGTACGTGTCGCGGAAAAACGTCACACTGCGCCCGGAATTGATGGACAAAATGGAATTGAGGATTGTGCGGCGCACCACCTCGGTCTGTTTGTAGAAAACCTTCTCCATGGCCTTCTCTGCCTCGGAGAACTTCCTGATACCCACACTGACAAACGCGGCTTGCCGGAATGTGAAATTGGGAGCCTCGAAGAAATCCATCAGGTAACGCATCTCCTGGTCTGTGCCCCAATAGGCAATCTCCTTCATCATAAATGCTTTGATGCCCGGATTCTCCACACGCTGCAGGATGGGCACAAAAAGCGGTGCCGGACGTCCGCCTTCGCGCACCTTGCGGAAAATCTCATGCAACTCCATCATATCCCATTGAGAGAACAACACACCCAACTTGTTTTCCTCCTCGAAGAACACGTAGGGGTCGTCCACGCTCGTACACATATAATAAAGGCGCGAAGCCTTGCGCAACTCATCGTCCTTGTCGTTGACCAGACGGGTCACAAGGCCGTTGGGCAGTTGCATGTTGGTCAACCTCACAGCTTGTATCATTTGCAATTTCACCGCATGTTTGCCATGCAAAAGCTGTCGCTCCACATAATCCGTGAACCCGACAAGACGCATGGCACGCTGGATGTTGGTCAGGTTAGGATCCTGGGTATTGGTGAAAGTGCTCGCTTCGATGAACACGGAAGACCATAGGCGCATCTCCCAATCCTTCCATTTGCGCTCCTTATAGTCCAAACGGCGTTTGATTTCCTCCATCGGCAGGTTCTCGACTTCGGCATAACAAACGCCCTTCAGTTTCTCTAAATATTTCTCACGGATTTCCTCCAGCCTCTTCCGATTGCGGCGCCGGATATAAAAATCAATCATCATCACCGTCATGAGCACCAAAAAGGCGATGCAACAGAAAATGATGACCATGTAGGCCACACGAACCACCCACGGATAACCAGCAAAAAGATGTGCAAAAAGATAATAGTAATAGCGCGGGACGTTCCATCCCCACAGCTGATAGGCTTCCGTAAGAGGCGACAACTCCGCACCTCCATACATCACCTGCTGTTCGGAAACGTCCGTAGATGCAGCTACGAGCACAAGGGTAACTGCCGCCATTACTGCCACAAGGGCCAGCACTTTTGCATTCAGTTTCATCCGTACAGTTTAGATCTCTATATATAATTGAACTCTATTCAGCGATACGCATGAGAGCCGCAAAAACGTCCATTCCATCGGAATACCTGACGTTTATAAAATTGCTGCAAAGTGCCAGCCCAGCCTAAAGAAGCGGGGGAAAAATGCGAATCAACAGCACAAAAATCAACAGCACATCCACCACATCTCTTGGCAAGAGAGATATTGGCAACTGCAAATGTAATAAAATCAAGAATATCCCACAAACTTTTCGCTATGTTTTTTTGTCTTTTACAACAATTCGCGAAATTTCAAAAACAACAAAACACTGAAATACAATACAATAAGCAAAGAATCCATCTCTTGCCAAGAGAGCCATCAATACATTCCAAAAACAAAAGGCGATTTCAGTTGACTGGACTTCACGTCAAGCCCAATTTCTCAAATCAATACAACCCATCAAAATCAAACGCAACCAGACAAAACACAGGGCACAACGCGTTGACTGCAAAATACAAAAACAAATGGGATTACAAAAAGGAGTACCTTTTCTCGCAAATGCAGTGCCAATCTGAATAACAGGAAAACCGCCGCATAAAAATAGAAATATTCGTGCCCTATTCCAATGCCCCATATTGTGGACAGTCTGAAAAGCCAATTGGAGAAACGATGCAAGGGTCTTTATGCCCCGATGCATATAACTGACTTCTTTGTACGATTTATAATCGTGCAGCGTGACGATTTATAATCGTACTGGCGGACGATTACTAATCGTACAAGCTAGTAGGCTATATGGCTTGCTTTTCTTAATTATAAGACATGTCAATGCAACCTAATTTTCAGGTTGACCCCATATTGTTTTGGCGCATCCCCATACCAATTGACAAAATGCAAAAGGGATGTGCCCAACCGACACATCCCTTTTGCATTTTATCGCTATTTTAAGCTAAAGTCAATCGTTCAGTTTTGCCTTGATGAACTCGCGGTTCAGTCGGGCTATGTTCGCAATGCTTTCACTCTTCGGGCAAACAGCCTCGCAGGCACGGGTGTTCGTGCAGTTACCGAAGCCCAACTCGTCCATCTTGGCAATCATGGCCTTGGCGCGACGTGCAGCTTCAGGGCGGCCTTGCGGCAAGAGAGCCAACTGGCTCACCTTGGAAGACACGAACAACATGGCCGAACCATTCTTGCAGGCAGCCACACAAGCACCGCAACCGATGCAAGTGGCGCAATCCATCGCCTCGTCAGCCTTTTCCTTCGGGATAAGGATGGCATTGGCATCTTGCGGCTGACCGGTGCGAACGGTCACGTAACCGCCGGCCTGGATAATCTTATCGAAAGCGGAACGGTCCACCATGCAGTCCTTAATCACGGGGAAACCGGCCGAACGCCACGGTTCTACCGTGATGGTGTCGCCATCGTTGAAACGGCGCATATAGAGCTGGCAAGTCGTAGCCCCGCGCTCCGTCTTTCCATGCGGTGTGCCGTTGATATACAACGAACACATGCCACAAATGCCTTCACGGCAGTCGTGATCGAAAACAAACGGCTCTTTACCTTCCTCAATGAGTTGCTCGTTCAAAATGTCCAGCATCTCCAAGAAAGAGGTGTCGCCCGGGATGTCCTTCATCTCACGCTCGTCAAAATGGCCTTTATCCTTCGGTCCGTTCTGGCGCCAAAATCTAAGCTTAAATGAAATATTTTTCTCCATTGTTATTGTCTTTTATTTATCGTTGAACAAACCGTTTATTAGCTCTTGTAGTTACGCGTCTGCACCTTGATGGCTTCGTAAACCAACGGCTCCTTGTAAAGCACGGGAGCCACGTCGTCCGAACCTTGGTATTCCCAGCAAGACACATAGAAGTAGTTCTCGTCATCGCGCTTGGCCTCGCCTTCCTCAGTCTGGTATTCCTCGCGGAAGTGTCCGCCGCAGGATTCGTTGCGGTTCAACGCATCGTAAGCTATCAACTCACCCATCGTAATGAAGTCGTTCAGGCGCCAAGCCTTCTCCAGTTCGACGTTCACGCCTTCGGTCGTGCCCGGAATGAAGAGGTTCGTCTCGAACTCCTTGCGGATTTCCTTCAACAGCTTCAATGCCTTCTTCAAGCCTTCTTCCGTGCGTCCCATGCCGACATACTCCCACATGATGTGTCCCAATTTCTTGTGGATGGAATCAACGGATTCCTTACCTTTGATGTTCATCAGATGGTTGATGCGGTCGCGCACTTCCTTCTCGGCTTGCTCAAATTCCGGCAGGTCAGTGGAGAAACGCGGCACGGTGATTTGGTCGGCCAAATAATTTTGGATGGTATAAGGCAGGACGAAATAGCCATCGGCCAAACCTTGCATCAGGGCAGAAGCACCCAAACGGTTGGCACCGTGGTCGGAGAAGTTGCATTCGCCGATAGCGAACAATCCCTTGATGGAAGTCTGCAACTCGTAGTCCACCCAAATACCACCCATGGTGTAGTGGATGGCCGGATAAATCATCATCGGGTTGTAGTACTTCACGCCGTTGATTTCGTTGGCCAGCTTACCGGGGTTCACGTCCGTAATCTCCTCATACATGTCGAAGAGGTTGCCATAACGCTGCAGCACCTGGTCGATGCCCAAACGCTCGATGCTTTCGGAGAAATCCAAGAACACGGCCAAGCCCGTGTTGTTCACGCCGAAGCCTTTGTCGCAACGTTCTTTAGCGGCACGTGAAGCCACGTCGCGCGGCACGAGGTTACCAAATGCCGGGTAACGGCGTTCCAAATAGTAGTCGCGGTCTTCCTCCGGAATGTCGCTGCCCTTCTTCGTGCCAGCCTGCAATGCCTTGGCATCTTCCAGTTTCTTCGGCACCCAGATGCGGCCGTCGTTACGCAACGACTCGGACATCAACGTCAGCTTTGACTGCTTGTCGCCATGTACGGGAATACATGTCGGGTGAATCTGCACGTAGGCCGGGTTGGCGAAATAAGCGCCCTTGCGGTAGCACTGCATGGCAGCCGAACAGTTGCAGCCCATGGCATTGGTGGAAAGGAAATAAGTGTTGCCGTAACCACCGGTAGCAATCACCACGGCATGTGCGGCAAAACGCTCCAATTTACCGGTAACCAAGTTGCGGGCGATGATACCGCGGGCGCGGCCGTCGATGATGACCAAATCCATCATCTCATAACGAGTGAAGAGCTTCACCGTGCCGGCGTTCACTTGGCAACTCAAAGCCGAATAAGCACCCAGCAGCAGTTGCTGTCCGGTCTGCCCTTTGGCATAGAACGTACGGGACACCTGCGCACCACCGAAAGAACGGTTGGCCAACATGCCGCCGTATTCACGGGCAAACGGCACACCTTGTGCCACACACTGGTCGATGATGTTGTTAGAAACCTCCGCCAAACGATACACGTTGGCTTCGCGGGCACGATAGTCGCCACCCTTCACGGTGTCGTAGAACAAACGATACACGGAGTCACCGTCGTTTTGGTAGTTCTTGGCTGCATTGATACCGCCTTGTGCGGCGATAGAATGTGCGCGGCGCGGAGAATCCTGAATGCAGAAGTTAAACACCTTGAAGCCCATTTCACCGAGAGAAGCCGCAGCCGAAGCACCAGCCAAACCCGTGCCCACCACGATAATGTCCAAACGACGTTTGTTAGCCGGATTCACTAATTTCTGATGTGCCTTGTAATTGGTCCATTTCTCCGCCACCGGCCCTTCCGGAATTTTGGAATCTATAATCTTTGTCATAGTTCGTATTCTATTTAATGATTCATTGTTTTAATTAGATGCAAGAATTAGGCGGCACAAGTTCCTCCCATGCAATCGGGGCAGAATGAGAAGGCCAAAGCCACTACTAAAAACATCAGGATTACAATCGTGACATAAATGTTGCCGATTACCTTCCAACGATTGAACCAAACCTTGCCGTTCCAACCCAATGTCTGGATAGCGCTCCAAAAACCGTGGGTCAGATGGAACCACAAAGCCAACAGCCAAATCACATACAACACGGAATAAACCGGATTGCTGAAAGTCTCCACGATATAACCGAAGCCGTCAGTAGCCGCAAGGCCGCCCATGTAAGGATCGCCCAGCAACTCGGCAAACATCATGTTATACCAGAAGTTGAACAAATGCAAGAGCAATCCCAGCACCACGATGATACCCAGCACCAACATGTTCTGCGAAGCCCACTCCACCTTCTCGGGCTTGCACGTCACATCGTAACGGTTGCTGCCACGAGCATTCCGGTTTTGAATCGTCAGCCAGAAAGCATAAACGATGTGAATGACTACCAATGCGGCGAGCACGAGCGTAGCTGCTACGGCATACCAATTGGATCCGAGGAATTCACAAATCATGTTATAGCCTTCTGCCGAGAACAGAGCCACAACGTTCATTGACGCATGGAACGTCAAGAACAGGACAAGCGCAATACCGGTGACCGACATCACGACTTTCCTACCAATAGATGAATCACATAACCACATAAATTGTTGAATTTAAAATATTTAATAAATAATATAAAGAAATTCCTTGTTGAACACTCCCCGATAGGATTCTGCAAAATTAGTCTAAATCCTGAATAACACCAAGAAAACCTTAAATTATATTCCTAAAAATCACTACTTTTGTAACCATAAAAAAGGTAAAAATGAAGTTTGACTACGATGTGATTGTTATCGGAGGCGGCCATGCAGGCTGCGAAGCGGCAGCAGCGGCTGCCAACATGGGCGCGCAAACATGTCTCATTACCATGGACATGAACAAAATCGGCCAAATGAGTTGCAATCCTGCTGTCGGCGGAATTGCCAAAGGACAGATTGTGCGCGAAATCGACGCCTTGGGTGGCTATATGGGAATGGTGACCGACCGCACCGCCATACAATTCCGCATGCTCAACCGTTCGAAAGGGCCGGCCATGTGGAGCCCGCGCGCCCAATGCGACCGGGGCAAATTCATTTGGGCTTGGCGGGAAGTCTTGGAAAATGTCCCCAACCTGCACATCTGGCAGGACCAAGTGAAAGAATTAATCGTGAAAGACAAACAAGCCACAGGAGTAAAGACCTATTTCGACATCGAAATCAAAGCCCGGTGCGTCATCCTCACCGCAGGCACGTTCCTGAACGGGCTAATGCACATCGGACACACCAAACTCCACGGAGGGAGAATCGCAGAACCGGCTTCTTATCATCTGACAGAGTCCATCGCACAACATGGCATACAATATGGAAGGATGAAAACCGGTACACCAGTGCGCATCGACGGAAGAAGCATACATTTCGAAGACTTGGAAATACAAGACGGAGAGAACGACTACCACAAATTCTCTTTCATGGGCGAAGGCCGCAAGCTGAAACAGCTTCCTTGCTGGACTTGCTTCACCAACCCTGAAGTGCATGAAATCCTTCGGGGCGGGCTTCCGGATTCTCCGCTCTACAACGGGCAAATCCAAAGCATCGGCCCGCGATATTGCCCAAGCATCGAAACCAAGCTGGTCACCTTCCCTGAACGTGACCAACACCAGCTCTTTCTGGAACCCGAAGGCGAAAACACACAAGAATATTACTTGAATGGTTTTTCGTCCAGCCTTCCGCTCTTTGTCCAATTAGAAGCCCTGAAAAAGATTCCGGCTTTCCGGGATTTGAGCGCATATCGCCCAGGCTATGCCATCGAATATGACTTTTTCGACCCGACGCAACTGAAACACACGTTGGAATCGAAAATTATATCCGGCCTCTTCATGGCAGGACAAGTAAACGGCACAACAGGATACGAGGAAGCCGGCGGACAAGGTATCGTGGCCGGCATCAATGCGGCCTTGAAATGCCACGGAGGCGAGCCTTTCGTCATGCGCCGCGATGAATCCTATATTGGTGTGCTCATCGATGATTTGGTTACGAAAGGCGTGGACGAACCCTATCGCATGTTCACGTCGCGAGCCGAATACCGCATCCTGCTCCGGCAAGACGATGCCGACGCCCGGCTCACGGAACGCGCATACGGCATCGGACTGGCCAGCAAAGCGCGCCACGCACATTGGCTCGCAAAAAAGGAACATATCGAAAACATCGTGAACTTCTGCGAGAATTTCTCGCTGAAACCCGCCCTCATCAATCCTGCCCTCGAAAGCTTAGGTACCACCCCGCTGAAATACGGTTGCAAGCTGTTCGAACTTATCAACCGTCCGCAAATCACGCTGAAGAACATCGCAGAACATATCAGGCCGTTAAAATCGCTGCTTGACGGGATTTCCGACCGGAAAGATGAAATCATCGAAGCGGCCGAAGTGCGAATAAAATACCATGGATACATTGCCCGCGAAAAAATCATCGCAGACAAAATGCAGCGGCTGGAAAACATCAAGATTAAAGGCAAGTTCGATTATGCCAACCTGAACTCCCTGTCCACAGAAGCGCGGCAGAAGCTGACAAAGATCGACCCAGAAACACTGGCTCAAGCCGGACGCATTCCTGGCGTTTCTCCGAGCGACATCAATGTGCTGCTGGTTTTGCTTGGCAGATAAACAGCGGCTCACGTTTCACGTGAAACAAAACTTAAATCAAATCACATTAAAATACTGGTTATGAACAATCCAATTTTATTAAAAAACCTGAGAAACATTCCCGACTTCCCCATTCCGGGAATACAGTTCAAAGACGTAACAACACTTTTCAAGAATCCCAAGTGCATGAAGATTATGCTCAACGAACTGTATGAAATCTATAAAGACAAAGGCATCACCAAAGTGGTCGGCATAGAGTCCCGAGGTTTCGTATTGGGCGCAGCTTTGGCCGTCAAACTTGGAGCCGGCTTCGTCATGTGCAGGAAGCCAGGGAAACTTCCCGCCGAGACTTTGCAAGAAAGCTATATGAAAGAATACGGGAAAGACACCATCGAAATCCACAAAGACGCCATTGAAGAGAAAGACGTGGTGCTCATCCACGACGACCTGCTGGCCACCGGAGGCTCCATGAAGGCAGCCTACAACCTGGTGAAGCGGTTCAACCCGCAACACATTTATATCAACTTCATCATCGAACTGACAGGCGAGGGACTGAACGGAAGGGAAGTGTTCGACGCCGACACGGAAATCAGTACGCTCATCCGCATCTAAGCCCCGACAGCCTCATCAAACAAGCATCATCATAAAACATTGTTTCCTCCGCACGACGGAGGAACTTTGTTTTAAACCGTCTTTCACCATATTATTACTGTAATGACCACTGAAGAAAAAAAGAAGTTGGATGCCTATCTGAAAGGCATCGTGCTGAATCTGCCCGACAGTCCCGGATGCTACCAATACCTGAATGAAGGAAAAGAAATCATCTATGTCGGTAAAGCCAAAAACCTGAAACGCCGGGTCTATTCCTACTTCAGCAAAGACCACCAAAGCCGCAAGACGGCCATGCTCGTCAGCAAAATCAGGGACATCAAGTATATCGTGGTGAACACGGAAGAAGACGCGCTGCTGCTGGAAAACAACCTCATCAAGCGTTACAAGCCGCGCTACAACGTGTTGCTGAAAGACGACAAGACTTATCCGTCCATCTGCGTGACCAACGAATATTTCCCGCGCATCTTCAAAACGCGGAACATCGTACGCAACGGCTCTACATACTTCGGCCCTTACAGCCACATACCGACCCTGAACGCCTTACTCGAACTCATCAAGAACCTCTATCCCCTGCGTACCTGCCACCTTCCGCTATCGGCAGAAGGCATACGCACAGGAAAATATAACGTCTGCTTGGAATACCACATCAAAAACTGCAAAGGGCCGTGCATCGGCGCACAAAGCCGGGAAGACTACCTGAAATCCATCCAGGAAGCCAAGGAAATCCTGAAAGGAAACACGGCAGAAATCAGCCGGAATATGCTAAAGGAAATGCAGTCACTCGCATCGGAAATGCGCTTCGAGGAGGCACAAACCATCAAGCGGAAATACGAATTGCTGGAAAGCTACCGCAACAAGAGCGAAGTGGTGAGCAACGTGCTCCACAACATCGACGTGTTTGCCATAGAAGACAACGAGCAATCGGCCTACGTGAACTACTTGCACGTGACCAACGGCAGCATCAACCAGGCCTTTACTTTTGAATATAAGAAGCGCATGAACGAGTCCACGGAAGACCTCCTGGCACTCGGCATCGCAGAAATGCGTGAACGCTACAAAAGCACGTCCAAAGAAATCATCGTGCCCTTCCCTCTCGGACTAGAAATGGAAGGCGTGACGTTTACCATTCCACAAAGGGGAGACAAAAAAAAGTTGCTCGAACTATCCATCCTCAACGTAAAACAATACAAGCTCGACCGCCTCAAACAAGCCGAGAAACTTAACCCGGAACAGAAAAGCGTCCGCCTGATGAAAGAAATCCAGGATGCCCTCCGCCTTGAACGGATGCCTTTGCGCATTGAATGCTTCGACAACTCGAACATCTCTGGCACGGATGCCGTGGCTGCCTGCGTGGTCTTCAAGAAATGCAAACCCAGCAAACAAGACTACCGCAAATACAACATCAAGACGGTTTCCGGCCCGGATGATTACGCCTCCATGAAAGAAGTCGTGAGGCGACGCTACACCCGAGCCATCGAAGAACAAGGAGAACTCCCCGACCTCATCATCACCGATGGCGGACGCGGACAAATGGAGGTTGTGCGCGAGGTAGTGGAAGACGAACTGCACCTGCACATCCCCATCGCCGGACTGGCCAAAGACGACCGACACCGGACCAACGAACTTCTGTTCGGCTTCCCGCCCATCGTCATCGGCATGAAGACGGACAGCCCTGTTTTCCGTCTCATGACGCAAATACAGGACGAAGTGCATCGCTTCGCCATCACATTCCATCGCGAGAAACGCAGCAAGCATCAGACGGCATCCGCATTGGACGGCATCAAAGGCATCGGAGAGAAAACTAAAACACTGTTGCTCAGGAAATTCAAGAGCGTGAAGCGCATCCGTGAGGCATCGTTTGAAGAACTCGCCGCAGAAATCGGCCCTGCAAAAGCCCAAATCATCCAGGAAAACCTGAGGAAAGTGGAGCAGCCCGCAGTTTCAGAGCCTGAAACACCCAGTTTCAGAGCCTGAAACACCCAGTTCCAAAGCCTGGAACTCACAGTTCCAAGGCCTGAAACTCACAGTTTCAAACGTCTGGAACACCCTGTTTCAAGTGCCTGAAACTCTACGGACTGCTTCATGCCGTACGCAGCCTTCACGCCCCTTGAAAAATCAGCCTCCTGCAAGGAGGAAATCCGCCTGCTTTTGCGTATCTTTGCAGGCATGACAATTCAAATCCCAAGAAGAATGGAACATAAAAACCCACCCGCAAACGGACGGATTCTGTCCGTTGATGCGCTCCGGGGCTTTGCCGTGATGGGCATCGTCCTGCTGCACAACATCGAGCACTTCAACTTCTACTCCTTTCCCGAAACCGCCTCTCCCCTGCTGGCCAACCTGGACCAACACCTTTGGGACTTGCTGTTCTTCCTTTTCTCCGGAAAGGCATACGCCATCTTCGCCCTTCTTTTCGGCTTCACATTCTACCTGCAAAGCCACAACTGCGAGAAACGGGGCACAGACTTCCGCAACCGCTACATGTGGCGGCTCGTGCTGCTCCTAGGCTTCGGATTCATCAACGCCAGCTTCTTCCCCGGCGAAATCCTGGTGCTCTATGCCCTGCTCGGATTCGTCTTGGTACCCGTGCGCCATCTTGCGGACAAGACTGTGGCCTGGATAGCTGCCTTCCTCATGCTGCAACCATTGGAATGGGGCAAAGTCGCCTATGCACTCATACATCCTGAAGCCAATCCGCAACAGATGATATTCTCGCTCGCAGACGTCTATCCCCAACTCGGCGGAAACTCCTTTTGGGAGATGGTGAAAGTGAACTTCGTGACCGGACAACTCGCCAGCTTGAACTGGGCATGGTGCTATGGCCGCGTGTTCCAAACCGCCTCTCTCTTCATGTTCGGCATGCTCTTGGGCAGGAAAGGGCTGTTCCGCCCCACGGACGGAAACCACGCACAAGTGACACGCTTTTGGCTGCACACCTGCCTTTACGCCCTCCCCTGCGCCGTCCTCCTCTATTTCCTGAAAGATTTCATCTACACCCAAATCGAGAACCCCTTCTTGGAAGCCACGATGCAAACCATCTGGAACTCATGGTACAACCTGGCCTTCATGCTCGTCATCGTCAGCGGCTTCCTCCTGCTCTATTGGGCAAACAAAGGAAAGGTCATGCAGCTGCTCGTCCCCTACGGGAAGATGAGCCTGACGGACTACGTGACGCAATCCATCGTCGGTAGCTTCCTCTACTTCGGCTACGGCCTGGAGCTGCACCGCCACCTCGGCACCACGGCCAGCCTCTTGGTCGGCATCGCCTTCTTCCTCCTCCAGCTGCTCTTCGCCCACTGGTGGTTCCGCCACTTCAAGCGCGGCCCGCTGGAGACCATCTGGCACCGCCTGACGTGGATTGGCGCAAAAAAAGCATAAAACGCACCCTAAACACAAAAAAACTCCGTAAATTTGCCCTAAAACAAGTGCGTATAAACAAATATGAGAATCGTAATACAACGGGTCGCACACGCCTCGGTGACGATTGACGGACAGCGCAAGGCTTCCATCGGACAGGGGATGCTCGTCCTCCTCGGCATTGAGGAAGCGGACGGGGAGGAAGACATCGACTGGCTCTGCAAGAAAACCGCCGCCCTGCGCATCTTCGACGATGAAAACGGGGTGATGAACCGCAGCATCCTTGACGCGGGCGGCGACATCCTCGTGGTGAGCCAGTTCACCCTGATGGCCTCGTACAAAAAGGGCAACCGCCCCTCTTACATCCGCGCCGCCGGCCATGCCACGGCCGTCCCCCTCTACGAAAGTTTCTGCCGCAAGATGGGCGAAGCCTTGGGCCGCCCCGTGCAGACGGGCGAGTTCGGGGCGGACATGAAGGTGGAGTTGCTCAACGACGGCCCTGTCACCATCTGCATGGACACGAAAAACAAAGAATAAAAGAACGAAACATGACCATCAAAGAAGCACAAGAACAGGTGGACCGGTGGATACGCACCGTGGGTGTGCGCTACTTCAGCGAACTGACCAACATGGCCTGCCTCACGGAAGAGGTGGGCGAACTGGCCCGCGTCATCGCCCGCAA
>CALULT010000071.1 GCA_944321565.1 uncultured Paraprevotella sp. | reverse complement strand
ATTTTATTGTGCTAAACTTTGTTGCATAACTCGCTCTTTTTCAACGAACTAATAGAAAAAATAACGAAGTATTAATTTGAGATTCATCGCAGCAAAGAGTTTCTCCGTCCGGAGGCAAAACTCCTCCGTCTTGCAGGGGAGGTGGCCCGCAGGGTCGGAGGGGTTTCCCATGCACAAGAGTGACTTTCCCCTTTTTCCGCCCCGTTTATGTTGTCCGTGGATGCGTCCGGTGTTGTTCTCGTGGGCGTGAGACCCCCTCCGCCCCTTTGGGGCTCGTCCCCTGCGAGGCTGGACAGTTTGGGCATCCGCATGGAGAACAGAGGGGGCGTTACGGCCCGTGCAGAATTTATTAAATCCCCACAGAATTTCTACTGCCCTGTTTCTTTCCCTGGCAAGGCGGGGGAGAGGGGACGTTTTTCAAATAATGAAAAGGTGTGTCGCAAGTGTTGAATCGCGGCACACCTTTTTGTGTAGCTATGCAAAAGCAAGTTCCTCTACTTCCTCATCCGTGCTTTCATCCGTGCGAGGGGGCTTCTCTTGTCGATATTCTTTTGCTTTATGGAAGCCATGGTTGAAGTCCTGTTCTCATATTCGTTACCGTAACCGTAGATATACCGGCGTGAATAATAGCTGGAGCCCGGGCTGCGGTAGGTCAAAGAAGCCACCGAACCGTCTGAGTTGTAGCTCGTGGTGAAGTCGTAGGTGGTGCGGTAGTTCTCAACCCCGTCTTCCATGTAGATGTTTGTCATGCCGGTGGGCATGTTGCGGGTGGTTTTGCCCAGCAGGCCTGCATACCACATGAAGTCGAAGGTGGAATACCACATTTCATACAGGTAAATCCCGGTATTAGGATTCTTTGTCCAGTCTTCATCGTAGGTGTACTCATAGATTTCCGTGTAATTCTCCGTCCCGTAGCCCGGTTCCGTATATTGCTCATCAATGCGGATGCGCATCAGGTTGCCGTTGTTCCACGAGTAAGTGATGGTGTATTTGTCCGTGCTTTCTACGTCTTTTATTTCCACTTTCTTTTCCGTGATATGTCCTTCCCCGTCATATTGGATGTTGGCTGTGCCTGTGACGCGATAGATTTCCCCGTTGTCATCTTCTGTGGCGTTGATATTGGCGGAAGTGATAAACCCGCTGTTGTTGACACGGATGTTGTTCACCGTCATGGCATAGCTTCCGTATGCCTCTTGGTAAGAACAATTGATGGCAAGGGGATTTTGCGAGATGTTGAAATTAATGTCAGTGTCGGTGTGTCCGCTGGTCAACTTCCCGTTTGAGTATTGGAAATAGGCATCTTCGTCTCCATTGATTGATGTGACGGGGTATTGGATGCCCAAGTCTGTGGTCACGTCCGGCAGGGTATTGCCCGTGCCTCCAGGACCTCCGTTGTTTTCGTCGTCGTCATCGCCACAAGCCGTGAATCCGGTTGCCAACAGGCAACATGCTGCAAACCAAAAAATCTTTTTCATACTCAATTTGCTTTTTTGTGAATAAAACGTGTTTTTTGTCTCCATGAAAAGGCTAACCTTTGTTAGCAAAGATAAGATTTAATTTAATATGCGGCAAAGGAATCACAAGAAAAATGTGGATATTCCCGTGAATCCTTTTTTGGGGAGCTTTGACAAGGCAAAAAAGCCACTTTCCAAAAGATACTAGCTTTCCAAATAGAAGATGTACTGACTTGGCAAAGTAAGATAACTTATTTGGCCAAGTCAGTTATCTTACTTGGTCAAGTCAGTACTACTGTCTTTTCGAAAGGGTATCCCATGCGGGAGGACGGATGCCCAGCAGCTCTTTCACGAAGAAGTCATAGCGCTTGTGTTCACCATAGCGTTCGCCCATCGTGTGGCGCACTCCTGGGAGGAACACCAGCTCGAAGTCTTTGCCGGCTTTCACCAGCGCATTGACCACCTGCATGGTGGAGGCGGGATCCACATTGTCATCCATTTCGCCGACTACGAGCATGAGCGGGCGCGTCAGCCGATGGGCATTCTCCACATTGGAGCTGGTCACGTAGCTGCTGTCCACCGGGTAGCCCATCCATTGCTCGTTCCACCAGATTTTGTCCATGCGGTTGTCGTGGCAACCGCAGCTGGAGTAGGCCGCCTTGTAGAACTCCGGGTGGAAGAGCACGGCGGCCATGGCTTCCTGTCCGCCTGCCGATGCTCCGAAAATGCCTACGCGTGTGCTGTCCATATAGGGATATTTCCCGGCAGCAGCCTTAATCCAGGCGATGCGGTCTGGAAATCCTGCGTCTTTCAGGTTTTTGTAGCACACCTCTTCGAACTTCTTGCCCCGGTAGGACGTGCCCATGGCATCCAGTTGCACGACGATGAAGCCCAGTTCGGCCAATGCCGTCATGTTCCAGTTGTAGGGGGCGAAGCTTTTCGGCGTGTAGGCGTCGCCGGGGCCGGCATAGATGTATTCAATGACGGGATAGGTCTTTTGCGGGTCGAAGTTTGTGGGACGTTGTATGATGCCCCACATCGGGGTCTTGCCGTCGCGTCCCGGAGCTGTGAATACTTCCGGAGCCATCCATCCGGCAGACTTGAGGAGGCTGAGGTCGGCCTTGGCCAATGTCTTGCTCTCCGCCCCGTCTGTGTTGCGCAGCAGGGTGACCGGTGCGCTGTCCACCGTGGAATATTTGTCGATGAGCATGGTGAAGTCTTCGTTGAACACGGCGGTGTGGTTGCCGGGTTCGGGGGTGAGGCACACCATGTCCTTGCCGTCCATGCCTATTTTGTAATAATGGATATGGTAGGGGTCTTCGCCGGGGTTCACCCCGCTGGCGGTGAAATAGATGGCCTGGCGGTCTTCGTCCACCCTGAGCACCTGGCGCACCACCCATTCGCCCCGCGTGATTTGATGGTCGATTTTTCCTTTTTCCAGGTCTATCATGTAGAGGTGGTTCCAATTGTCCCTTTCGCTTGTCCACAGCATCCGTTTCCCGTCCTTCAGCTTGTGGCGGAAAATGCGGTTATAGACGACGAACGTGGGGCTGGTTTCTTCCACTAGCGTCCGCACCTCGCCGGTTTCGGCATCCAGTTCCAGCATGCGGTAGGCCTTGTGCCCGCGTTCGTTGTATTCGAAAGTCAGTGTCCGGCTGTCTTCGCTCCATTGGGGGCCATAGAGGTCATATTGGCGGTCGAAGAGTTCCGTGGAGGGAATGACGGCTTTCCCGCTTTCGACATGGAACACGCATGGCACTTTGAAGCGCAGCTCGTCGCCCGGCTTGGCGTATTCCTGTTGGTGCAGGATGGGTTGCAGCTGGTTCTTGGGCGAGCTCTCCACGTAATAGACATACCGCTTGGCGGCAGGGCGGATTTTGTTGGTGCAGACCTTCTTTCCGTCTTTGCTCCATTTTATCCAGCTGGAGTAGTAATTTCCAGCCGTGCCGTCGTTGCTCAGGGCACGTTCGTTTCGCCCGTCCGAGTCGCAGACATACACGTTGTCGTTTTTGATATAGGCCATTTTCTTTCCGTCGGGCGAGGGGATAGGGCCTGCTCCCCGTTCGTCGTCCACCTCCATCCAGTGGCGCGTGTTTCCACGTGGCCTTTCCGGTGGCAACGGTTCCTTTTCGGCCAGCCGCAGGCTGTCTCCGGATGCGTTTTCAATCTTCCAGCTGAAGCCTCCATAATGGAAAGTGATGTTTCCGTGGTGTTTTTTGTCCGTGCCGAACCGCGCCAGTTGCAGGTCTTTCCTTTTAATCTCTTTTCCCGTTTCGCGGGTGAGCAGTGCGGCCAGTGCGTCCATGTTGACGGTTTGGATGTCGGCCGTGGCGATGTCTCCGTCCACCTTGCCGATGTAGTATGTCCTTCCTTCTGCGGTGTGGCTGAAATAATGGAACACGCTGTCGCCTTCCCAGCGGATGTCCGCCGGGTCGTCATACACGCGGGTGGCGTTGAATTTGTCGTAGAGGGAATAAGCCCGCAGGTAGTCTTCCACGGTGCCTTGTGCTTGTGTGCCGGTAGCCGTCAAGATGGAGGCCAACAGGCAGGTGATGTTGTTTTTGAGGTTCATGTCTGAAAAAATATATATGAGTTTGCTGGTTAGTTGGTTTGCCGGGCGGGTTGTGCGTCCAATCCTTTGACGGCGGAGGCAAACTCCTGCGGCGTGATGTCCACCGGCCCTTTCATGAATTCGGGGATGTTGTAGCTTCGCATGAAGCGGCGGTGCTTGTCGGGTATTTCCTGGGGCAGTTCGAACGGTTTGCGTTCCTGTCCGCTTTTGTCGATGTAGGCGATGAAAGGGCGGGTGTAGTTCCCGTCGTTCCGGCGGCTGCAGAACACCACCCACCGGCCGTTGCTGCTCCAGGCGCATCCGCTTTCGGCTTCATCGGAATTGATTTCCGCCAGGGGGCGTATCTTTCGGGTGCGCAAGTCCATCAGGTAGAGGTCGGCATCCTTGTGCCAGATGTGGAACACGCCATAGTCGCCCATGGTGAACATCAGGTAGCGGCCATCGGGCGAGATGCGCGGGCGGGTGGCGCTTTTACCGATGGCGGAGGCGTTCACCACCAGTTCGGCCGAGTCCACGGTGTGTCGTGCCGCGTCGAACCGTCGGCGGTAGAGGTTGTATTTGATTTCCTTGTAGCGCAGGATGGTTTCTTTTTCGAGGTTTTCCGACGTGTCTTTCCGCAGGAAGTGCGCGGAGGCATAGTAGAGGTATTTGCCATCGGGGCTCCACCATGGGAACACTTCCATTTCGTCCGGGTCGCCCATGATGCGTGTCACTTCGTTGCGTTCCACATCGTAGAGGATGAGGTCGCTGCGCATGTCCTGCACTTCAATCTTTTGCAGGTCGCGTGTGTGGAACGTCTGCCCTGTCTGGTTCACGGAGTAGGCGATGAGTTTTTTCCGTGGATGCCATGCCGGATACACGCCGGCAGAAATCAGCGAGTCGGTCTTGAGGTTCACTTTGGTGACTTTCCCGTCGTAGGCGATGACCGTGCCTCCGTAGTTTTCCCGCACGTGGAACTGCATGCGGGCGGGATTATAGTCTTGGTAGGAGTGGCAGTTGATGCAGTGGGCACCGTTTACACCCATGTTGAGCAGGTTGCCATAGATGACACGTTCGTCGAAGTTGGTCAGGTTGCGCTGGTTGATGGTCAGGTCGTGGTAGGTGACGTAGGACGGGCTGATGAGGCGGTAGGACATGTAAGGGTCGATGTCCTCTTCGGCCACGTGGATGCGGAAAGGTGCGCGGCGCGTCCATTCCTCCCCGTGTTTCACGAATATTTCCACGCTGAGCGAGCGTCCCCGTGCCTGTCTTGTCATGTCGTGCCATTCGTCCACGTCCGGGGTCACTTCCCGTTTGTCTGTTGTCCATTCATCGTTGGTTCCGCTGATGCGCACGGCGTAGGCATCGGCTTCTTCGTCCACGACGAAGCGCAGGGGGGCGATGTTTGGCGGAATCGTCACGTCGCGGTAGTCCGGGTAGATGGCTGCCGCGTCTGTGCTGTCGGTGTAATTAGTTGGTATTTGTGGCCCGCAACTGAAGCATGCGAGGGCCGCGAAGCAGCCTGCGAGGAGTTTTCCGAACTTTTTTTCCATGAAGTTAATAAGTTTGCAGTCCATTGGCTAAGAAATAGAAATAGTAGAATGTGTTGCCGAATTGCGGTCGGAAGGCTTCGGCCATCTGCGCCTCTGTCATGCCGGCACATTGCTGTGTGAAGGCCATGAAGCGCGTGTAGCTCTCTTTCACCTCCGCGTCGAAAGGCATGTGGCTGATGTCCACGTTGTGCTCCAGGTGGCCGTAGAGGTAGGCCGCTTCCTGGTAGTGGCGCGGCATGTGCTCGCCCTTGTGCAGCGTGGCATATTTGAAGAAGCGCGGCCAAAACAGTCCGATATCCTTCATCTGCAGGGCGGCGATGAGGTTTTGTTCCTGGTGGACGGGGTCGTCGCTGTTCCCATAGGCGAAGGTGCGGAGCAGGAACATCTCAATGACGTTCATGTCCGTGCTGAGCAGGTCTTCCTCCGGCATCAGGCTGAGGATGGGGCCGAACTTTTCACTCTCGCGGATGGTTGCGGGATGGTCCACATAGGCTTCGTACTTCTTGGCCCATTCCTTGTGGAAGAGTGTACGTTTCAGCATGGCGAGGTATTTCCGTGCCACGTCGTAGTCTCCTCCTGCGATGGAAGTCTTGGCCATGTATTTCAGGTATTCCACTTTCCATCCATACGTCACGCCGTCTTCCATGCACCAGCGGTAGCAATAGTTTTCCTGCCCGTAGTGGTAGTAGAGTGCTTTGCCGCCCACTTGCGCCAGGCGGACCAAGAAAGGTGCGTCGGGGCTTGCGCCTCCTTCGCGGTATTGGAACATCTCGTTGCCAGCCCGGCCGAGCCGGAAGAGCGCCAGGTTCTTGTCCATCACCATCAGCCGCGTGGGTTCCCCAGTGGCTTCCAAGAAGATGGCGGGGACTTTTTCCCATTCACATTGGTCTATGGCACGTGCCATCCGCAGCTCGCAGCGGAAGTTCTCGTTCACGAACCACGAAGTTTTCAGCCAAAAGCCCATACCGACTAATACGACGAGTTGTATGGCGGCCGCCTGCCAGCGTTTGGCCGCGATTTTGCGGCCGTAGGCAAGTGCCGCTGCGAGTGGGATGGCGAACAATATATAATAAGGTGTACGGTAACCGGCATACAGCTTGCCTCCTACATCGAAGCTTGGCAGCGCGGCGGTGTAAACAGCCCCAATGGCGGTTTGCGAGTAGCAGAAGCGGTAGGCGAGTAGAGGGATTCCTATGGCAAACAACAGGCCAATGGCCGTGGCCGCGATGCGCCGGGAACGGGTCGTGTCTGGCATGCGCCAACACAAGGCCACCATATACGCAGTGCCGGCCAAGGCGTATGCACCCAAAAGCGGGTAGCCCGCCGCCGTCCACAAGGCCATCCAGGCCATCCCTGCATAATTGTTCCGTGCATACAACCGGCCGAATGCCCACACGGCAAGGAGTGCCAGCAGGATGCCGAGGGTGGCACTGAAGAAATAGCCCTGAAGCTTGATGTAGTAGATGAAGTAGCCCATCTGCACGATGCCGGCCAGCAGGGCTGCCGGGATGAGGCTTGCCAGCAGGCACCACGGGCCGGACAGCCGGAAGGCGGAACGCATGACCAGGCAGGATGCCATCCAAAAGGCAGCCAGCCAAGCTGCTCCTGCGGCGGGGTAGTAGAAAAACTGGGTGAAGAAACAGGCCGCCCATTGCAACGTGCCGCCGGGATAGGCGGCCAGACTCTGGTAAAACAAGGCATCGGGGAGAAACAGGTTGAGTTCCTGGATGCGGAACAACGTCTCTCGCTCGAAGCCGTAGAGGCACAGTGCCATGACCATAGGGAGGACTATGGCATATGCCCATGGCAGAAGGTGGGAGATGGCCGCAGTCTTTCCACGTGCTGTCTTGGTGCGGTTTTTCATGCGGGCGGGTTGCGGGGAGTTTGTCACCATAAGTTATTTTTCTTTAAATGAAATAGGTTTGCTTCGCCCAAAGTTAGCAAATCTTGGTGCATTAACGTAATATAATATAGGAAAACTTTTCGAAAACTTAGGTTTTTTCTATCTTTACCAAAATTTTGTGTGGAATCAATTTGCTAACCGCGTCGCAGACGCACTAATATTTTTTATTACCATGTTGAAACAACTGATGCTTTCTTGTGCATGCCTGGCCGCTTTTTCGGCTTATGCGCAAAAAGACAAGCCTTGGTGGCTCGACCCCGAGGTGAACGAAGTGAACACGTTGGCTCCGAGGGCGGCGTTTTTTGCTTATGAGACGGAGCAACTGGCCGAGGCAGGGCAGAAAGCCCGTTCGGAACGCTACTTGTCGTTGGAAGGCAAGTGGAAATTCAATTTCTCCAAAGACCATGACAAGGCCCCCAAGGACTTTTATGCCGTGGATTACGATGACTCGCAGTGGGTGGATTTCCCAGTGCCGGGCATCTTGGAATTGAACGGCTACGGTGATGCCACCTACAAGAATGTGGGCTATGCCTGGAGCAACCAGTTCTTTTCCGATCCTCCGTTTGTGGAAGAACGCAACAACTACACCGGTTCCTACCGCAAGACGGTGAAGGTGCCTGCCGGCTGGAAAGGCGAGCACATATATCTCCATGTGGGATCGGCCACGTCCAACCTGATGGTGTGGGTGAACGGCAAGTTCGTGGGATATAGCGAAGACAGCAAGGTGGCTGCCGAGTTCGACCTCACGAAATACTTGAAACCGGGACAGGAGAACCTCATTGCCATGCAGGTCATGCGTTGGTGCGACGGTTCTTATCTGGAGGACCAGGACTTTTGGAAACTCACGGGTATTGCCCGCGAGGTGTATCTCTATGCCCGTCCCGAAGCGCAGATTGCCGACTGGTTCATCACGTCCGACCTGACGGGGGACTACCGCGACGGGCTCTTGAACGTGAAAGTTTCCACTTCGGGTGCCAAAGGGCAGACGCTCGTGCTCTCGCTGAAGGACGCTGAAGGCAAGGAAGTGGCCGGAAAAACGCTCCAGGTGGGCAAGGACGGCAAGGTGGAGGCCGACTTCGAGGTGAAGAATCCGCTGAAATGGACGGCCGAAACGCCCAATCTTTATACACTCTGCGCCACGCTCAAGGATGGGGCTGAGGTGACCGAGGCCATCCGCCAGGACGTGGGATTCCGCAAGGTGGAAATCAAGAATGCGCAGGTGTTGGTGAACGGCCAGCCTGTGTTGTTCAAGGGAGCCAACCGCCATGAAATGGATCCGCTGGGTGGCTACGTGGTGTCGGTGGACCGCATGTTGCAGGACGTACGCATCATGAAGGAACTGAACATCAACGCCGTGCGCACTTGCCACTATCCCGACGACCCGCGTTGGTATGAGCTGTGCGACCGTTACGGTCTGTATGTGGTGGCAGAGGCCAACATCGAGAGCCACGGCATGGGTTACGGTGACAAGACGCTGGCCAAGCGGACCGACTACGAGAAGGCGCACTTGGAACGCAACGAGAGCAACGTGAAACTCTTCAAGAACCATCCTTCCATCATCTTCTGGAGCCTGGGCAACGAGGCTGGCTACGGGCCGAACTTCGAGAAGGCATACGATATGATAAAGGCTTACGACCCCAGCCGTCCCGTGCAGTATGAGCAGGCCGGGCAGAACGGTAAAACTGATATCTTCTGCCCGATGTACTACGGCTATTGGGGCTGTGAGGCATATGCAAAGGGCGACAACCCGCGCCCGCTCATTCAGTGTGAGTATGCCCACGCCATGGGCAACTCGATGGGCGGATTCAAGGAATACTGGGACTTGGTGCGCAAGTATCCCAAGTACCAGGGTGGTTTCATCTGGGACTTCGTGGATCAAGGGTTGCGCGTGAAGAACAAGCAGGGCAAGGACATCTATGCTTACGGCGGCGACTTCGGCCGTTATCCCGCGAGCGACCACAACTTCAACAACAACGGCATCATCAACCCCGATCGGAAGCCGAACCCGCATGCCAACGAAGTGCGCTACTTCTATCAGGACATTTGGGCTACAGCCAAAGACCTGAAAACCGGCGAGGTGGAAGTCTATAACGAATACTTCTTCAAGCCGCTTGACAACGTGTCGTTGCAGTGGACGTTGGAATGCGAGGGCGAAACGGTCGGCAGCGGGCAGATGGACTTGGACGTGCAGCCGCAGCAGCGCAAGGTGGTGAAGCTCGAAGGCTACGAACTGCCAGCCGACTTGGAGAAAGAGACGGTGCTGAACATCGACTTCGTACTGAAAAAGTCCGAACCGATGTTGAAGGCAGGTTATGCCGTGGCACGGCAACAGTTTGTAGTGAATCCTTATACTTTCCCCACGGTGGACCAAGTGCTGGCCGCCGGTGCTTCGGATGAAAACAAGGTGGAGAAGGACGAGATGCTGGCTTGCGTGACCCTGACGGCAGGCAACACTTCCGTCACTTTCAACCGCCACACGGGCTGGATTGATTATCTCGACGTGGACGGCCGGCCGATGTTGGAAAAGGGCTATGCCATCACGCCTGACTTTTGGCGCGCACCCACGGACAACGATTATGGCGCAAACACCCAGCGCAAGCTGAATGCGTGGAAGAATCCGCAGATGAAGCTGAAATCGTTCGACGTGAAATGGGGCGAAAAGGATGCCGACAAGAAGGTTGTGACGGTTTACGACATGCCGTCGGTGGAGGCTACGCTGACGATGACCTACACGCTCACGCCTGCCGGCGAACTGGTGGTGAACGAGTCGATGAAGGTGAACGGGGATGCGAAGAAGCAACCGGAACTGATGCGCTTCGGCATGCAGCTCGTGATGCCGGAAGCATACAGCAAGTTGACTTACTACGGCAAGGGCCCCGGCGAAAACTACATCGACCGCAACCAGGGCGACCGCCTCGGCGTATATGAGGCCGACGTGGCCGACCAATATTGGGGTTACGTGCGTCCGCAGGAAAGCGGCAACAAGACGGAGGTGCGTTATTGGCAGGTGAAGGACGAATATGGCCGCGGGTTGGAGTTCTATTCCATCGCCCCGATGGAGTGCAGCACGTTGAACTTCCTGGCCGAGGACTTGGACGACGGATGGGACAAGTATGCCCACCAAAGCCATTCGGGCGACCTGACCCCGCGCGACTTCAGCGTGGTGAAGCTGGCTCTTCGTCAGCGTGGCTTGGCTTGTGAAAACAGTTGGGGAGCCATTCCGCTTCCGCAGTATCGTGTGCCTTATCAGGATTATGACTTCACGTATGTGATTCGTCCGTTGTAAACCGGGCGAGTCCCAAAAACGATAAAAGGCGGCTCTGCCGGGTGGAATTCCGGCGCAGCCGTCTTTTTTCGTAGATGAATGTCCGCAGTCAAAGTCGGTAGGAATGAACTTCCTGCCGCGTAGAATTTGTAATGCCACGCATGGGGTATCAGGATTTTCAATCCGAAAAGATTTGTTTCTTTTGCTGTATTGTATTTTTTTTATTTTTGTCCCCGATTTTACTCACTAAATGCGAAAACGAATGGGAAAAATACTTTTGCGGGGGATGCCCTTGTCGTGGCTAGCTGCCATTTTTTGTTTCATGATTGCTTTGACGGCGCAGGCCGGAGGCTTTAAGCGCCCGGCATGGCTAGGCAGCACGACGGAAATCATCAGGATTACGGGCGTGGAATTTACGGACACGGCCACCATCTTGAGTTTCCACGAGCGGAATAAGCCGGGTTGGTGGATCCGGATAGCCAAGGAAGCTTTTCTGGAGGACATGGGCAGGCGGCGATACAAGGCCATCCGGGGCGAGGGCATCACGTTGGGCGAGCGTTATGTCACGCCCGAGAGCGGCGAAAGCCGGTTCAGGGTGTTCTTTGAACCGATGCCGGAGGACACTCGTTGCTTTGACTTCGTGGAAGGTTTCCAAAATGGGTATTACCGTATCTTGGGCATCCACGAGGCGGGGCAGATGCCGGAAATACCCCGTGGCGAGCCGTTCCGCATGACGGACGAGTTGGAACGGGAGTTTTTCCGTACCGACACGGCCTGCGTCCGCGGGCGGATAGAAGGTTATTCCCGTGAGTGGGGTTTTGAGAACATGCAATACAACCGCAGCATTGTCATGACGGGGGAGGATGTGCCTATGACCGTGCCCATCAATGAAGACGGCACGTTCGAGTTCCGTTTCCTGGCATATCATCCGCAAGAGGGCTTGTTGTTTGCCAGACAAGGGAACAATGGCAAGGTGATACGCTTCTACGCGGAACCGGGTAAGACCACGGACATCACCCTGCGGCGGGACGGGTCGGTGGATTGTGCCGTCCAATCGCCCGGCGTGTTCACCTCCCGGAACTCATTAAGGTATGGCTACCAGGAGCTTTGCTGCTATCCCTATTGGGAGTACCGTGCCGATAAAGACTCGCTGAAAGACATGCGGGACTTTGCGGATTGTGCCATGCGTAAAATGGATGCGGCGTTGCTGTTGGCCGGCTACTTGGCTTGGCGTTACGAATTTACGCCATGGGAGCGGCATTTGGTGGAAGTCTATACGAAAATGGAACATGGGAGATGCGTCGCGGATTACGGGATGGACGGGCAGTGGGCCGTTCCGGAAGGGGAGGCGCTGCCCAATACGGATAGGCTTGTCGCGTTGCCCAACTATCGTTATTTGCACCGGCTGCCGCTCGACGATGTGTCGTGCCTGGCTTTGGCTGATTGTGATTTGTTTGTCAACCGCTATGAGTTTGTCTGGCCCTTGCGTTATGCATGGCGCAACAATTGTTTGCTCGAAGACAGCCTGGCCGTGGCCGATGGCCGGATGCTGGCCATGGACCGGGAACTTTCCGGTTGCGCGGCACCATCGTTGTTCGGGCAGATGACTTTGTTGCGGGAGATGACGACCGACATGGACAGCTACCTTTCCATTCCGGACAGTGGCAAGATAGAATTGGAGAAAGTTTTTGCCCGTCGGCGCGGGCTGTTGGCTTTGCCCGCGCTGCAACAGCAGGCCGACCGTGTGTATGCGGAAGCGGTGGAACGTTGGTCGTCACCCGTCTATGCCTTGCCAGATGGTGAGGCTGCGGACGTGTTGCGGCGGCTGACGGACAAATACAAGGGCAAGTACCTGTTGATAGACTTTTGGGGGATGGGGTGTGGCCCGTGCCGTTCGGGCATCGAGCGTTCCAAGGCCATGCGCGAGGCGTTGCGTGACGACAAGGAGGTGGACTTCCTCTTCATCAGCGTCAAGGGCGAGGCCCCGGCGGAGAAGTTCCGCAAATATGTGTCGGAAAACTTGGCGGGCGAGGACGTGCAGGAAATCAGCCGCGATGACTACAACAAGCTGATGGAACTATTCCACTTCCTGGGCATCCCGCATTATGAAACGCTTGACCCGGCGGGCAACGTCGTGCGCCAGGGATTGCATTATGCCCAAACGGCGGAGGCGTTCAAGGCGCAGGTGGAGCAGTTGAAACGGCAGGCGGGACAATGACGGGGCTTTGGCTTCCGTGATTTCTGCCGCGTGGAGGGCGCAGTCGGAATTCAGTAGGGAAGAACGTTTTCATGCTTCCCCGCTTGATATGCTGCGACGGATTTCCGAATCATAGGTGGTTGAAAGATTTTTCAAGTCATATTGTATTACAGTCATAAAAATGGGTATTACGGGATTCTTGCCCTTAGCCTCATGTCTTCGTATGCGAGCAGGCTTAGTTTTTCATTTTGCAGCGTAGCCATGAGCTTTAC